>NZ_QCZL01000002.1:0-368291 GCF_003634395.1 Yersinia sp. IP36721
GGATGATTTAATCTCTTATGCACTTAAAAAGATGAAGCCGTTGGAGTTTGCAGAAGATCTTAACATTAGCCTTGGCGTTGTTGGCCCAACGCTGAACGACTGGAAAAGCTATGTCATTAAACTTTATGAAACAGATACAAGTACTGATGAAATTGAGTGGCCACTAAAGCCTGAGTGATTTGGAATATTTGGCAGGGACGCAGGTCGGCACGGATTTAGGTTTTGTTGTCGTGTATTGCGGTGAATCGGAACTGAAATCATCCAGGCTGGAGAAGGACATCATGAAGTTCGATGACAGCCTGGATGATTTCAGGTTGAAGGGGGAGTGAAAAGCTGGCGGGGCATATACGGGGCAAAAAATTACCGCAAACCGATGTTACTACGTGTTAAGTAGCGAGTCATTTTGCGGTAATACTCTGTTTAAACCGTGATTAAATCTTACTTCATGTCACTTCGCTTTCAGACATCTGCCTATTTTAAATAAGCCTAGCTGGGCCAGGTAGTCAATTGATGAAAAGAATTGTTTTCTTTTAAAAAACCGGGTGTGCCAGTGGTTTATTGTCATTAAAATCCAAGGTTATTATCATATATAGATCTAGGTTATTTCTTCTTGCTGCGTAGCCATCGTGAGGAGGGGGTAGCCTTATCATTTCTTGTTTTCACTCATCATTTGAAATGCACTTCTTATTGGTCTTTATTATATTTATACAAAAATAAAACTTGCGTTTGATATTTTTCCATTAAAGTAACAATATTCACTTTAAGTTTAAGTTTAAGTTTAAGTTTAAGTTTAAGTTTAAGTTTAAGTTTAAGTTTAAGTTTAAAGCTTAATGATAAATTTAATGTGAGTACAGCGGTGGTTCATGATTACTGCTCCTGAGGTGAAACGGTATGGTATGCTTTTCATGATGCAAAGTTCGAAAAATGAAAAGATTCTAATTGGTGTGGATCAAGCGGAAAATATTGCCAGCCAGCCAGCCAGCCAGCCAGCCAGCCAGCCAGTGGGTTGAGTACCAACACGGCGGCCATCCCGGTGAAGCTGCTAAGGGATTTTTTCTAACGTTCAAACTCAGGCTAATCAACTTAAGATCAAGGTAATAGGTATTTGGGTAAGAATAAATTAGGAGTAAATGTATGCTCCATAGAACGAGAGTTTTTAAACTGCAAGGATCTCGTCAGGCATCTTTTTCTGGTGTTGGTCACAATATTTTGGGGCAAATAGCAAAGGCGGCTTTATCTCTCTATCGTATTGTGAAACCACCAGTCGGCAAGGTCGATGCTGACATATAAAAATATGATTCTTATCAGGCAATAAAATGTTATTTAGGGGCGTAACTATCTACTGATTAATTCATCGAATATCATTCGCAACTAGTATTTGGTAAATTTTAAATGAGATTTTTTATTTGTCACTATATGTGAGGGTCAGTAGGTTCAACACGATTCAACAAATCAAACATTGTTTAATTCGAGAATATTCCCCTGTTATTTCTGTGTGGAAACCGCAGGGGAAGTCATAATATCGTTAGCTGCTATTTAAGAGTTATACTGGGCTAAAATTATTCGCGTTGCTTCAGCCAGAACATCCCGTCGTGATTCTGCATCTTTCTTATGTTGGGTAAAATATACTGCGAGAATTAACGGTGCTCCCGTTGGCGGCCAAAGTACGGCCACGTCATTGGTTGTCCCGTAATCACCGCTGCCGGTTTTATCACCCACGAGCCAGTCTGCTGGAACACCGGCGCGAATGCTGGCATTTCCCGTAGTATTTCCTTTTAACCATTGAGCCAACTGTTGCTGCTGGGCTGGCGCTAATCCATCGCCGAACTGTATTTTTTTCACTAACGCCGCCATTGAGCTTGGCGTTGTGGTATCACGAGGATCACCAGGAATAGCGCTGTTTAATTCAGGTTCCCAGCGATCCAGACGAAATGCAGTATCTCCGAGGCTCTGGGTAAACTTATTCACACCTTCTAATCCGCCAAGTTGCTGAATTAATAAATTCGCAGCAGTGTTATCGCTATATTGCAGCGCTGCGGCGCAAAGTGCAGCTATCGTCATGCCTTTTCCCAAATTTTCGCGAGCTATCGGCGCATAGGAAAGCAGGTCGGCCTCAGAATACGTGATATGTTTTTCCAGCAAAACAGGTTGAGACATACTTTGGCGCAATATTGCTGCCGCCAGTACCAGCTTAAAGGTGCTACAGAATGGGAAAGCTTCATTGCCACGATATTGAAGTTCTTTACCGCTTTGGATATTAATCAGCGAAACGCCCAAACGACCTTGAGCTTTTTCCTCAAGGGCTGTCAATTGTTCAGATAATGGCTGGCCGGCAGATTTCGCCCATGAGGGGAATGCCAGATTGGCCAATGGAAGGGTGATACCTGCAAGTAGCAGCGAGCGCCGCAGCGTTGAATGCTTCATAGTCGTCTCTTATGCAATGTGAATCTGGGGTTCTGAGCAATAAACTCTGCTCGTCTCTGTTTGACCGCAAAATGAGAGCGGCTCCGAGTTACTCAAGATTCGGTGAAATAAGAGAACAAAAAGACCAGGATTGCCACGGCGATCATAATCATGGTTGTACGTCTCATTTTAGCGCTCCAATGTGTTGTTCAATCTAAAGGTGAATGAACATGGCGACTATTCTACGTCTGCCCAGGTAAAAACCCTAGTCCGTTAGGGGAGCGGGAATCGACAGCATCAGGATATTGATTTAATGCAATTAAACCAGTGACATTTTTTACCTGCTTGACTGGATATGACATAATGCAGGTAAGATTAAAATGATAAGTTGAATGCCATGAAAAAAAATAAATTAGTGTTGTTTACCTTCGGATTAGCGATGGTCATAGGTACATTCTCTGCCTCAGTATTGGCATCTCCGCTGATGCGTTTACAGTGTTTAACTGAATCGGGGTTAAAGTCAGAGAGTTTGCTGGATGGCCTTAACCAACAACTAACCATTGACGGTGCTATTTTCAAATTCACCGAAATTAAAAATGACGCCAATGGCGAACGTCTGCTTTTTCAACGTACTGTTGATAACAGCACTTTTCACGCTGCGTTGAATATCTCCACCACGCCTATTTATCTAGATTTGAACAACGGTGAGAAAACATTGAATTTCACCTGTAAAAGTCTTAAGGCCTAAGTTTTACTGCAAGTGATACCGTTAGAGTCTTACGTTTTCTCTGTGTAGAAAGGGTAAGCAGCCCCTGTTCCCCATACAGGGGCTGTCGTTATAACGATTAATAAACGGTTTGATTCCTTCCAGCGTTTTTGGCCTTATAGAGATTATTATCTGCGGCTTTTAGTAGCGAATCTAATGTTGGTGTATCCGTACTTAGCTGTTTTAGCCCAAATGAAAGGGTGAGTTTAATATTATCCCCGCTTGCTGGAGTGAAAATTGTCTCTTCGACCTCTTTCCTGATTTTTTCAATTTGCTGATAAGCGTTCTCCACATGACAGTTGAAAAAGACCATGGCAAACTCCTCACCGCCAATGCGTATCACCATATCTGATTTTCGGCTATTCTTTTTGAACATATTAGCCAACTCGCAAAGTATAAAGTCACCCACAGGATGCCCGTAGGTATCATTGATCTTCTTAAAATGATCGATATCGCCGGCAGCCAGAGTAATGGGTTTGTTCAGCGAGTGGATGACCTTCCAATCTTTCGCTAATTTACGCCGATTGAATAAATGTGTTAACGGGTCTATATTAGCTTCTCTAATTGCTCTCTTATTAGTTATAATCTGTTTGAATATAATGACCAAATAGGTCAGTTGCAGAAGTAAGCTGAATCCAAGCCCAAAACAGAATAATATCTTGGCGCTTTTATCTACCTCCGAGATGGCCATTTTCGCCTCGGATAACTGCTCACTGCTGTATTTCAAGAGTCGCATGTTTCGGAGTTCAAAATCGATAAAATGGCTAAGTGCATCGTTGAAAAGAATATTTCTCGCTTCATTAATATATCCGTTTTGATACAGCGAAACTGCTTTTTCACTTAGGCTAATATAACGCAGCCAGGCATGATACGCCTCGTCAAGATCCTGCCTGTTATTGCTCTCTGGCAAGGTTTTACTATACATATAGAAAGTATTTTCTATTCTTATTATTAACTCATTTGTTTCTTTCCGTACCTCCTCAACAGCTTTATCATCGTGAGCATTAACCAGTTGAAGCTGCAACTGCCTTAATTGCACGGTATCAGTAATAAAGCTCCTGCAGGCCGCAAGTGCTGGTATAGTTTTATCCGTCAGTTCGGCCGTTCTGGCACCGAACCGGGCGGTATCTTTTAGCAGGTTATTACCCATATAGAGGTAAAGAATATTCACAATCACAATGACAATAAATACAGATATGGCGACCCCATTTTTTTTGAGGCAAGACATCTTAATCTCCCAGTGTTTTCCTGTTTATAAAGTTGTCATAACGCACTTATATAGCCTGGTTAGTCTTACTGGTAGGTAATGGCAGTTTTTTTGTCGCTGATAATAGTTAAATAGATAAGTTTAGTCCAAAATTTTTTACTTCATTTCATTTTTAACGGAACTTATATTGACGGGTAGGTTATTAATGTACTTGATTCTGGCTATTTCTCTGAGATTGGATAATTATAGCTATTATGCAAATAAAAAAAGGTGCCTTTCAGCACCTTTTTAAGATTAGGAGTTTGTTATTTATCGGCCAAACAGGTCACGTCTTTTCGGCTTAACAAATTGACTAATAAGAACCAGAATAGCAACCACAAGGTAGGCGGAAAATATAACGACTAGCCACTGAGGCATCTCAAGAGATAAGAATTGCCACTGTCTCACTGAGCAATCGCCACTGGCCAGGAATACAGAAGGCAGCCATTTGTCTAGTGGCAACCAGGACGGGAAATTAACAAAGAAATCGCAGGTGGCAAATGGGGAAGGGTGAAGTTGGAACATGGTATGTTCCCACGCTAATTGCACGCCCTTCCAGGCACTGTATATCCACAATGCAATCGCTAAATAGCGTAATGGCGATTTGGGCGCAATAGCGCCAAGCAGCGAAGCACCAAGAATACCAAACAACGCACAGCGTTCATAAATGCACATTACACATGGCTGTAATAGCATGATGTGTTGAAAATAGAGTGCGGCCAGCTCAAGCAGAAGTGCAGTCAAAGCCATTAAAAGCCAAGCACCGCGCCCTTGGGAGCAACGGTTAAGAAATTGCAACATATCTTTATATTCCATGCAGTAAGCAATTGTAGTGGCAGTGTAAACCAATTCATCATTGCTGCCAGCTATCCGGCGACAAGTTTAAGCGAAAATCATCTGTTTATCGCTTAGACCACGATTTAACGGATAAAAATTCATCTTTGATGATGTTAATGGCATTTTAAGCCAGCCCTTTAGTATAAAAGTGTAGGGCTGGCTGAGGTCAGAATGCAAGGAATCAGTGTGTAACCAGTGCGCCTGGGTCAATTTGCGGCACGGCTATCAGGCCCGATTGAATCATTAATTCGGTCATAGGAACTAATGCAAACTCAACGCATAGAAGACCAACCAACGTCATGACAATGGTATAGGGCAGTGCCATATACACCATTCTTCCGTAGGATAAACGAATAAGCGGAGCCAGCGCGGAAGTCAGCAGGAATAAGAATGCGGCCTGTCCGTTAGGCGTAGCAACGGAAGGTAAATTGGTGCCGGTATTAATGGCCACCGCCAGTAGTTCGAACTGCTGTAGGGAAATAGCACCCTGTTCGAAGGCGCTACGAGCCTCGTTAATATAAACGGTGCCGACAAAAACATTATCAGATACGGAAGAGAGCAAACCGTTAAACAGATAAAACAGCGACAGTTGCGCCGATGGCGACGACTGTAGGACAAACTGGATAATCGGCGTAAACAGATGCTGTTCAATAATTACCGCCACCACGGCAAAAAATACCGTCAATAACGCGGTAAAAGGCAAGGCTTCCTGAAATGCTTTGCCCAGTGCATGTTCGTTGGTAACGCCGCACAACGACGTGGCCAGAATAATAACGGACAATCCAATCAGACCCACTTCAGCCAAATGTAATGCCAACGCTACAACCAACCAAACGCCAATTAACGCCTGAATGATTAATTTCATTTTTTCCTGACGCGTGCGTTTGGCGGAGGTTTGCTGATCGTATTCTTTCAAAATCTGGCGCACACGATCCGGCAATTCTGCACCGTAGCCGAACAGTTTAAAACGCTCAACCAGCAGACAGACCAATAAACCGCAAACAAATACAGGCAAAGTGACCGGAAGCATGCGAATAAAGAAATCGAAGAAATGCCAGCCAGCGCTTTTGGCAATGATCAGATTTTGTGGTTCGCCAACCATCGTCATTACGCCACCCAGCGCAGTACCGACACCGGCATGCATCATCAGGCTGCGTAAAAAGGCGCGGAACTGCTCCAGTGCCTTACGGTTTTCCTGCGAATCTATCCAGCTGTCATCGTTGACGTCCTTATCGCTATGATTGGAGGCAACGTGGTGATAAATAGTATAAAAACCGACGGATACGCTGATAACCACGGCGATAACCGTTAGTGCATCGAGAAATGCAGAGAGGAAGGCGGAGGCCAGACAGAAAGCCAAAGACAGAATGATTTTCGACCGAATATTCAGCAGCAGCTTGGTAAAGACAAATAACAGCAGCTGTTTCATAAAATAGATACCGGCCACCATAAAGATTAATAGCAGCAGCACTTCGAGATTATTAGCAATTTCCTCCGCAACCTGATGCGGACTGGTCATCCCAATAATAATTGCTTGAATCGCCAATAAACCGCCAGGCTGCAACGGGTAGCATTTTAACGCCATCGCTAAGGTAAAAATAAACTCAACGACCAGCATCCATCCCGCGACAAAGGGACTGACGAAGAAAAAGACGAGAGGGTTTATTATCAGAAAACCGATAATGGCTATTTTGTACCAGTCTGGTGAGTTGCCCAGAAAGTTCTTGATTAGAGCCTGTCGATTGGTCATATCCATTGTGTGTCATTATCCCCTTAATTTTTCTATGGTTCAGTTAATAATCAAGCTTACGGCGTGCTTTGAGCAAGCGATTTAAAGAGTGTAAAAATATGACTAGTAGCGTGAAGTTGGCGCGATTTTTGCCATTTTATGACCGCTTTCACCAATTGTTCTGCTGCGACGCTATATCATACACGGCGCGTCTGGTATGATAAGCTCTATTAAATTGCTGAAAAATATCGCTACGGAACGTCACACACATGGTTATAAAGGCGCAAAGTCCTGCCGGTTTCGCGGAAGAGTACATTATTGAAAGTATTTGGAATAATCGCTTCCCTCCAGGATCTATTTTGCCCGCGGAGCGTGAACTTTCAGAACTCATCGGGGTAACCAGAACGACCTTGCGGGAAGTATTGCAACGTCTTGCTCGCGATGGCTGGCTCACCATTCAGCATGGTAAGCCTACAAAAGTAAACAATTTTTGGGAGACGTCGGGCCTTAATATTCTTGAAACACTGGCTCGCCTGGACCACGATAGCGTCCCTCAATTGATAGATAATTTACTCGCTGTTCGAACCAATATCGCTTCGATTTTTGTGCGGACTGCGTTCCGCCAACATCCCGATCAAGCATTGGATATACTGGCGAAAGCGTCAGAGGTAGAAGATCACGCAGAAGCTTTCACTGCTTTGGACTACGGCATTTTCCGCGGTCTGGCATTTGCTTCCGGTAATCCGATTTACGGGCTAATCCTGAACGGACTAAAAGGTCTTTATACTCGCGTTGGTCGTTATTATTTCTCTAACCCGGAAGCCCGTAAGCTAGCGCTGAACTTTTATAGCCAGTTAGCTAGCCTGTGCGAAAATAAATCATACGACCAGGTTATGGAATGTTTGCGTAACTACGGGAAAGAAAGCGGGGCGATCTGGCACAGTATGCAAGGCACAATGCCGAGCGATCTGGCTGAAGCGCGCCGCTAGAACGGCAAATGACAATAAAAAAGGGCCATTTGGCCCTTTTTACTATGGCCCTTTTTACTATCTGATAAACGGTATTCTCGATAAAACCGCATCAGACGAAGGCAAAGGTTACAATTTGCTTTCACGTGGTGGCGTGCTTTCCAGCAGTTCGGTGCTGCCATCCTCATTCAACTGTTCAATGTGTACGTCAAATCCCCAGAGGCGATGGATATGTTTCATCACTTCTCGACGACTTTTATCCAGCGGAGCTCGATCCTGCGGAATATAGCGTAAGGTCAGTGAGCGGTCGCCGCGCAAATTGACATTCCAAACCTGAATATTTGGTTCATGGTTACTCAGATTGTATTGAGCAGACAGCTCATTGCGAATAGCCCGATAACCCTCTTCATTATGAATCGCCGAGATTTCCAGATAATTATTTTTATCGTCATCCAGTACGGTAAATAAACGAAAATCGCGCATGACTTTGGGCGACAAAAACTGGCTAATAAAACTTTCGTCTTTAAAATCACGCATGGCGAAATGTAACGTATCTAACCAATCAGAACCGGCAATACCCGGGAACCAGTAGCGATCTTCTTCCGTTGGCGACATACAGATGCGCTTGATGTCCTGAAACATGGCAAAACCCAGCGCATAAGGGTTTATCCCACTGTAATAAGGGCTGTTATAGGCGGGTTGGTACACCACGTTGGTATGACTGTGCAGGAATTCCATCATAAACCGATCGCTGACCCGACCTTCGTCATACAGGTGGTTTAAAATAGTGTAATGCCAGAAAGTGGCCCAACCTTCATTCATCACCTGAGTCTGTTTTTGCGGATAAAAATATTGGCTGATTTTGCGTACGATGCGCAGGATTTCCCGCTGCCAGGACTCCAGTAATGGGGCATTTTTCTCCATAAAATAGAGAATATTTTCCTGGGGTTCACTTGGATAGCGTAGCGCTTCAGCCTGGGTTTCTTCTCGAGCAATGCGCGGCAGGGTTTTCCATAGGGAGTTGACCTGGCTTTGCAGATATTCCTCCCGACTTTTCTGCCGAGCTTTTTCTTCCTGTAGCGAAATTTTTTGCGGGCGTTTATAACGGTCAACGCCGTAGTTCATCAGCGCATGGCAGGAATCGAGCAGTCGTTCCACTTCTTCTACACCGTAGCGTTCTTCACATTCACTGATGTAATGGCGGGCAAACAGCAGGTAATCGACAATGGAGCTGGCGTCAGTCCAGGTTCGGAAAAGATAGTTATTTTTAAAGAAGGAATTATGCCCATAGCACGCGTGAGCCATGACCAGTGCCTGCATCGTAATTGTGTTTTCTTCCATCAGATAGGCGATGCAAGGGTTGGAGTTAATCACTATTTCATAGGCCAGACCCTGCTGGCCTTGTTTATATTTCTGTTCCGTTTCGATAAATTTTTTGCCAAACGACCAATGGGTATAATTTATTGGCATACCAATACTTGAATAAGCATCCATCATTTGCTCAGAGGTGATCACCTCGATTTGATGCGGATAGGTATCCAATCGATAATGTTTGGCGACCCGATCGATCTGATCGAGGTAAACCTGTAGTAATTCGAAAGTCCAGTCTGGTCCGTCAGTCAGACGCTTATCTTGCGCGCCCGTTTTTTCAGTTGAAGTTGTCATCAGCGCACCCTCACGGTTTTAACATCTGGCCAAATACCTGTCCCTTGCATAATCCTAGCTCAATCTGAACAAACTGAAGCACGGCAAGACCTTATGTCAATATAGTTTATTTTTTCCGCGCTGGGAGCATCATCTTATTCTTCTATTTGGCAATATTTTATTCTGCATTAATGGCAATTTATAAGAATTAAATATCGTCAAAGTCATCTTGTTCAAGTTGTGGATTATTTGGACTATAAACAGCTAACTTAATGAATTTATTGAGATATATACCTGTTTATGATGTTCAAACCGAATCTTATCGCCAATAATGTAAATCACTTGAAAAACAATAAGATTAAAATATAAAATAACTGTGAGCAGAATCACAACCCACGATCAAATTGTTGGCTAGTTTTTTACACTAAGTTAATTTTCTGTCAGCAGAATATTATGCTTTATGTATTATCGGCGGAGTTAAGGTATGCGTATTATCATTTTGGGAAGTGGAGTGGTGGGGGTGGCCAGCGCCTGGTACCTAGCAAAAGCAGGCCATGAGGTAACGGTCATTGACCGCCAATCTGGCCCGGCTCAGGAAACCAGCGCAGGTAACGCGGGGCAAATTTCCCCCGGCTATGCCGCGCCTTGGGCAGCTCCGGGCGTACCGTTGAAAGCCATTAAATGGATGTTCCAACGCCATGCTCCGCTGGCCATCCGATTAGATGGCAGCAGCTTCCAGTTACGCTGGATGTGGCAGATGCTGAAAAATTGTAGTACTTCCCATTATATGACCAATAAAAGCCGCATGGTTCGGCTGGCCGAATACAGTCGGGATTGCCTGAAAGATCTGCGCGAAGATACCGGAATCCAATACGAAGGCCGTCAGGGTGGAACCTTGCAATTGTTCCGGACTCAGCAACAGTTTGATAATGCTGCAAAAGATATGGCGGTATTGGAGGATGCGGGCGTACCTTATCAATTATTAACCGCTGATAAATTAGCGACCATAGAGCCAGCCTTGTCCAAAGTGTCTCATAAACTGACCGGCGGATTACGTTTACCTAACGACGAAACCGGCGATTGCCGTTTATTTACCGAGCAATTGGCGAAAATGGCTGAAGCCGCCGGAGTGAAATTTATTTTTAACCGCTCGGTAGATAAATTGCTGGTGGACGGTAATCAAATCGCTGGTGTACTTTGCGGCAATGACGTGATCAAGGGAGATGCTTATGTCGTGGCATTTGGCTCTTATTCCACGTCATTACTACAGGGTTTAGTGTCTATTCCGGTATATCCGCTAAAGGGTTACTCGCTGACTATTCCAATTACCGATCCGGATTCTGCGCCATTTTCTACCGTGTTGGATGAAACTTATAAGATTGCAATTACCCGATTTGACGATCGTATTCGCGTCGGTGGTATGGCGGAGATTGTGGGTTTTAATACCCAATTGGAACAGGCCCGTCGGGAAACGCTGGAAATGGTGGTGCAGGATTTGTATCCGGATGGGGGCAAAGTTGAACACGCCACATTCTGGACCGGGTTGCGTCCAATGACGCCTGACGGTACGCCGGTGGTAGGGCGGACGACGCTGAAAAATCTCTATCTGAATACCGGCCACGGCACTCTGGGCTGGACAATGGCCTGCGGCTCAGGGCAACTACTGGCCGATATCATTTCTGGCCGTCAGACCGCCATTGACGCCGATGATTTAGCGGTTGCTCGTTATAGTCCGGGATTCCATTCCGCGAATCATGGCAGTCTGTACGCGGCGCGTTCGATTCGCTAATTTTCAAATATTGCACAACAAGCGGCTGGGTAATATCGGCCTCTTGATGTGCGCGTTATTTCATAGAATAAATAATCCGGTAACAATTAAAAGCCCGACAAACCCGGTAAAGTAAAAAGGAACGCGCATGCCTCGCCCGATATCTGCCACGCTGCATTTGTCTGCCTTTGATAATAATCTTAATGTCATCAGAAATTGTGCTCCTCAGTCAAAAGTATGGTCAGTGGTTAAAGCCAATGCTTACGGTCACGGCCTGAGCAGAGTGTGGGAAAGTTTATCCGCTACCGATGGGTTTGCATTATTGGATCTCAATGAAGCAGTCTTACTGCGTGAGAAGGGTTGGAAAGGGCCAATTCTATTGCTGGAAGGGTTCTTTCAACCGCAGGATTTGACGTTGTTGGATCATTATCGTCTGACGACGACGATACACAGTGATTGGCAATTAGACGCTATTCAACGAGCGCGGTTAAGTGCACCACTTAATGTTTATCTTAAACTGAACAGCGGAATGAACCGCTTAGGTTTTCCGGTTCGTCAGGCTGAGACGGTCTGGCAATGGGCGAAAAGCATTGCCAATATCGATCAAATTACGTTAATGAGTCATTTTGCTAATGCGGATAATCCTACCGGCGTGGCGCAGCAGTTTAATGACATCAGCGATGCCAGTGCCAATATTCCTGCTCCGCGCAGTTTTGCCAATTCCGCCGCGACGCTTTGGCACAGTCAAACTCATCGAGATTGGGTACGGCCGGGTATTATTTTATACGGGGCGTCCCCGAGTGGTAGGACGGCAGATATTGCGGACACCGGTTTGCAACCGACAATGAGTTTGTGTAGTGAAATCATCGCCGTTCAGGATTTGAGCAAGGGCCATGGCGTGGGCTATGGCAGCCGCTATCAGGCCAGCGATGCTCAGCGTATTGGCGTCGTGGCCTGCGGCTATGCCGACGGCTATCCGCGTCATGCGCCAACGGGTACTCCGGCATGGGTTGAGGGCGTTATGACTCGAACCTTGGGCACTATATCAATGGATATGATGATGGTGGATTTAACCCTTTGTCCACAGGCCGTAACAGGTAGCAAGGTTGAATTGTGGGGGAAAAATCTGCCGATTGACGACGTTGCCGCCGCTGCGGGAACCGTGGGCTACGAATTGATGTGCGCTTTGGCTCCCAGAGTGCCGGTGAAAATCGAGAGTTAAGCTTGAAAATTCCGATATTCCGAAACCTATCCTGAAGGCGTATCTTTATCCAGATATGCCTTCTTTATTTTGATCTCATTTCATTAATTTGTTGATATGGCGACATGTGAATAGTGGTTATAAAACCCATTTATATCGTTATTCTCCCTTCGGTTTTTATTATTGCCACCTCATCTGATTTATTTATAGTGGTTGAACTGCTGATCATCCGCATGATTTTATATTCTGAGAATAAATGAAATCGAATAGGAGAGTATTATGTCAGTTGCCAGAATAGATTCACTCCAGTTGAGAATGAATCAGACAAGAATACTCATCCTGTCATTAATATCTATCTCTCAGCTCATGCTTTGTCTGTATTCAATATTATCACTGCGGTAGCATCGGGGTTTGATTGTTTATTTTCAATACTAGGGAAAACTATTGTTGATCAATATTATCGACGATCTTTCTATCGGCTAACCGAGACAGTTTTAGCGAGGAAATATGATGCGCCAACTCGTGGGTCTGATTACCTCTGATTTATCCCGTATGGCGCATAGCCGCGCATGGGAAACGCTGGAGCGCAACATGGCTGCCGATGATTTTCGGCTGGATAGCAAGGTGAAAAGTACCAAAGAAACCTCCGGTGAGTTGATGATTATCAGAACGGGTGCCGAAGCCATTGTATTTCCCTCTGGCGTTAATGTATTAATTGAAAATGCAGATTATCTATTTTATTGCTTGCTCCATCCGATAACTCAGCTATGGATGAAAAACAGGCGGCCGGACGGTTACGATCTCAATGTTCTGTATAATAATAGCCAATCCCGCTATATCATTTATATGCAGATGACCGAAGCCATGTTGTATTACGTACGCCGGGGGTATCGGGTCTTGGTTATCTATCATTGCGATCCAAAGGCCCCCGATCCAGCAGTCCAGTGCGCTATTTCACTGGCGCGACGGGAGCGGCATCGAGTTACGTTGCGGACTATCGGTGGTGTAATAGAGCCAAACCAGGAAGAACAGCAATATCGGGCGGGTCTCATATCCGCGTCAGATAACCGCGGGTTTATCTATGCGCTATTCACTCGTAAGAAAGTCATGATGGCTGTTATCCATTACCTATTAAATAGGTCTCAGCCAAACTGCGACAGAATAATCTCAGTCTTGGCGGATTATTGCATCGACTGGAATCGCTTTATTCCAGATATCGATCATCAGATTGATACTTATTTGTATCCGTGGAATGGCGTTTATTGCAGTGAAGCGCCCCGAACTCTATTTTGCCTGCTGGCTTCGGTTGGTACGAATAAAGGTTGTCTATTAGAGATTAACGGGCACCGAGTTCGTCATTTACGTTATCGCTTCGGGACGTTGAGTTGGGCTGCGGGAGCAGAAAATCCTCATCATGGCTATTTGCATTTTGACTGGCAGGCACAGGGGCGGAGGATAGTAGGATACTGTTGGAGAACGGGACAACGCAGCCTAGAGGGTCAACGTATTGTCGCTTTTTCTGCCACTCTGGAGGGACAGGAAAAAGTCGAAGCAATTTTATCCTGCGAAGGACATTGTCGCGAAATCATTCGAAAATTTTCAAGTGGAGAAAATGAGCCTAGATTTGATTTGCCTGACTGGGCGCAGGAATTTGTGCAACCAATGATACAACCGCGTCCCCAAGGTGGGGAAAGGGTGTTTTGTCATTATTGGCGGAAAGCAGCCTTGGCAAGGCTGGCACTGAGGTTATTACAAAGTAAGTGCTAACGTAGGATAAACATTAGGGCAGAGTAAAATAACGGCTGATTTAGCGGGTTATCAATGATCCTCTAAGATTAATTATCCATACCATTTATTACCCGACGAGTTCACGTCATCCAACTCATTCCGCGAAAGCGGATCGACAGAGCGATCCGCAATCATTATCAGGCAATTTTCTTGATGATGGTCGGCATCCGCTTGCTGGCACTGCGGGCAATCCACGCCAATAAACAGCCGGTTAACATCACCAACGCCAGCGAAAGCTTAGGCTGAATGGGTAATGACATAGCGATCAGACCCAAGGCGGCACCGCCGGCCATTTGCACAAAACCGACCAGAGCAGAGGCCACACCGGCTTCATTGGCGTAAGGTTCCAAGGCATAGCTGGTCGCCGGGCCCATCATAAAGGCCAGACCGGCGCAGGCACTGGCGACCGGCAACATGTAAGTCGGCCAGCTATTCTGCATTTCCGCACTTAATTGTGTTACGCCAAATAATAAGCCTACACACCCCAAAGCCATGAGCAGACTACCGGTCATCAGACAGGCTGGACGGCCCACTTTTTGAATGATCCTATTGGCAAAGAAACTCACAAACATAATCCAGAACCCGTTGGCGCCGAAAGCCAGTGAGAACTGGAGCGGTGTGAGATTAGCCTCGCCCATCAATACGTTAGGAGCCAGAGACACATAAGTCAGCGCCATTCCCATCGCACCCGCGTTCACCAGCGCAAAGACCAGAAAACGATCGTCACGCAAAATACGCAAATAGTTTTTGAACGGTAAGCCTTTAACCGACTGGGTTCCCGCTGGGCGGGTCTCTGGTAGGAAAAATACCACCAATATCAGTACCAGAACGGCGTATAGCACCAAGAACCAGAAGGGGGCGCGCCAGCCGAAGGCTTCGGCTAACAGGCCGCCTAACAAAGGCGCCAGCGCCGGGACGATATTCAAGGTGCCATTTAAAAAACCAAAGGCTCGGGCGGCCTCGTTACCATTTAAACGATCGCGCACGCCGCTAAATGCCACCACGGCGGTGCAACATACGGCGGTTCCCTGTAGCAGGCGCGAGGCGACAAACATCGTTGGCGTAGTCGCTAGCGCGGCCATTGCGGCACCCAGCATATACAGCAGAATTCCGATGATGGCGATAGGTTTGCGGCCATATTTATCCACCAATGGACCTGCGATCAGTTGCCCGACGCCCAAAACCAGAATAAACAGCGCTATGGTGGATTGAATTAGTGATTCGCTGCTATTCAGGCCTTTGGCAATAGCGGGAATAGTGGGCAGGTAAAGGTCAATACCCAGTGGGCCTAATAGAATCAGGCTGAGTAATAAAAACAGAAATTTTTGCATAGCAGAGATACAACGTCCAGGTGACAGAAGCGGCAAGAAACAGGAATTTGGCTGGGAAAGGGGGCTACGTTTCGGCAACGGCGTCACTTGTCTCAGAAAAACTCAACCTGGTTAGATTACTACAATCAATGAAATATAACCTGCAAATAGTTTTAATTGCACGGTAATTCTGGGGAAGCGGTGCGGGGAAGGATTACCGCACCGGATTGATAACTCTCCTTTTATCTACAAACCCCGAGATTAGCTGATCCAATTAATAACACTTGGCGGGGTTACGATAGCTTAACCGAGGATATCACCACAGGTTATTTTTTGTACTCACTTATGATTCGTAGCATGTCACGGTCGGGGAGCAACTTGGGGTCTGGATATTGCCGCCAGGCGTGCGTACCGCCAAAGGAGCATCGCGGGCGCGAGTGGTTAAATTGCGATTGCGGCAGCAGGTGCCATTTGCCGTCTATTTTAACTCTCGGCTGCTTGCCAGGAATGTCATAGGCGGGGCGTGTATCGCAGTTTGCGTGTAGCGTATCGTCGACGGGCGCTTGCATGGCCATATGGCTGATGCGATAGCATTTTTCCTGATTAATCGCGACGCCTCGACGTTCCACTTCGGCGGTTAAGCGTAATACGGATTTACCGTCGTTATTATAAGTACCCAGCGCGGAGCATAATGCATCTGAATCAAATTCAGCGATCTGTTTGTCGGTCAAATGAGGAAGGGGAAGTGAGCAACCCGAAATGAATAAAAAAGCCAGCGGTAATACAACTCTCATGAAAAATCCTGTTCCATAAGTCACTACAAAAAATAGTGGTAAATAATTTCAATACTAATTAATAGTCCATTTAAAATTAACCGTATTGAAAAGTGAGGGGCTAGTGTAAGTGATAATAAGCAGATTTATTATATTAATTGCCAATTTAGATAAATAAAGGATAAACAGAGGAAATTAATTTATGGTAGTGGAGTGAGTTAACCCGCGTTAGGCTGATGAGTAACCCCATCAGCTTGACGCGTGAGCAATGACCCATTGTTCCATGGCGGAAGCATCCAGCGGTTCGGAAAACAGATATCCCTGCCCGATGAGATAACCCTGACGGCTGAGCAAGTTGCGTTGCGCTTCGGTTTCCACGCCTTCTACCACGACGGAGAGTTGCAGGCTTTCACCAATGCGGATTACCGCTTCGCTAAGCGTTCTGCTGGTTTCATCGTGCTCCAGATCGTTTACGAAACTCTTATCCAGCTTGATTTCATCTAATTCCAGTCGACGTAGATAGCTCAGGCTGGAATAGCCGGTGCCAAAGTCATCCATTGATAACCTGACTCCCTGCTTATGGATCTTATGAAGGGTGGCAAAAATACTGGGATTATTATCAATCAGAATATCTTCGGTAATTTCCAAAGTTAAATCCTGCGGTGGCAGATGGTAGCGTTGCAGAATGTGGGCGATGATATCCGGCAGCCCTAAATTATGGAAATTGGTTGGTGATAAATTAACGGAAATAGACGGTACATCAAGGCCACGCAGGCGCCATTCCGCCAACTGACGACAGGCTTCATTAATAGTCCACAGCGCGAGTTCATTAATTAACCCGCATTCTTCGGCCAATGGAATAAAACGCTGCGGCGGGATCTCCCCAAGCGTTGGATGATGCCATCGGCTTAAGGCTTCTACGCCGTAAAGTTGACTATCGTGAAGTCTGACCTGTGGCTGATAATAGAGCTGCAGGGTATTGAGATGCACCGCTTGACGCAGCGCGCCTTCCAGCGCCTGACGCTGTAAATTTAGCTGGTTCATTTCTCTGCTGAAGAACTGGAACTGTCCACGGCCCATCTCTTTAGCCTTGTGCTTGGCAGCATCTGCATTGTGCAGCAGCGTATTGATTTCTTTGCCATTATCTGGATACAGGCTAATACCTATTCCGGCAGAAGGAATAATGGTCACCCCGGCAATCTGGCAGGGCTGTGACAGGCAACCCAGCAGTTTCTCGACTCGTAGCGTGGTTTTATCAACGTCAAAAGCGGTTAGAATCAGGACGAACTCGTCCCCCGATAAACGGCCAATGATATCGTGTTTGGCCATATCCCCGCGTAATCGTTGGGCAATGGTACACAGCAATTCATCTCCCGCAGCCTGACCCAATGAATCGTTTACCTGCTTAAAGCGGTCGATATCAATCACTAATACGACCAGCGATTGCCCTTGCGCTTCAGCTTGACTAATTGCCTGATGAGCATGGTTGAGGAACTGGGCGCGATTAGGCAGGCCGGTCAGTGAGTCATACAGCGCCAGTTGCTGGATTTTCATCCGTGACTGTTTTCTTTCCAGCGCCAGCGCGCACAGGTTAGTGGACAGTTTGACTAACTTATGGTGGAAGGCGTTAGGGCCGCGTTTTTCGCGAAAGTAGAAGGCAAAAGTTCCCAGCACTTCTCCCTGGCTGGATAAAATAGGGCTAGACCAACAGGCTAATAATCCGAGTGGCAGCAAAATATGACGGAGGCGACGACACAAAGGGTCGTTGGCGATATCGTCCACTAATACCGGTTCTTTGCGATAGGCTGCAGTACCACAAGAGCCGCTGTGCGGGCCGATGGGCACCCGTTGCAGTGCGTCGGTGTAGTGTGGTGACAAACTGGGAGCCGCCAAATGCTGTAAGGTATTATCATCCCGCGCCTGAAGAATACTCACCACGACTTCCGGCGCAATGCGTTCAATCTCGAGACAAAACATATTCAGCACTTCATCCAGCGGGCGCTCTAACACTAAGGATTCCAATACCTTATATTGTAGTACTTCATATATTTTGGTCGGGGTAATATCCGTCAGTACGCCAATGGTATAACTGGCTTTCCCCTGTTCGTCATAGACCGAATTTATGGTTGCCGAGCACCAATGAGGCTGGCCGTCCTGACTATAAAACAGTTCTTCCGGCTGCAACGTTTGGTGAAGGTCGTCGGACGAAGCCGATATCGATGAGGAAGGCGGTTTATTTTGTAATAGGGCAGCAATCGGTTGCCCCAGTGCCTGCTGTGCGCTGTAACCGAATAGTTTGGTAAAACCCTGATTAATATACAAGGTTAGCTGACCGTCATCGCTGCCACCGGCAATAAACATTGCGCTATCGCTGCGGTCGGTCAGTTCGGTCAGCAGCTGTACCCATTCATGGGTTGAGGATTCCAGCGCCACCTGCTGAGTGATATTTTTGGCGATTTTGACCATTTTGGCGGTTTTACCGTCGCGACCCGGAACCGGCTGATAAATCGCGGCGAGCCATACCGGGGAGCCGTCTTTATGTCGCCGCTCAAAGCGACCTTCCAGAGACTGGCCAGCGCGCAGGCTTTTACGCAGGGCGTGATACTCTTTGCTCCCGATAAAATCGGGCTTACAGAACATTTTATGGGACTGTCCGATGACTTCGTCACGCTGATAACCAAAGTAATCAAGGTAGTTCTGGTTAACATTGACTACCACGCCGTTAAGATCGAATTCGATAATAGCCAGAGAAAGATTTAATGCTTGCAACAGCGCCTCATGTTCACTGTACGCAGACAGATCTTTTTCAGTGGGGAAAGGGTCATTTAAATGGCTCATGAGGATTCCTGTAGCAATAGAAGCGCCTAGGCCGTTGTATCATTAAACTAAAATCATCGGATATGTAAATCAAATATCACTATCTATATAGAAACAGAATAGGATAACTGACAAAGAAATTAAATATAATAAAGTCATTTCCCCAAAGAACAGACTTTGTACAACGACAAGTAGATTTTTTTAAATCTGTTTAGCGTGTATTTAACCTACCTTAGGAGAGAAACCCCATGGTCATAAAGAGTAAATATAGTGCAATATTTATAAATTAATTAGAGTTTTTAATGCGTATTCAATCTGTCGCTTTTTATCGACTAATTAAAAGTTAAATGAATGCTTGTTGTCGACAGCTAATAACGCAGAAAAACCGGCTAAAAAGATAACCATTGTTTGTAACTCATTAAATTATTGAGTTTTTATTACGTTGATGGAAAGAATAAGCCCCGCCAGCGCTAAAAAGGCCGGCGGGGCTGAGATATCGGCCATCAAAGATTTTAATGGTCGATAGAGCTGAAACGTCCGCCATTAAAATCTTTAATGGCATTTTTGATTTCCTGCTCGCTGTTCATAACAAAAGGCCCGTAACCGACAATAGGTTCATTGATCGGTTCGCCGCTGAGCAATACCAAGACGGCATTATTGTTGGCTTCAATGGTCAGATGGCTGCCCGCTGAATCCAGCAAGACCATTTCCGCTTCGCGACCAATGCTTTCGCCATTCACCATAATGGTGCCGTGCAAGACGATCAGTGCGGTATTCCAGCCTTCCGGCAGAGAAATTTCACTGACGCTGCCCTGATTCAACCGCATATCCCAAACGTTCAGCGGTGAAAAGGTTTTGGCAGGCCCGGTATGGCCGTCGAACTCACCGGCTATGACCCGAACACGACCGGCGTTATCCGGCAGTTCAACGCGCGGAATATCCTGACTCAGGATCGCCTGATATCCAGGTGCGGCCATTTTATCTTTGGCAGGCAGGTTCACCCACAGCTGAACCATTTCCAGCGGGCCACCGCTTTTACTGAAGGCTTCGGAGTGAAACTCTTCGTGTAAAATACCAGAGCCTGCGGTCATCCATTGCACATCGCCGGGCCCGATAACGCCGCCTTTACCGGTTGAGTCACGATGTTGGACTTCACCTTGATACACAATGGTGACGGTTTCAAAACCGCGATGCGGATGTTGCCCTACGCCACGCGGGTGATTGCTCGGTTTAAAATCCTGCGGACCGGCATAATCCAGCAGCAAGAACGGACTCAGCTGCTTGCCATGGCTTTGATACGAAAACAGAGAACGAACCGGGAAACCGTCGCCAACCCAGTGGGAACGTGGCGCAGTGTAAACACCTAGTACTTTTTTCATCATAATCTCCTTACAACAGGTAGGTTGCTGTATTGGATAAAGTATAGGTTTAGGATAATTTAAGCGGTAGATAGCAAAATAGCACATCACTGTCCTATTAAATGAACAATAAGGTGACTATGCAAGATCTCAACGATCTTTATTACTACGTTCAGGTGGTCGATCACGGTGGTTTTAGCGCAGCCGCGCGAGTGCTGGGTATGCCTAAATCCAAACTCAGCCGCCGTTTGGCGCTGCTTGAGGACAGATTGGGCGTTCGCTTGGTGCAGCGTTCTACCCGACGTTTTGCGGTGACGGAGATCGGCCAAACCTATTATGAGCACTGTAAAGCCATGCTGGTGGAGGCCAAAGCGGCGCAGGAGTCTATTGAGTTAACCCGCGCTGAGCCACGTGGCGTGGTCAGAGTCACCTGTCCGGTGGCGTTGTTGCAGGCGAACGTGAGCCAGATGCTGGCGGATTACATGGCCAGTTGCCCTCATGTGAGCGTGCATTTGGAAGCCACGAATCGCCGGGTTGATCCGGTGGCGGAAGCTATTGATATTGCGATAAGAGTACGGCCTGGACCGATTGAGGACAGCGATTTAGTGATGCGGGTGCTGGCCGATCGTTGCCAGAGTCTGGTTGCCAGCCCGGCGTTGCTGGCGCAGTGCGATGAAATCCGATCACCGGCAGATCTGACCGGCATCCCCAGTTTAGGATTAGGGCAACCGCAGCAGAATTTTGTCTGGAATTTGCAAGGCCCAAATGATGCTCACGCGGCGGTTAATCATCAGCCTCGGTTTATTACTGCCGATATGGTGGCGTTGCGCTGTGCCGCGCTGGCTGGCGTTGGCGTGGTGCAATTGCCGCTGATGATGGTCAGGGAGCAACTAGAGAGTGGGGCGTTGATTCGCCTGCTACCGGATTGGGCACCCAAACCGGAAATTATTCATGCGGTATTTCCGTCTCGTCGCGGGTTGCTGCCTTCGGTTCGTAGCCTATTGGACTTCCTCGCCGAACGTTTTGCGCAAATTCACGAAACATAATCGCCGGATTATCCGCCACGCCGTAGCAAATTCACCATATTCACGACCGCGGTGGAGCGCTCGTGGCGGCGCCAGGCCAGCGTAATCTGGGTTTTTAGCTGGTCATCATCAATTTCATGGTAGGTAACATTGTTTGCATGAATGGTTGTTAGTGAACGCGGCACTACGGTGATACCAAATCCTGCTGAGACCATGCCGATGGCGGAAACCAACTGTGGCGATTGTTGCCCCAGTTCTGGCTCAAATCCGGCGCGATAACAGGCGTTCATAATGGCATCAAACAAGCCGGGGCCAACTTCCCTTGGGAAGGTGATCAGCTTTTCATGCTGTAAATCCCGCAGGCTGATTTTGGCACAATGGTGCAGAGGATGATTGGCGGGCAGCACCAGCACCATATCTTCTTCCACTAGCACCTCACAGGTAAATTCGGTACTGGCGCTACAAGGCTGGCGAATAAAAGCCACGTCAATGCGTTCGCTGTGTAAATCGTTCATCAGCACCGGCATGATTTCTTCGCTAGGCAATAAAATGACCGCGGGAAAGGTTTCTCGATAGCGGTGCAACAAGGATAAAACCGCCGGTTGGAAAGCGGTGGAGCTGGCAAATCCAACCTGTAGTTTTCCCGTTTCCCCTCGGGCGATGCTTTTGGCTCGCTCAACCGCTTCATCCGTCAATTGCAAAATATGAAGGGCGTCGGCATAGAAAGCCTCACCGGCCTCCGTCAGTTCAACTCCCCGGCTTAACCGATGTAACAGCGGCGTACCTATCTCTCGTTCCAGTTTTTGAATTTGCTGACTCAGCGGCGGTTGCGAGATGCCGAGCTTTTCAGCTGCCCGGGTAAAGTGCCGAGTAGAAGCGACGGCAACGAAGTAACGCAGATAACGATGTTCCATATATTTTTGATATCAAAATAGTGAGGTTCCTATATTGGTACTTATGTCGTTCTGGCGTCAACCTTATAACTAAACATAAGTGTAATTTATGTTACAGATAAGAGGGAGAGCGACATGATTAAACAAGACCACCCAGTATGTTCATGTGCAGAGACGATTGCGCAGAGCTTCATTGCCCATCAGAAAGGGCATCCAGAGTGTGTTTTGTACCAAACCTCATTGATGAGTGCGCTAATTAGTGGTGTTTACGAAGGCAATATCACCATGAAGCAGCTGCTTCAGCACGGTGACTTTGGATTAGGAACCTTCAACAATCTCGATGGGGAGTTAGTGGCGTTCAACAGCGAAATTTATCAATTGCGTTCGGACGGTAGCGCCCGTAGCGCCCAGCCTGAGCAGAAAACGCCCTTCGCAGTGATGACCTTCTTCCAGCCGACGGAAAAACGTTGTTTTGAGCATAAAATGAGCCGCCAGCAGATTCACAATGTGATTGATGATGTGACCGAGACCGATAATCTGTTCTGCGCATTGCGTATCGATGGCAAGTTTAGCCACGTTGAAACCCGCACCGTACCGCGTCAGCAACGCCCTTATAAACCCATGCTCGAAGCCATTGCCGAACAGCCGACGTTTGAATTCGAGCATCGCAGCGGCGTGATTATCGGATTTCGCAGCCCGGCTTATACCCAAGGCATTAATGTCGCGGGTTACCACGAGCATTTTATTACCGATGACCGCAGCGGTGGCGGCCATGTACTTGATTATCAACTGGAAAACGGAGAGCTGACTTTCGGCACGTTGACCAAGCTGGTGATTGATTTACCGCAGGACAATGACTTCCTGAAAGCAGATTTGACGCCGTTGAATCTCGATACAGCGATTCGCGCGGTAGAAAGTTAATTCCCCCTGATGGGTAATGAGAGCGGTAACAAAGGACAACGTCATGAGTCATGAAATTGAAATGCAGGAATGGAAATGCGGTGCCGATCTGGTGGTGAATCATCTGGAGCAACAAGGTGTTAAGCAGGTTTTCGGTATTCCGGGCGCGAAAATTGATCGGGTATTTGATTCACTGGAAGATTCTACGATTGAAACCATAGTGGTACGCCACGAAGCCAACGCCGCTTTTATGGCTGGAGCCATTGGCCGTTTAACCGGTAAGGCCGGCGTGGCATTGGTGACTTCTGGCCCAGGTTGTTCAAATCTGGTGACCGGGCTGGCCACCGCAACGTCGGAGGGGGATCCGGTGGTCGCTATCGGCGGTGCGGTGAAACGGGCGGATAGCCTGAAAATCACTCACCAAAGCATGGATACCGTCAGCATTTTCCGGCCAGTCACCAAATTTAGCGTGGAAGTGACCGCCGCGAGCGCATTGCCGGAAGTTATGGGAAACGCCTTCAGAACCGCAGAGTTTGGTCGACCAGGCGCCGCCTTTGTGAGCCTACCGCAGGATATTATTAATGAGCCGGTAACCAGCCGTATTCTGGCTCATCAGCCTTGCCCGGTTAACGGGAGTGCGCGGACGGAAGATATCGTCGACGTTGCGGCACTGCTCAATAAGGCCAAGAATCCCATATTGTTACTAGGTTTAATGGCGAGCCAACCGGCCAACGCCGAGGCGGTGCGACGCCTGCTGCGCCATAGCCAACTGCCGGTTACCAGCACTTATCAGGCGGCTGGGGTTATCGATCAGGCGCATTTCGATCGTTTTGCGGGTCGGGTTGGGCTGTTTAATAATCAGGCCGGTGATAAGTTACTGCAACAGGCGGATGTGATTCTCACCGTTGGTTATAGCCCGGTGGAGTACGATCCGGCGCTGTGGAACAGCGGCCACGCTACCTTAATCCATCTGGATGTATTACCGGCGGAAATTGACATTGCCTATCAACCGGAAAAAGAGCTGGTGGGGAATATAGCCACCACGCTGGATGAGCTGACCAAACGGCTGAACGGTTCGTTAATCCTGACCTCACAGACCGAGGCGGTGCTGGAAGAACGCGGTCGCCAGCGCCGTGATTTGGCCAACCGAGCCGAACGCATGAACGGTTTTGCTATTCATCCTTTGAGATTAGTTCGTGCGATGCAGGATATTGTTAACAGTGACGTGACGCTGTGCGTGGATATGGGGAGTTTCCATATCTGGATTGCACGTTATTTGTATAGTTTCCGTACGCGGCAGATTTTGATGTCTAACGGCCAGCAAACCATGGGGGTAGCCTTACCCTGGGCGATTGCCGCCGCGTTGGTAAATCCTCATCAAAAAGTGGTGTCGGTTTCTGGGGACGGTGGCTTTATGCAATCCAGCATGGAGCTGGAAACGGCGGTGCGGTTGAAGAGTAATTTGTTGCACATTATTTGGGTGGATAATGGGTATAACATGGTTGAAATCCAAGAGCAGAAAAAATACCACCGTCCTTCCGGCGTCAGTTTCGGCCCGATAGATTTCAAAATGTATGCGGAATCCTTCGGTGCCAAAGGTTTTGCCGTTGAATCTGCTGATGAATTAACCGCCAAACTGCGTCAGGCTATGGACGTTGACGGCCCCGCCGTGATCGCGATTCCGGTGGATTACTCAGATAATTACCGTTTAATGGAAGAGTTAAATATCAGTCAACTGCTGTAGGTGAACGAGGTTAGATCCGCTGATTTTCATAGGAATAAGCAGGGTAGTTACAGCGTTGAAGAGATAAAAAAACCGGCTGATGTTTGGCCGGTTTGTATTTTTCTGATCAATCAACTTTCGGCGGTTTGCCGGTGGAACAGTTCCCGGAACACGGGATAAATGTCTTCCGGTTCGCGAATATGCTGCATAGCGAAATTATCGAATTGTGCTTCCAAAGCCTCGTATTCCCGCCACAGGGTTTGATGTGCGCGGCGGGTGATTTCTATATAGCTGTAATAACGCACCAGAGGGAGCAGCTTTTTCGCCAGAATCTCGCGACATAGCGGCGAATCATCAGCCCAGTTATCGCCGTCCGACGCCTGAGCGGCATAAATATTCCACTGCACCGGGTCATAACGTTCCTGAATAACTTCATCCATTAACTTTAAGGCGCTGGATACAATGGTGCCGCCGGTTTCCTGCGAGTAGAAAAACTCCTGTTCGTCAACTTCCTTAGCCTGCGTATGGTGGCGAATATACACCACATCTACGTTTTTATACGTCCGGCTCAGGAACAGATACAGCAGAATATAGAAACGTTTAGCCATATCCTTGGTCGGTTGATCCATTGAGCCGGAAACGTCCATCAGGCAGAACATCACCGCCTGACTGGAAGGTTCAGGACGACGTTCATAGTTTCTGTAGCGTAAATCGAAGGTATCAATAAAAGGAACCCGTTCGATTTTCTGCCGTAATTCAGCAATTTCTTTTCTCAGACGCTCTTCTTCCAGCAACTGAGCCGGTTCTGAGTTTTCCAGTAAAGCTAATTCTTCTTCCAACTGATGCATCAACCGCCGTTTACTTGCGGTCATCGCGGTACGACGCGCCAGCGAGTTTTGCAGTGAACGCACCACGCTGATATTGGCCGGAACCCCATTTGCCGTGTAACCCGCGCGATGTGTTTTAAATTCAGTCAGCTGTTTATATTGGTTCTTTTTCAAATTGGGCAGGGCGAGATCTTCAAATAGCAGATCCAGATACTCATCTTTGGAGATCTGAAAGACAAAATCATCTTCGCCTTCACCATCCTTACCGGCGTTTCCCTGACCACTGCCCGATCCGCCGCCACCTTGCTGGCGTTCAACCCGATCGTTAGTCACAAAATGGTCGTTACCAGGATGAACCCGGTGACGTGCGCCACCGCGTCCCTGATGAAACATCGGTTCGTTAATGTCGTCGATAGGGATGGAAACCGATTCGCCGCTGTCTACGTCAGTCACAGACCGTTTGTTGATGGCCTCGGTAATCGACTGTTTAATCTGCGCCTTATAACGACGCAAAAAGCGTTGGCGGTTAACCATGCTTTTGTTTTTGCCGTTAAGTCGCCTGTCAATAAAGTAGCCCATAAGTCCCCCGAATCCGATCGACCTGAATCTCACCTTCATCTTTCGAACGGTTGTTGCGTTGGCGGCTTTCCTTCACCCCAGTCACTTAGCGGGCTAAATGACTGGGGGGTGTTCAATTGCCGCCTTGCCGCCGCCCGAAATCTCTTGGGGAGCCCCGTTATTTCTCAAGCTGCCGCTTGAAATCTATTGGGTTTATACCTGTTATGCCGAACTGTATCGGCAAACGGGTTATGAAGATTTTCTTACCCGCAGATACCATTCACACAGCAGGCGAACTTGCTTGCGGGTATAACCTTTCTCCATCATCCGGTCGACAAAGTCATCATGTTTTTTCTGCTCATCCGTTGAGGTTTTCGCATTGAAAGAGATGACTGGCAGTAACTCTTCGGTATTAGAGAACATTTTCTTCTCAATGACCGTGCGTAATTTTTCGTAGCTGGTCCAGTTAGGATTACGGCCATTGTTATTAGCCCGCGCCCTCAGAACAAAGTTAACGATCTCGTTACGGAAATCTTTCGGGTTACTGATACCCGCTGGCTTCTCGATTTTCTCCAGTTCGGCGTTCAGTGCCTCGCGATCGAACAGTTGACCGGTATCCGGATCGCGATATTCCTGATCCTGAATCCAGAAATCGGCATAGATAACGTAGCGGTCGAAAATGTTTTGGCCGTATTCAGAGTAGGATTCCAGATAGGCGGTCTGAATTTCTTTACCGATAAATTCGGCGTATTTCGGAATCAGATAACCTTTCAGGTGCTCCAGATACTTCTCAGCCACGTCCTGCTGGAATTGTTCCCTCTCGATTTGCTGTTCCAGAACATAGAACAGGTGCACCGGGTTGGCCGCCACTTCCGCGTGATCGAAGTTAAATACGCGCGACAGAATTTTAAAGGCGAAACGAGTAGATAGGCCGTTCATCCCTTCATCCACGCCGGCATAATCACGATATTCCTGATAAGACTTGGCTTTAGGATCGGTATCTTTCAGACTCTCACCGTCGTACACGCGCATTTTCGAGTAAATACTGGAGTTTTCCGGCTCTTTCAGACGCGATAAGACAGAGAAACGAGCCAGCGTTTCCAACGTTCCTGGCGCGCAAGGCGCGTGGGTTAACTCACTGTGTTCCAACAGTTTGTCGTAAATCTTGATTTCCTCTGAAACCCGCAGGCAGTAAGGAACCTTGACGATGTATACGCGGTCGAGGAAGGCTTCATTGTTTTTGTTGTTTCTGAAAGTGACCCATTCCGATTCGTTGGAGTGAGCCAGGATGATGCCGTTGAATGGCAGGGCAGAGATACCCTCAGTACCGTTATAGTTACCTTCCTGCGTGGCCGTCAGCAGGGGATGCAGGACTTTAATCGGCGCTTTGAACATCTCAACGAATTCCATAATCCCTTGGTTAGCGCGGCATAATGCACCAGAATAACCATAGGCATCGGGGTCGTTTTGCGCGTGATTTTCCAGCTTACGGATATCCACTTTCCCAACCAGAGCGGAGATGTCCTGATTGTTTTCATCTCCCGGCTCGGTTTTGGCAATGGCGATCTGTTGCAAAATCGAAGGCCAAACTTTAATCACTTTAAATTTAGTGATATCGCCACCGAATTCGTGCAAACGTTTGGCGGCCCACGGCGACATGATGGTGCCGAGATAACGGTTAGGAATATTGTACTCTTTCGCCAGAATGGCCGCGTCTTCCTGCGGATTAAACAGGCACAGCGGATGATCGTTAACCGGGCTGCGCTCGCCGTTGGCGCTGAGCACATAGATGGGTACGAGCTGCATCAAGGCTTTTAGTCTTTCGGCCAGAGAGGATTTACCCCCGCCCACCGGACCTAATAAATAGAGGATCTGTTTCTTCTCTTCCAGCCCTTGGGCCGCATGTTTCAGATAGGAAACGATTTGTTCGATGGCTTCTTCCATGCCGTAGAATTCTTCAAACGCAGGGTATCGGGCAATAACCCGGTTGGAGAATAGCCGAGACATGCGTGAATCCAGCGCAGTGTCGACCATCACGGGGCTACCAATAGCCATCAGCAAACGTTCGGCCGCGTTGGCATAAGCACTGCGATCCTGCTGACAGACAGTAAGAAACTCCTGCAGAGTGAACTCTTCGTCTTTGGCCGCTTCATAGCGCTGGCGATAGTGATCAAATATGTTCATAGCATGCCCGTCCTGTTTGAATGGTTGGGAACATAAAAAAGTAGTAGGGCTTTATTGGGTTAAAATTTTGAAACTACTACCTTATTGTTATGGTCGCGTCTGTTCTAAAGGTCAAGTTGGCCATGGCGATAGATTGACCAATTCTGCGGTGAGGGAAGGTACTTAATTAGAGTATTATGCTAATATTACGGGGTTAACTGATTGAATTATGATTCTTGCTGGTTTTTTATTCTGGGAAAGTGCCGGTATACTGGTGTAATCAAAACGACATAAATTTTACTTACTTTCTGTTAACAGCTGTCAAATCTATCGCAACCTATTTATCTTTGTAATCAATCCGCAGCGTCAGACTGCGGCTTTCGGTCTAAGGTTGGAATGAGCGTCGGGATTGATGTCGTAGGTCGATAATCTGAGGACGGGAAAGAAAGGCGCTTAGAGATTGATGCGATAGCATCATTTTTATCCGCAGAAGAGTAACAATAATTTTCACTAGTTACTATAATTGCTTGGCTAATTGCAGCCGTAAACCGCACTGTGATTGAAAATGTTACGGGTTTGGTAATAGGCATTTCCTTTATAAATCACGGAGTTTTTGCCTGAATTTATGTAAAGTTCCAGCAGAAAGCCAACAGTTGCTTTACACTAAGGCAACTAATTATTTGTTTACATATGGAATAGACAATTTGTGAAAACCTTTAAACTAAAAACTTTGGCTGCTGCAGCCATCGCCATTAGCTGTGCCAGTGCTGCACATGCCGGTACCTGGTCTTTAGGGGCTTCCGCCTTAGTTAGCCCGGATCCGTATTTGGGCAAACAGGATCGCGTTTATCCGGTTCCTGTGATCAATTACGAAGGTGATGATTTTTATTTCCGTACTCTGGCTGCCGGTTATTACCTGTGGCGTGATGATAGCAACCGCCTGACTCTGGACGCTTACTTTCTGCCGTTAAACTTCAGACCGAATGATAGCGACGACTGGCGCATGAAGCAGTTAGACAAACGTCGCGGCACGTTAATGGCTGGCGTGTCTTATGCTCATACCGAAGACTGGGGAATTATTCGCACCGCGATTTCGGGGGACATGCTGGATAACAGTAACGGTTTGATCGGGGATGTGGCTTACCTGTATAAATTCCAACTGAACAACTGGTTGTTGACGCCGGGTGTGGGTGTAACCTGGAACAGCAAAAACCAGAACAAATATTACTACGGCGTGAGTGGTAACGAAGCTGCGCGTAGCACTTTGAGCGCTTATGAGCCGAGTGATAGCTGGTCGCCTTATGCTGAGTTGTCTGCACATTATCAAATTAACGCTAGCTGGAATGCATTCTTCCTTGGCCGTTATATTCAACTGTCGAGCGAAGTTAAAGACAGCCCAATGGTTGATAAATCCTATACCGGTATCGTCTGGACCGGTGTGACCTATACTTTTTGATTAATATAATCAGATAGAATGACAGGGGCCAGCAGGCCCCTGATTTTGGTTAATTTAACGCTTAACTGACGCTTTCTCTTATCATTTCCCTAGCGCGAATGGCCTATTCGCAGGCACGCCTTAGATTTTTTGAAGAACAATTCGTTTAATGCTAATAATCGTATTGATATGGATTGAATTTCTATATTGGCGAACCGTTTTAACGAAGAGTTTTCAGGAACCCTATTCTATTTTTTAGACTTAATGGGTTCTCATAGCTATTTCTGCGTTCGATTAAACGGCGAATCTCCTATCCCATATTTTACCAATAATCTGGATGTATCCTGTTGTCTATTTACTCAGACTAAAACGGATAAGTTAATCAGGTAGGTAAATGGTTAAGGTACTGGATACCAGAAGAAAGTTATTATTTTATTTATTTCACCCAGTTGGTTTATGTCATCAGGACGCTTCGTTAATTCATGATGTTCATTCTCGGGAGAGTTACGAGTCCCGCTGATTATTATTTTCAGTGATATGCTACACAGGGCGCATATTAATTTAAAGGTTTTGGCTTTCATTACATTAACGCATTAGCCGAATGGATGGGGATTATCGAAACCAGTCTAAATACAAATTATAAATTCTAAAGTGTAGATTCAGAGAGTAAAATTGAAGTATTTAATGGAAAGGAAATGATGGAATAAACAGTGATGAATTTATGTTCCCCGAAACCGGCTAAAGAGCGATTTATGAATCGGCTATTCGCATATTAAAACGACAATCTCTACGCTTTTGAAATCAATTTCACCGATGCAATAGCTGCTGAGCGCAAGAAAGTCGCCATATACATACGAATATATGTGGTTATCTGCTACAAGGCATAGACCCATATAAAAATGGAGCACCAGGCTCCATTTTAACGTACTGATATTGCGTGCGGCGGCGTTGTTAGGCGTTTTTGCGGCTGCGAATTGTCATTGCAAGGCGAGCAGGCGCTTCATCGGCCGCGACCATGGGTTGACTGACTCGCGCAGTTTCAACGCAAACCATGGTTTTGTAGCCATCATTTGGCATATCCTGCATGCTGCAAGACAGCTCAGGGCCTGGGTTCCAGGCAACAACGTCGCTTTGGTGATGATGATGAATCTCAATGGTTCGTTTCAGCGCCGGGTCTTTAATCAGGCTGTAAGGTTCCGGTTGGGTATAAACCCGATCTGTCTGGCCGTTAAAGACCAGGTCGCCGCTTTGAGCGGCGTCGTTGATTTTCAATACCTTATCGATGTACTTCTCGCCCAGGCCACTAATTTTAATCTGGCTGATATCCCCGATTTGGAAATAAGTATGCAGGGCGGCGGCAGCCTGATAATCCCCGTGGGATTCCAGCTCCATTTCACATTCAACGCCCAGTTTGAAACGAGCGATTAACGTGAAGGCATGTGGCCAGTATTTACGGGTTTCGTCGCTGTCTTTCAGCGTGAAAGTCAGCATCACGCCGTTATCATTCTCATCGTGCGCGGTCAGTGTCCACGGCAGAATGCGTGCGAAACCGTGGGAAGGCTGCGCCGTTGGACCGAACCAAGGCCAACAGATAGGTACACCGCCGCGAATCGCTACGCCGTCGGTAAATGCGGTATTGTTGCTTAGCCAAATAACCGGTTGTTCACCGCTAGGCTGCCATGCCAGCAGATGCGCACCTTGCAGAGCAACGGCGGCGCGTACTTTAGGGTGAGAAACGACCACAACGGGTAGGTTGTCCAGTTGACGTTGGCTGATATAAGGGGAGATTTGTTCAACAACGGGCAGACTAAAAACTTTCTCGTTCATTAATTTGGCCTTAATTGAAAAGTGGCAGTTATTCGTTGAACCTCAGATTATCGATAGTATCACAAGCTTTTCTGTTTTTACCTACGGCTTATATGTAGCAGATTAATCATTGATATTGCGCAAATTTATCGGCATTGAGGCAGAGAACCGGGGGAGGCTAGGGGCATAAAAAAACCGCCCGAAGGCGGTTTTTACTGATTTCGACATCAATCCATTACTTGGAGATGTGGGAGATCAGGTCCAGAACTTTGTTCGAGTAGCCAGTTTCGTTATCGTACCAAGAAACCAGTTTCACAAAGTTGTCGTTCAGCGCGATACCTGCTTTAGCATCGAATACTGAAGTGAGTTTTTCGCCGTTGAAATCGGTAGATACAACGTCGTCTTCGGTGTAGCCCAGAACGCCTTTCAGCTCGCCTTCTGAAGCTGCTTTGATTGCAGCACAGATTTCTTTGTAAGAAGCGGGTTTTTCCAGACGTGCAGTCAGGTCAACAACAGAAACGTTAGGAGTAGGAACGCGGAACGCCATACCGGTCAGTTTGCCGTTCAGTTCTGGAATCACTTTACCTACAGCTTTAGCTGCGCCGGTAGAGGATGGGATGATGTTCTGGGATGCGCCGCGGCCGCCGCGCCAGTCTTTGTGAGACGGGCCATCAACGGTTTTTTGAGTTGCGGTAGTTGCATGAACAGTGGTCATCAGCGCTTCAACGATACCGAATTTGTCGTTGATAACTTTAGCCAGTGGTGCCAGGCAGTTAGTGGTGCAAGAAGCGTTAGAAACGATTTCTTGGCCAGCATAAGACTTGTGGTTAACGCCCATAACGAACATTGGGGTGTCGTCTTTAGAAGGGCCAGTCAGAACCACTTTTTTCGCGCCAGCAGCGATGTGCTTACGAGCCGTTTCGTCAGTCAGGAACAGACCAGTCGCTTCAGCAACAACGTCAACGTTGACTTCGTTCCACTTCAGGTTAGCCGGATCTCTCTCTGCGGTAACACGGATGGTTTTACCGTTAACAACCAGGTGGCCGTCTTTCACTTCTACAGTACCGTCGAAACGACCATGGGTAGAGTCGTACTTCAGCATGTATGCCATGTAATCCGCGTCCAACAAATCGTTGATTGCAACGATTTCAATGTCAGAACGTTCTTGAGCAGCACGGAAAACAATGCGACCGATACGGCCAAAACCGTTGATACCTACTTTGATAGTCATATATTCCACCAGCTATTTGTTAGTGAATAAAAGGTTGGTTGTAAAATTACAAAAACCACACCGAGCGTCAAGCGGAATCGTGTCAATTCTTGCTGCAAATCAAACCAAACGAGCGAGTTTGCACATTAATCACACATTCCTGAAACCATTGGCCACATTTCTATATTGGGGCGAACCCACAAGTTTAAAGGGCGGGGCGGTAAATTTTGCGATTTTTATCACATTAACGCACTTCAAACCGGAATGGGATAGAGTCTAGGCTAAAATCTGCTGCTTTGTTGTTAATTTTTTGTTATTATTACACCTTGTTTTCGTTGACTTTATTCCTTGTCAGAGAACCGCACAAATGGCTAAAGAACAAAACCCTACAAAACCTCTTGAGCAACTGACTGATATACAGCGTCATGTTACGCAGAACCACGGAACCGAAGCGCCATTTTCCGGCAAACTGCTGCACAATAAGCGCACCGGGGTGTATCAGTGCCTATGCTGCCAGCAACCGCTATTTATCTCCGATTCCAAATTTGATTCCGGCTGCGGCTGGCCCAGTTTTTACGAACCTATCGCCGCCGACTCTATTCGCTATATTGATGATTATTCACATAATATGCATCGGGTAGAGATCCGCTGTGGTCACTGCGACGCTCATCTGGGCCACGTGTTCCCCGACGGCCCGCAGCCAACCGGCGAGCGTTACTGTGTCAATTCGGCCTCGCTGAATTTTGTTGACGATGAGAGTGGCGAACAGATAGCGGGTTGAACCTTTATCTCGACGTATTTTTAATTTGCAATTTTGCTGAAAAAACGATTCAGCAAATTATTCACTTAGGAATGCCCAATGGAGCTTGATGATTTGATTGCCTCCATGACGCCGGAAATTTACCAGCGTTTGTCGCAGGCGGTGGAGTTAGGGAAATGGCCCGATGGTGTAGCCCTGACGGCAGAACAAAAAGAGAACAGTCTGCAAATGGTTATGTTGTGGCAAGCCCGGCATAACACAGACGCTCAACATATGAGTATTGGCACCGACGGCCAGATCGTGATGAAGAGTAAACAGGAGCTTAAACAGCAGTTTGCCAAGCAGCCGCTGATTAAGATTAAAGCGCAATAATTCAGGCGAGAGCCGGAACCACACTGGCGAGCATACAAAAGCGAAACGGGCCATTCCGCCTAATGCTGGTCATTTAAGGTGACCAGCAGCCTTTTTATGCGGGTACTTTTTACATTTTGCTCTGACTTCATGCGGGTAACTTCATTCCCGTCTTAACGGCAACATGCAATGTCTGGCCTGTTCTTAAAATCTTTTTAACTCTCCCGGCACTGTCTGTTCCCGGCGAGACCCACGGCAGCGTTATAAGTCGCCGCATTAGCCTGGTTATCGCGCGGCTAAACTCAGCTATACGGCAGATAATCGCCTTTCAGAGGGTACGCCGTTTTGACCATCTGGTAGCGAACCCAATTGTAAACCTCATCACTCCTGCCGCATCATTTCGGGTAACCTGCTGCGAAGCGTCTAACTGTACAACTCAACCCTATCATGTTTAGAGCTTATCTAATTCCGTCAAGCCGTTCGGCTATCTGTGACAATGAGACTAATTGCGCACCGGCGCTCCGCATTTCAATCAACGCCAGCTCACTGTCTTGCGGTTGCAGGTTAACACCGCGACAGCCTTCGGTAATCACCCAGGTTTCATAGCCCAGGGTGAGAGCATCTAACACGCTGTATTTAACGCAATAATCGGTGGCTAAACCCATGACCAGCAGACGGTTAATACTCTGCGCTTTTAACCAGTCATCCAGTGCCGTTTTTGCCCGTCGACCGTTATCAAAGAACGCGCTGTAGCTGTCTATCTCGGGGTCCTGACCTTTCCGAAATACTTGTTGAATAGCTGAACTGTTCAGGTGGGGATGAAAATCAGCTCCCGGTTGATGCTGCACGCAGTGTACTGGCCACCACACTTGCGTCAGTCCATTCAGATCGCCAATCGTTCCCGGTTGCGCATTGGAGTTAACGGCGAAACTGCGGTGGTTTGCCGGATGCCAATCCTGACTGGCAATAATCGAATAATCCCGTTTTTGGCACAGTTCGATAGCCTGATTCGCTACCCCGATGACTTTATCGCCATCGGTGACAGCCAATGCGCCAGCGGGGCAAAAATCATTCTGTAAATCAATTAAAAGCAGGGCGGTTTTCATTCAGGCTCCGAAGATTAACCGACATCGGTTAATTCACCACGTAGGTTCTGTTGCATCAATTGGCGAATTTGGTCGGCATCCAGCGGCTGGCTGAGCAGATAGTGCAATTTGGTCAACGCCGCTTCTACGGTCATATCAAATCCACTGATCACGCCAGCATGAGCCAGAGCATTACCGGTGGCATAGCCGTCCATATTCACACGACCAGAAATACACTGAGTCAAATTCACCACTACAATGCCACGTTCGCTGGCATGTTTCAGCTCATCCAACAGTTCGGCTTTCTGCGGGGCATTACCCACGCCGTAAGAACGCAAAATCAGCGCCTTGACCGGCTGTAGCAAGAAGTTGCGCACTACCGCGCCGGAAATCCCCGGATAGATAGTCACGACCCCAATGGGCTGCGGCGTAATGTTATGCACGATCAACGGACCGTTACTGGCCGGAGAGATGACCGAAGTTACGCGGCGAATGTGTATCCCGGCTTCCAATAACACCGATAGGTTGGGTGAGGCAAAGGCGTCGAAACCATCGGCATGAGCCTTGGTGGTGCGATTGCCGCGAAACAGTTTGTTATTGAAGAACAGGGTCACTTCGTTAACCGGATAGTTTGCCGCCAGATACAGCGAGTTCAACAGGTTGGTTTGCCCATCGGAACGCAACTCCGCCAATGGAATCTGTGACCCTGTCACTATGACCGGTTTAGCCAGATTCTCCAGCATAAAAGACAAAGCGGAAGCGGTAAACGCCATGGTATCCGTACCATGCAAAATCACGAAGCCATCATAAAGATCGTAATTCTGCTTAATGTCATCGGCGATGTGCTGCCAGTCTTCCGGCGTCATATCCGAAGAATCAATCAAAGGCGCGTATTCGTGAATGGTAAAATCGGGCATTTCAGGACGATGGAATTCAGGCATCAGCGCCAGTTGACGTTGTAAATGGCCGGATACCGGGATGTAACCCTGTTCAGAGCGCTGCATACCGATAGTACCGCCGGTATAGGCAACGTAAATGGATTTCTTTTGCATGTAAGCATACCGCTGAGTGAGATGACTGGATTATAGGGTGGCTGGCGCAGAAAAAAAGCCCGGCAAGTACCGGGCTGGAGATTTATCTGTTATTTGCGTTGTTTATCAGCGTACATCACCGCAATTCAGGCAAAGCGCATAGCGATTCTGTGGATCGTTCAGATTAGTAAAGAAACCCGGTTGATCTTTTACCGCCATGGCGAGCGTGGAAACTGGCGCTGGCAGCCAAGCTTGCAGCACTGAAGGCAGCATGGCGTGAACCGACGCCCCCATTTGCCCAAACAGCATATCGATGAAGCCCGGCTGATCGACATACCAGTTCAGCTGGTAGGTTTTCAGCTTAGCCAGCTCGGCGGCTTTTTTCACCGCGTCATCGAAGTCGCCCAGTTGATCCACCAAACCGTTGTTTTTGGCATCTAAACCTAACCAGACGTGTCCTTGAGCAATGGCATCAACCTGCTCAGGTGTTTTATGGCGCGAGGTAGCAACCAGATCGATAAAGTTCTTATAACCATTCTCGATGCTGATTTGCATCATCTGAGCAAATTCAGGCGGCAAATTCTTGGTGACAGCCACGTCAGCCAGCGGCGAAGTAGCTACGCCGTCGGTATGGACACCCAAGGCACCCAGCGAATCCTGATAGGTGTTGACCACGCCGAAGATGCCGATGGAACCGGTCAGGGTGCTTGGGCTGGCGATAATGTAGTTCGCCGGGGTGGATACCCAGTAACCGCCGGATGCAGCCATCCCGCCCATAGAAACGACAAGCGGTTTGTTTGCGGCACGTAGCGCGGCCAGTTCGGAGCGAATCAGCTCAGAGGCGCTGACGCTGCCACCCGGACTATTTACCCGCAATACCACCGCTTTGATTTTCGGATTCAAACGCGCTTCACGGATTTGTGCCGCGGTATTATCACCGCCCACGCTGCCGGGCGTTTGTGGACCATCCATAATCGCCCCGTTAATAAAGATAACGGCGATTTCTTCACCTTGCTGCACTTTTGGAGCAGGTTGGTAATCGTAAATACTGACGGAGTTGTAATCGTTTTTTTGCTTGTCCCAGCCGAAAGTTTTGATCAATTCAGCTTCTACCGCCGGACGGGAGGCCAACTGATCAACCAGTTTATGTTCCAGCGCGTACTGCGCCGGATCGCCACCAACCTGCTGCAAGCCGCTGATAATACCGGCCGCTCCGGGGAACAGTTGTTCAGGAGTGAGCTGGCGGTTAGCGGCAACTGCCGTCAGATAGTTATTCCACATGCCGCCGATCCAGCGGGTATCCGCTTCACGCGCAGCCGGAGACATATCATCGCGAATCATAGGTTCCACGGCGGATTTATAAGTCCCGACGCGGAAAATATTGGTCGTGACTTTCAGTTTTTCCAGCAGAGATTTGTAGTACAGGTTATTGCTGGCAAAGCCTTTTAGATCCACCGAGCCTTGAGGAGACAGGTAGATTTTATTGGCGAAACTGGCCAGATAATATTGTTGCTGGTTATAGCTATCACCCACGGCATAGATAGGCTTGCCACTGTCACGGAATTCGCGTAGCGCTTTGCCAATGTATTGCAGAGAAGGCTGGTCGGCACCGGCAAAATCAGACAGGGACAAAACGAGCCCATTGATATTGTTATCGGTTTTAGCCCGACGAAGGGTTTCCACCACGTCGAACAGCGAATTTTCCTGCAGACGGTTGCTCGATGCCCCTAACATTTCGCGGGTGAACTGCATCACTTTATTGTTCACTGCCGGCGTATCTACCACCACACCGGTCAGATTGACCAGCAGAGCACCTTTTACCGGTTCAACCGGCTTGCTTTGGACCATCAGATAAATACCGACGCCCACAACGATGAGGAAAATCAGGAACAGGTTAAGAACGAATTCTCTGACAAAATTAAGTAGACGCCAGGTCCACTTGAAAAAACCGCTAATAATTCGCCACAAAGTGCGCATGTGATCTCCAACAAATCCGAGCAAGTGGGGGTATCCTAATGACCTACAAATAAAAAGTCAGTATTAAATCATCAGACAGCTAAACGTATTGGTCAAGCTGGTAACAAATCCTCTACTTATGTTACCGTGCTGAAAATGAAAATCGTTATCTGGAGAAGAGTATGGATGCGTTAGATTTGCTGCTTAACCGCCGTTCGGCCTCGCGTTTGACCGCCCCTGCGCCAACTGGCGAAGCGTTGGAAAATATCATTCACGCCGGTATGCGCGCTCCGGATCATGGTGCACTGCAACCCTGGCGTTTTGTGCTAATTGAAGGAGAAGGGTTGGGACGTTTCAGCGAATTGCTGCAAAAAGCAGTGCGCCATGATGGCTCCGACGATGCGGTACTGGAAAAGGCGAAAATGGCTCCTTTCCGCGCGCCACTGATTATTACCGTGATTGCCCATGTGACGGAAAACCCGAAAGTACCAAACTGGGAGCAGGTTGTTTCCGCCGGTTGTGCGGTGCAGGCAATGCAAATGGCTGCTCTGGCGCAAGGTTTTAACGGTATCTGGCGAACTGGCTCATGGACACATCATTCGGTGGTTCGGGCCGGTTTTGCCTGCCGTGAACAGGATGAAATTGTCGGTTTCCTCTATCTTGGCACACCGCAGTTAAAAGGTTCCAGTAAGGTGACGCCGCCGGATGTCAGCACCTTCGTTAGCCACTTTTAAGCCTTTCCCAATGCAGCTTAGGCCAGAAATTGGCAGCTTAAGCTGCGTTTCCGTCTGCTTTGTGACCAAGCTAACTGCCTGAACAGCCAGCGCTACTTATCAATTCCCTCGGTAAGCGCTACCATAGGCGATATGTTCTTTGCCTATCATAATCAGTGTTAATTAATCCGATGATGGTTAACCGAGGGAAGTGATATATGACATCGCCAGCGATACGTCTTACGCAATATAGCCACGGAGCCGGATGCGGCTGCAAAATCTCGCCGAAAGTGCTGGAAACCATTTTGCACTCCGATCAGCAGAAATTCTTCGATCCGCGGCTATTGGTGGGTAATGAAACCCGGGACGATGCGGCGGTGTACGATATTGGCAGCGGTGTCGGTATTATCAGCACCACGGATTTCTTTATGCCGATCGTGGATGATCCCTTCGATTTTGGCCGTATTGCTGCCACTAATGCGATCAGCGATATCTATGCCATGGGGGGGAAACCTATTATGGCGATTGCGATTCTTGGCTGGCCGATCGATAAATTGGCGCCGGAAGTGGCGCGTCGGGTGATTGAAGGTGGGCGACACGTTTGCGCTCAGGCGGGTATTTCGCTGGCCGGTGGGCATTCTATCGATGCGCCAGAGCCGATTTTTGGTCTGGCAGTGACCGGCGTGGTCAGTACCGAACAGGTGAAGAAAAACAGCGCCGCACAGGCAGGCTGCAAGCTGTTTTTGACCAAACCCTTAGGCATTGGCGTTCTGACAACGGCGGAAAAGAAAAGTAAATTACGGCCGGAGCATCAAGGCGTTGCAACTGAAACTATGTGCCAATTGAATAAATCAGGCGCTGATTTTGCTCACATTGCCGGCGTTACCGCGATGACCGACGTGACCGGTTTCGGCCTATTGGGGCATTTAAGCGAAATCTGTCAGGGTTCCGGTGTGCAGGCAACGCTACATTTTTCGGCGATTCCCAAATTGCCTGCGGTGGTTGAATATATTGAAGAAGGCTGTGTGCCGGGGGGGACGCAGCGTAACTTTGACAGCTACGGTCATCTGATCGGGCAGATGTCTGATTTACAAAGAAAACTGTTGTGCGATCCTCAAACCTCCGGTGGCCTGCTACTGGCAGTATTACCGGCGGCTGAAAATGAGGTTCATGCCGTAGCTGAGCGCTATGGCATGATGCTTAGCCCGATAGGGGAACTGACTGCACCGCGCACCGATCGCGCCTTAATTGAGATTTGCGAATGATTTTCCCATCGCCTTCAATACCGATACTACCGACGTTTCTTTAGGGCCGCTAATGCAACTGTTTATTGCCGAAAAACCCAGTCTGGCCCGCGCTATTGCCGATATCTTGCCGAAACCCCATAAGCGGGGGGACGGCTTTATTGCCTGTGGTAATCAACACGTTGTCACCTGGTGCGTCGGGCATTTGCTCGAACAGGCGCAGCCGGATGCCTACGATAGTCGCTATGCGCGATGGTCATTGGCCGATCTACCGATTATTCCTGAAAAGTGGCAATTGAAGCCGCGGCCTTCGGTCAGCAAACAGCTTAACGTTATCAAACAGTTGTTACAGCAGGCTGATGAAGTCGTCCACGCGGGCGACCCGGATCGCGAAGGGCAGCTTTTGGTCGATGAGGTGTTGGATTATCTGGGATTAGCGGCGGAAAAACGACAGAATGTGCGGCGCTGCCTGATAAACGATCTCAACCCGCAGGCGGTAGAGCGGGCAGTTTCTCGTCTACGCGATAACAAAGAGTTTATTCCGCTGTGCGTTTCCGCTCTGGCGCGCTCACGGGCTGATTGGCTATACGGCATCAATATGACTCGCGCTTATACCATTCTGGGTCGTAATGCGGGTTACGACGGCGTGCTGTCCGTTGGCCGGGTGCAAACGCCGGTTCTGGGGCTGGTCGTCCGGCGGGACGAAGAAATTGAAGACTTTGTACCCAAGGATTTCTTTGAGGTTAAGGCTCATATTGTTACGCCGGCCGATGAACGCTTTGTTGCCTTGTGGCAGCCAAGCGATTCCTGTGAATCCTATCAGGATGAGGAAGGTCGCTTACTGCACCGTCCCTTAGCTGAGCACGTGGTCAACCGGATCACTGGCCAGCCGGCGCGGGTGACATCCTATAATGATAAACGGGAATCAGAAACCGCACCTTTACCGTTTTCCCTGTCTACGCTGCAAATCGAGGCCGCCAAGCGTTTTGGCCTTAGCGCTCAACAGGTGCTGGATGTGTGCCAGCGTTTATACGAAACCCACAAACTTATTACTTATCCTCGCTCGGATAGCCGTTATCTGCCGGAAGAGCATTTTGCCGGTCGTCATTCGGTGTTGAATGCAATCAGCGTGCATCTACCGGATTTACAGCCGCCAGCGGTGATGGACAGCGACCGCCGCAATCGTTGCTGGGACGATAAGAAAGTGGATGCGCACCATGCGATTATTCCTACTGCCCGCTCCAGCAAGGTTTCATTGACGCAGGATGAAGCCAAGGTCTATACCTTGGTCGCTACTCAGTATCTGATGCAATTCTGTCCCGACGCGATGTTCCGAAAATGCGTGATTGAACTGGATATTGCCGGAGGAAAATTTATCGCCAAAGCTCGTTTTCTGGCCGAGGCGGGCTGGCGTACGCTATTGGGCAGCAAAGAGCGAGACGAGGAAAACGAAGGTTCACCGCTGCCGGTGGTTGCTCAAGGGGACGAATTGCTGTGTGAAAAGGGCGAGGTGGTAGAGCGACAAACGCAACCGCCGCGGCCTTTTACCGATGCAAGTTTATTGTCTGCCATGACGGGCATAGCGCGCTTTGTGCAGGATAAAGAACTGAAAAAAGTCCTGCGCGCGACCGATGGTTTAGGGACAGAAGCGACTCGCGCGGGCATCATTGAACTGTTATTTAAACGCACTTTCCTATTTAAAAAAGGGCGTTACATTCATGCCAGCCCTGCGGGAAGGGCGTTGATCCATGCGTTGCCGGATATTGCCGCTCGACCCGATATGACGGCGCACTGGGAGTCGACTTTGACGCAAATCAGTGAGAAAAACTGTCGTTATCAGGATTTTATGCAACCATTAGTGGTAACGCTGCAAAATTTAATTTATCAGGCAAAGCAGAACCGAACGCCTCAGGCGTTTCGTGGTTTACCGGCTGCGCCGGCCGTTCCGGCTAAAAAAAGTAAAAAAACCAGCGTGAAGGCAAAGGAGAGTAAATCATGAAAAAAACCATAATGATAGGGTGCCTCGCGTTGAGCGTTTTATTCTGCAGCACGACTTGGGCAAACCGCCCAAACCTGGGAAATAACGTGGATGTGGTGGTGCCTTTGCCTCCGGACATGTGGAATAACGCCGGTACGCGTGGAACCAATAATAATAACTGTCCCCGCTGCTGCGTTTATCAAAATCAGAATTACTCGGAAGGGGCAGTTTTGCGGGTGGAAGGCGAGATATTGCAGTGTGTGCGGGATCCGAACGTCACTGGAACCCATCCACTGATTTGGAAACGACTTCCTCGTTAACCTATTTGGTTGTCCGTTGGCTGATAAAGGCTTCCAGTAAAGGAATATCCGCCGGAGCCAACGGATAATTTAGTGCTTGCTCCGGAGTGACCCAGATTAAAGCCGAATGGCAATGCATCTGGGGTTCTCCGTAAAATTCCTCTACGCGCCAGGCATGTAAACAAATTCTGCGATCGGGTAAATCTCGCTGGTGGCTGGCAACGTAACCGGAAATTTTGGCGTCAATGTCCAATTCTTCTGCTAATTCGCGTCGTAACGCCTGCGGCTGGCTTTCACCTGGCTCAACCTTTCCTCCGGGAAACTCCCACAAACCGGCCTGATCGCTGCTTTCATCTCGCTGAGCCAGCAGGATTTTGTCCTGATGCTGAATGATAGCGGCAACCACGTCGATAAGTTTCATGAATATAATCTCTCAGAGGAGCCATTCGGCGTATAAGAATTGCGACATTCCCCGTGTTGCCACGGGGAAAATAGCGATGAAAATAGTTATAGAGAAAACTCAGACCAGATCGGGGCGTGATCGGACGGTTTTTCCATACTGCGGATCTCGTAATCAATACCGGTAGAAATGCAGCGGTCTGCAAGTGATTGAGTCGCTAGCACAACATCAATGCGCAGCCCGCGGTTTTCATCAAAGCCGCGAGAGCGATAATCGAACCAGGAGTAACGATCATGACAATCAGGGTTGGCGGCGCGGAAAGTATCGACCAGCCCCCAGTTTTGCAAACGGGCTAACCATTCCCGCTCTTCCGGTAAGAACGAACATTTTCCGGTGCGCAACCAGCGCTTACGGTTGTCTTCACCGATGCCGATATCTAAATCCGTTGGGCTAATATTGATATCGCCCATGATTAAAACCTGCGCCTCCGGGCTTAATTCTTTTTCCAAATAGCTTTGTAGATCCTGATAAAAACGTTCTTTTGCCGGGAATTTAGTCGGATGATCGCGGCTTTCGCCCTGTGGAAAATAACCGTTAATGACGGTTAAAACACCCTGTGGCGTTTCCAGATCGGCCATAATAATCCGGCGCTGGGCATCTTCTTCATCGGTTGGGAAACCACGGCGCACTGCCAGCGGTTGCTGCTTGGTGAGCAGAGCGACGCCATAATGGCCTTTTTGGCCATGATAAAACACGTGATAGCCATGCTGGCTAACTTCTTCAAGAGGGAACATATCATCGTGAACTTTGGTTTCTTGTAGCCCAATAACGTCCGGCTGATGTTGTTCGATGATCGCCGCTAATTGATGAGGGCGGGCACGTAGACCATTGATATTAAAAGAGACAAATTTCATAGCCAGCGTCGTTTCCTGATAAAAATGTGCGTGAATAGTAGCAGATATCCGATAAAAATGTAATGAAGTGGGGAGGTGGCTGAGTCGATAGGGGGCGCTTTGCTATAGATTTACATTCAGCGATTTAAACTTGTTATAGGCTGTCTTATTCACAATATAGAAAATGCAATGACTATGAGTGGGAGTAGATGCAGTTAAGGATAAACTAACATGTATTCTGGACTATATATTTAAGAAGTCAGTTAACTATCCCATCGTTAAATATTAAAATCAGACTTTTATATGGTGTAATATTAAAAATAGAGAGTGAACTATAATCCTCACATCTAACATTTGCCGCGTGTCAGTTATTATTTTGTTGATAAATTAGCTTAAAAAAAGAATGGTAAGGTGTTGGTATTTGAATAAGCCTCATTATTTAGTCATCACAGATAAATAAATTTATCATTTGTTATAGTGACGTAGTAACGTTATCAGCATGATTGGCAAAAAATAGGATTTATTATAAATCTGGAATTTATTTTGTTTCTAATTTTCACTATCTTTATTATAGGTAAGCCCCGCGTTTGACAATATTTTAACTAAACTATGGTAGTGAAATGCCTCAAGAATTTTTATGGGTTAACGCCGCTATAATATAAAAAATAATTCTGTTAATTTATTTTAATAGGCTTCAGTGAAATGGCTTTTTTTAGGTCGGCTAATTAAAATACTCTAACTTTTTTAGTAGTGCTGATCGACAGTTAAATAATCAGTCAAATGCTAATATACCAAATTAGAAAATCAATAAACAGCCATTCTGGCGGTGTGAAAATTTGCATATTTAATATTGGTTATTATCTACAGCTCTGGCTGACTATCCCTATTTTTATGATGAATATTAACGTGTAAATGAATAAAATTAACACACGATTATTTTTCATTCATGAACGAATAAAAATTATTAGTTAATAAGCATGGAATTAAGTATCGAGTTTTGTTAAAAATTATAGAACATAAACTATATATATATTTAAAACCAATTCATGCATCGCTGATGAATATTATGATCTTAACCGTACTTCAAATACATAAATGTCATTTTATGAGCCACTTTTACAATACGTGTTTACTGTTCTTATTTTAGATTTAACCTGTTGTTTTTAGTGATTTTTTTTCAATAAAATGAAGTTGAGAAAGTTTAGTGATTGTGAAAAAACAATTTGTCCGGGTAACCGGTAGCATTTTTAATAATCAATGGTTGAATAAAGGATGGTGAACTATGTTTTTATCTAGAAAACTAGAGGCATTTATGGCGGTTGTGGAATACGGTTCTTTAAGTAAAGCGGCGCGAGTTATGAATCGCACTACGCCACCCGTAGCCAAATCGATTAAAGACTTTGAAAGTATTATAGGAAAGAAACTGTTCAAAAGAGAAAAATTTGGCATGAGCCTCACTCATGATGGAGAAGTGCTATATAATGATCTGAAGGATCTTCATCAGCAAGATAAAGAAATTACCAGCAAACATCTTACGGGGCATGTTTCTAATGCGGTGAATATTTATTACGATTGGGGTAAGGTGGATAGCTTAACAAAAATATGGGAAGTGGCAGAGAAGAACAATATACATGCAAGCATTATTAGATTTTGCTATGAAATGATTGATGATATTTGTGACTTTGACGGAAATAGCTTGATTATCTCTTCAGAGAAAATTCTTTGCGACAGATTTTCTCTCATTAAAGAAGCCTGTGATACCGGTTTGGGGGTTTATGCCCGTAAGGAAATTATTGGTGAAAATTCAGATATTATCAATTTATTACGTAGCAATACTTGGCTATGCAATCCAATACTGTATAAGAGCGAATTTATAAAATCGTTAGAAGAAGAGGTGAAGAAGTCTGTGAGCAAAGTTAGCATCAGACAGGTAGATAATTTAAATTGTTGCCTGAGTTTTATCAATTCTGGTAATTATGTTTGTATTACTGACTCGATTATCGATAGTTTTGCCGTTTGTAATAAACTAGGTTTTGTTAACCTTAAAGATCACTTTGGCGATCATAAGTTCTACTTTTATAAATCCAGATCGCATTCCAGCGTGCTCAATGGGTTAATAGACTTTGTAAAAGCAATAAACTGATAAGTAAAAATTAGCGCACTGAGGTATACAGTCTGGTAGTTTGTCATGTTTGTTGGCATTGATTCTTGATCTATATAAGACTCAGATAGAGGAATATTTATATTTCTTTTATCGTGGTTGGCATGCTGACAAACATTACTTTTGAGTCAATAGGGATGTAACGCACCCAGTGTCACTTTCGCGCTGAGAACCAACATGTATTCCATTTGGGTAAAGCATCGCCATTGAATGAGGGACGGGGGTCTATCGCATTGGGTTGTTCATATTGCCTCTCGTCAAAGGTTTGGCGATAGAACGAGTTTAGAGCCTAGCAAAGGATAGAGAGGATATACCGGGTGTCGGTGGCGGAAAATAGGGTGTGGTTTGGCGAAATTTAACCTGGTTAAGCACCTTTTTGATTTTGAACCGAAATAAAAAATCATTTTGAACCGAAATAAAAAATCTATAGTGCGATCTTCGTTTAAATTGACGAGTATATGACTGAGCGCATCCTGTTCAACTCTATCCAAGGGCTGTTAACTAAGGGGAATGCTGCTCATCTTAGCTTCTGCCTGAAGCGTTAAGGCCTGCTAGAAGGCGAAAGGAGTTTATTGGTAGGATAATACCGGTAGTTGGGGGAGCATCATTTCGTTCTTCACCCTTCGGGTTACCGAAGTGCAATGTTGTCTCACGCTGCTCGACTCAAACCCTGTCGAAAGTTATTACCTTCGCCCAAAATATCTAAGGGTGGTTTGGTGATGGGGTTAATACCTTGGAAATATAAGAGAGATGGTGGTGGGGGAAGGATTCGAACCTTCGAAGTCGATGACGGCAGATTTACAGTCTGCTCCCTTTGGCCGCTCGGGAACCCCACCACTGAATTTGTGGTTTTTATTTCTGGCTAAATACCTGGCCGGTATTTTTTAATGATTTTGCTATTCATCTTAATTACTGCGCTTGGCTATTTAATATTCCGAATAACCTAACAAGCCAGTTTAAAATGGTGGTGGGGGAAGGATTCGAACCTTCGAAGTCGATGACGGCAGATTTACAGTCTGCTCCCTTTGGCCGCTCGGGAACCCCACCACTGGCCTAACTGCTTAGAAACGTTGTCTCGGTAAGCGGGGCGCATCATATCAAATGAAGCGCCACTGTAAAGACTTGATTTGAAAAAAAAGATTTGTTTGCCGTTTTTTTGCTCTTGAAGGTGTTTCTTCAAACAAAAACTAACGATTTATTGTGCAGTTACAGAATAACTGTGCGATTACCGTAAACAAAAACGCGCTGCGCTAAAACACGATAAAGTGCGCGGCTCAGTACGTTTTTCTCCACATCTCGGCCAGCACGCATCATATCTTCAGCGGTATAAGAATGATCAACGTGGATAACGTCCTGCATGATAATTGGGCCTTCATCCAGACTGTCATTTACATAGTGAGCCGTTGCCCCAATAATTTTCACGCCGCGTTCATAAGCCTGATGATAAGGGCGTGCACCAATAAAAGCTGGCAGGAATGAATGATGGATATTGATAATTTGGTATGGATAGCGCTGTACAAAGGCAGGAGTTAATACCCGCATATATTTGGCCAGAACAACATAATCAGGTTGGTATTGGTCAATCTGCGTAATCAGCTGTTGATCGTGTTGATCCCGAGTTAATCCTTCATGGCTAACCAGATGGAAGGGGATATCAAACCGCTCGACCAGGTGTCGCAAGGAATCATGGTTACCAATGACGGCGGCGATTTCTACATCCAGTCCACCATAAGCGCTTTTCATTAACAGGTCGCCAAGGCAATGAGCTTCTTTGGTGACCATGATAACAATGCGTCTGCGCCCTGCAGTATGCAGCTCGCGGCTGGTACCTTCGGGCAGTGCATCATCCAAATCGGCGAGCAACGTTGTGTCGTTAAAGATCCCTTCCAGTTCGGTGCGCATAAAGAAGCGCCCGGTCAGATGATCTACAAACTCATTATTTTGAACAATATTAAGCTGATGCTTGTAACAAATATTGGTGATCTTGGCGATTAACCCTTTGGCGTCAGGACAAATGGTACGTAATACTTTTCTTTGTATATTCTGGTGTGGCATAAGTTGGTCAATCCTGTCTGAGATATCTTTGATGTTGTGTTTTAATTCGATGCAGCCAGATTAGGCACGTTTAGGCGTAAATCATCCGCAGCATTTCTTATATTTTTTGCCTGAACCGCAAGGACAACTGTCGTTCCTGCCGACCTGAGGGCGTATTCCATCAATATAGTACCAGCGTTCATTTAAACGAAGGAAGCGCGAACGTTCATGCATCATCGAAATGGCACCGCTATTGCCTTCTTTAAATCGGGCAACAAACTCGACAAATCCTTCATCTGGATGGGAACCGGCCGCTTCTTCTCTAATGGTTAAACCCAACCACTGCGTGCCTGCAAAACCCTCTGCGATATTGTCACGCCATTCTTCTGCATGGCAATCGGGATGCCAGGTACCTACCAAATAATTGACGTCTTCTTTGACATAAGCGCTGTAGCGCGAACGCATCAGAATGCCAGGCGTAGCTGCTACTTTAGCGCCGAGAATATAGGGTTCGCAGCAAAGTTCGTAATTTATACGGCTTCCGCAGGGGCAAGACTCTGTCAAAATATCTCCTGATAACATAATTAAATTCGCGTAATGCAATCTCTTCGTGGCAAGGTTGTGTAATAACGATTGCCTGACGCAATTTTCCAGGATGTGCACAGGAATGATTAAATTGTGCAGATCGGTCCAATTTGAAAGGTTTCAGCCGTATATCTTACCTAATCACCCCCCAAGGTTCAAAGGCATGGACTTAAAATGGGAATCGCGTGTCCTGTGTTTTTTATTGTGATGCCAATGGCTAAAATTGACCGGTGTTTCATTTTAATGTAAATTGCGTTTTGTGATTTAGATCACATTGTAATGGCGAAATTGAAAGGTCAAAATCATGAAGTTAATCAATAGAATCATCGCGATGTTCGAAAACATGCATATCTCTTTCGGCACATTCAACGCCTAATCATTTTCTGGCGTTTTTACCCAGGCCTGATGAGGTCTGGGTATCATTTAACTCAACTCGCTGATAGTGAGTCGTATTCTACGATTCCGATAGTGTTCTTCATCTTCACTTTGCCTCATCCCTCAACTCCCCCAGGTAAGATTCCGTCCTCAGATTGTGCTCCATATAAACGTTACCGTCTCATTAAACGGGTGGGTTATCGAGATGCCTCGTAGCAATTATTCTCTGTTGCAATACGATTAACTTTCTCTGTGAGACTCCGTGCAAAATGCAAGATTAGTCACGATTACTTACAGCCAAAGATTGGATTGTTCACTTATGATGCTGTAATTCAGCGATTAGAACGCGATGGTTCGATGATAATCAGGGTTATAAATTGCTCGATAATTCATTTGGTTAATTTGATGAATCAGATGGCAGAGTGATGACTAACAAGGATGTTAGCTGTATCTCACTAATGAGAATTAATGAAATTACAACTAATGAAAGCGTGCATGATGCTAAGTCCTGTGGGCAGTATAGCCAAATAGACGCTGTTAATAGTTTTGAGCATAGCTGACGTTGGTTGCGAAACGGGAACCGTATTCGAGTGAGATATACCGAAACACATGCGAGTGGATAATGCGACAAATAAAGGTAGGTTTAGCTCTTGGTGCAGGTGCAGCAAAAGGATGGGCGCACATTGGTGTGATCAATGCGCTGAAAAAGCTGGATGTGGAAATTGATATCATCGCCGGTTGTTCGGTTGGTGCACTCGTTGGCGCGGCGCAGGCGACCCAGCACATGCCGGAACTGGAGCGTTGGGTCAGATCCTTCAGCTATTGGGATGTGATTAAACTGATGGATTTTTCATGGCGAAGGGGCGGATTACTGCGAGGTGAACGTGTATTTAATACGGTGGGCGAACTTCTTTCAATCGATGACATGAGCCAGTGCGCCATTCCTTTTGGGGCGGTAGCAACCAACCTGAGTACTGGTAGAGAGTTATGGCTTACTGAAGGCAATATCCATCAGGCCATTCGTGCATCCTGTAGCATGCCGGGATTGTTCTCCCCCGTTTGGCTTGACGGCTACTGGCTGGTGGATGGTGCGGTGGTGAATCCGGTTCCTGTTTCATTGACCAGGGCAATGGGGGCTGACGTGGTCATTGCCGTTGATTTACAGCACGACGCACATCTTATGCAGCAAGATCTGCTTTCTATCAGTATGCCAACGGAGGAAACTCCTTCCGATATGCCACAAAACTGGCGCAGTCGCCTACGTGATCGCATTGCCCATCTGGCACCAAAACGTTCGAATACGCCTCCGAGCGCGATGGAAATTATGTCTACCTCTATCCAGGTGTTAGAAAACCGCCTGAAACGTAACCGTATGGCCGGCGATCCACCTGATGTGCTGATTCAACCTTATTGCCCACAGATATCTACTTTAGATTTTCATCGGGCGAATGAAGCCATTGCTGCCGGTGAATCGGCGGTTGAGCGCAAACTTGAGCAATTAGTGCTTTTAGCTAAAAGAAGAGGAAAAACACAGAATGGAAATAAAAATTGACGTCATGGCCACTTCTGGCAAGCACAAGTCACCTTTTTGAGCCACTATTAGCACAACGATAGCTAAGAGATAACATTGCATGGACAAACCGTTTACAGATAAGAACATTTTGATTGTTGAAGATGAAATGGTCTTTCGCACGGTACTGAATAATTATCTGAGCAACCTAGGGGCTTCGATATTACAGGCATCGAACGGTCTTGAAGCATTGAATTTGTTGGAAAACAGTATGCCTGACCTGATTCTCTGCGATTTGGCTATGCCAGAAATGGGAGGGATTGAACTGGTTGAGCAACTGCTGGTTCGGGGGATTAAAACTCCGGTTCTGGTTATCTCAGCCACAGACAAAATGACGGATATCGCGCAGGTTCTACGTTTGGGTGTAAAAGATGTTTTACTCAAACCTATAGATGATTTACATCGCCTGCGGGAAGCGGTATTGACTTGCCTGTATCCGACATTGTTTAGCTCTCCGGCGATTGAGGAAACTGAACTTATTCAAGACTGGGATGCGCTGAAGAAAAATCCGTTTGAAGCCGCACAGTTACTGCATCAGTTACAACCGCCCGCGCAACAAGTTATTGCTCGTTGCCGCGTGAATTACCGCCAGCTAACCGGCGTTGATCAACCGGGATTGGTTTTGGATATCGCCGCACTTTCTGATAGCGATTTGGCTTTCTATTGTCTTGATGTCACTCGAGCCGGTGATAATGGTGTTCTCGCGGCATTATTACTGCGGGTGTTATTCAACGGTATCTTGCAAGAACACTTAGCCGGTCGCCATCACCGTCTGCCGCAAATGCCGGCGTTGCTTAAACAGGTTAACCAACTCTTAAGACGAGCCCATCTTGAAGGGCAATTCCCCCTGTTGGTCGGGTATTACAATTCGGAATACAAAAACTTCATCCTGGTTTCCGCCGGGCTGCATGCTAATGTCAGCGCGGGTAAAAACCATATACAGCTGAGTAATGGCGTGCCTTTGGGAACGCTGAGAACCGCTCATTTAAATCAAATCAGTCAGCGCTGCGAGGCTTGGCAGTGTCAGGTATGGGGAGGGGGCAGCCAATTAAGACTTATGCTTTCTGCTGAATAATATTCATTATGCTTATTTACCATTCGTCATCCATTATCCCCACTGTCTTATTTCCCTCCCTTTTTTAAGTCCTGTATGTAGCCTATTTTTTGAACCAATGAAAAGAAACTCTGACCTGTAAATATAAGTCAGCTTATATCCTTCGTTTTTCCGTTGATTGCTACACTTCAATTGCCGGGTCTTAAGGTTACGTTAATGCTTCTCTCTTAAACTACGCTTAATGGCTGACAGCATGCGGAAATAGTCATGCCCTTCGTGGCGGCTTAGGCTATTGAAAATCGCAAACTAATCATGCAACACCGGATTAATCGCCCATGTTGAATCTGAAAATGTTAACGATGGTTGATAAAGCATTAATACAGACTGTGCAATTGTGTGCTGCTGCCAGCAGTAGCCACTAACGTACCAGGGTTTTTATTCATCTACCTTTTATTCTAGTGGTCCGAGAGTTCGGTGAATCGCCGCTGCAAACGGTTTGTATCGTTTCGACAATGTGTCATTAGCGCAATACATGTAGCGGTATGCTCTGGCTTATTTATTAAACATTCGATCGCTAAAGATGATTGAAAGTTTCGTGGCTAACAATTGGTTTTCGATTTAAACGGTTAGGGTAAATATAATGAAAGTAACCATTTTTGGTATTGGCTACGTCGGATTGGTTCAAGCCGCAGTATTTGCTGAGGTTGGGCATGATGTACTTTGTATTGATGTCGATGCACGTAAGGTAGAAGGCTTGCAAAAAGGGCATCTGCCAATTTTTGAGCCTGGGCTGTCTACTTTGGTAAAAGAAAACGTTGAGGCTGGTCGTCTGCATTTCTCTACGGATGCGAAAGCTGGTGTACATCACAGTGCCATCCAATTTATTGCTGTTGGTACTCCGCCAGATGAGAATGGTGCCGCAGATTTGCAATATGTGATTCAGGTTTCAGAAACTATCGCTAAATATATGATGGAACCTAAAGTTATCATTGATAAATCCACGGTTCCGGTGGGTACTGCCGATAAAGTTCGGAGTGCCATGGCTGCAGTTCTACGTCAGAGAGATATAGAGATCGACTTTGATGTGATATCCAATCCTGAATTTCTGAAAGAAGGGGCGGCGGTATCTGACTGTAAGCGCCCTGAGCGTATCGTAATAGGTACTGACAATAATGACGTGATTCCACTTATAAGTGAGCTGTATGAGCCATTTAATCGCAATCACGACCGTATGCTGGTAATGGATGTGCGCAGTGCTGAACTGACGAAGTATGCGGCTAACTGTATGCTGGCGACAAAAATCAGTTTTATGAATGAAATTGCAAATCTGGCCGAACTATTAGGCGCAGATGTAGAAAAAGTCCGGCAGGGTATAGGCTCAGATTCGCGTATTGGCTATCACTTTATATATTCAGGCTGCGGCTACGGTGGATCCTGTTTCCCAAAAGACGTTCAAGCATTAATTAGTACAGCTGAGAATATTGGTTATCAACCAAAACTGTTACAAGCCGTAGAGCAAGTCAACATTCAGCAAAAATCCAAACTGACTCAGTTTATTAAAAAACACTATGGCGATAACCTGGCTGGAAAAACTTTTGCGCTATGGGGACTGGCATTTAAACCTAATACCGATGATATGCGTGAAGCGCCAAGTCGTGTTTTGCTGGAGTCGCTGTGGGAGGCTGGTGCTATTATTCAGGCTTATGATCCTGAAGCCATGGACGAAACTCAGCGGATTTATGGTTCGCGTGACGATTTGAGATTAATGGGAACTAAAGAAGCTGCGCTTCAGGGGGCAGATGCGTTGGTTATTTGTACCGAGTGGCAAAACTTTCGAGCTCCAGATTTTGACGTTATCAAATCCAGATTGAAAGAAGCGGTTATTTTTGATGGGCGTAATTTGTACGACCCGGAGCGCTTAAATAGCCGGGGCTTTATTTATTATGCCATCGGCCGCGGAGCATCGGTTAATCACGCTAACTCGCGCTAAGTAAGAACATTCTAAGCAGCGGTATGTTTTACAACGGCCATACTGCTGCATTTTCTGATTTTTCTATCCACGTTAAAACCGTAAATTTTCTTCTGAATAAATCTGACGTTGGTAAAACTCTGACGGCACTTTACCTGAAATTTAAAACTAACTATTAATATTGTTATAGATTAGCAGAGTATTCTTATGGATTTGCTATGAAAATGATAACGGAGAGTAATTTATAGAGAAGTGTAATGATTGGTAAGAAATTGGGAATTTTTTCTGGGTTAAGGATCGTTTTTAAAACCCAATAAAAAATACCCTCAACATAAGAAGAGGGTATTTCTCAGATAATAGTAAATGTTTAAATACTATTACAGTAGGAAATCGTCCAGCGATTTACCTTGTTCATCGAGAGCTTTCTTAATCACAGCTGGAGTACGGCCTTGGCCGGTCCAAGTTTTCAGTTCGCCATTTTCATCAGTATATTGGTATTTAGCTGGGCGAGCTGCACGTTTAGCTTTGCCTGCTGCTTTAGCTGTACTTAAAGTGGCCATCAGCTCGTTCGGGTCAATACCGTCTGCAATAAGCATTTCACGATATTGCGACAGTTTACGCTCACGTTCTTCAATCTCAGCTTTAGACTGACGTTCTTCTTCAACACGCTCTTCAACAACTACCTTCAGCTTCTCAAGCATTTCTATCAATGTATCAACGTTACATTCGCGCGCTTGAGCACGTAGAGTACGGATGTTGTTTAGAATTTTTAACGCTTCGCTCATTGTCCTGGTCTCAATTATAATGTTGGGGGGCGTCTGGATAATAATAGAGTGCTATTTTAATTTCTGCAATAGCCAATTTGATTAGCTTACTGGAATTTACTCTTTTTAAAAGCTGAAAGTTGTCTATCGTTAGTAATAAGTGATGAGTTCGGGCAATTAGTTTGCACAGTTCTAAGACAAATTCTCGATATGTGAGTAAAAGTTGCAATTTTAGAACATGATTTTCTCACTAAGCTATAAGTATGCTTTATATCAATAAAGCAAAAAATAGAGCGTTGTTGATTGTGCTTGCTCGTTTACAACCATCGAAAAAAATGTGGATATAGATGACAAAATCGACTTTGCCAAGGATACCTTTAACCGGATAAAGTCGCAACGACACTAATAAATATGTCTGTTAGGTATTTAGTGTTAATTTCTATCGCTGCCATGATGCATGGGATTAATGAGTAAAATGGGCTATTGTTGAATTCGATGTTTTTTTTGGTTTTTACTCCTTTTAGTACTGCCCCATGTTCCGGGGAAATCTTTAAGCGCGATGAAACTGTGAACTCAGTCAAAAAATAGCATCGAATGGATTCTTAAATCAGTCCAGGTAAAAGAAGCCGGAATGCTTTCATCGCATTACTCAATTTATTAAACTTATTAACCTCCTGCATCCCCTGTCAGCTTGCGCATAAAGTTTGTGTTACACTATGGCATATCGTTAATTTGCGCTTTTAATATACCAGTGGAGTTACGGGCCCATGGCTCAACTTTATTTTTATTATTCTGCAATGAATGCAGGGAAGTCCACCGCATTACTTCAATCCTCCTATAACTATCAAGAGCGTGGTATGCGCACACTGGTTTTCACGGCAGAGATTGATAACCGTTTCGGCGTTGGCAAAGTCAGTTCACGTATCGGCCTAACCTCTCAGGCTCAGCTTTATAATAATGAAACCCAATTGGCGGCCATTATAGAAGCAGAGCACCATGATAAGCCGGTGCATTGCGTGCTGCTGGATGAGTGCCAGTTCCTGACCAAAGAGCAGGTTAGGCAGCTTTGCCACGTTGTCGATGAATATCATATTCCAGTCCTTTGCTATGGCCTGCGCACCGATTTCCTCGGGGAGTTATTTACCGGCAGTAAATATTTGCTGGCCTGGGCTGATAAATTGGTGGAATTAAAAACCATTTGTCACTGTGGCCGTAAAGCCAATATGGTGCTGCGATTAGATGCGCAGGGCAGAGCGGTGCATGATGGTGAGCAAGTAGTGATTGGTGGTAACGAAAGCTATGTTTCCGTTTGTCGCCGGCATTATAAAGAAGCAATCAGTGCGGCCTGCACGCCGTTAGCTGGGCAGGGCGATATTTAATCCTCGAGAATCCCCCTCAGAAGCCCCATGGACGTTTTTTTTGTCGCCGTGGGGTGACTTACCTTTTTGTCTTTCCTCGTATTAGCATTCTGTTGACGTCGTTTGAACCTAAACTCAATGGCACAGACAGATACGTTCGTTAATCTATGTACCTTAGCCGATGAATAATAGGAATAGCGGCAGATAATTATGATCGGGTCGATATTCACTATGAGTCTCGATGACGGGGAAATAATGGGTAGGGTTTGACAATGTTGCTGCACAAGAAAACCCCCCAATCAGATTTACCGATTGAGGGGTAGACAGTTTGCTGATTACCCACCGTTAGATGAGCAGTGCAGTCAAATGATTACTTCTTGGTCTTTTTTTCTGCTTTAACCACTTCTTTTGCAGCTGCTTCTTCACGTTCGAATTCTTCGACGTATTCGCGGCCATAATAAGTGTCCATCAGAATCTGTTTCAGCTCAGAGATCAGCGGGTAACGTGGGTTAGCACCGGTACACTGGTCATCGAAAGCATCTTCAGACAGTTTGTCGACCTTCGCCAAGAAGTCAGCTTCCTGAACGCCCGCTTCGCGAATAGAAGTCGGGATACCCAGTTCGGCTTTGATTTCATCCAACCAAGCCAACAGTTTCTCGATTTTCTGTGCGGTACGGTCGCCAGCGGCAGCCAGACCCAAGTGGTCAGCGATTTCAGCGTAACGACGACGTGCCTGTGGGCGGTCGTATTGGCTGAAGGCCGTTTGCTTAGTCGGGTTGTCGTTCGCGTTATAACGGATAACGTTAGAGATCAACATGGCGTTAGCCAGACCGTGCGGGATGTGGAACTCAGAACCCAGTTTGTGAGCCATTGAGTGACAGACACCCAGGAAGGCGTTCGCAAACGCGATACCGGCGATAGTCGCTGCGTTGTGTACACGCTCACGTGCAACCGGGTTTTTCGCCCCTTCTTTGTAGCTGGCTGGCAGGAATTCTTTCAACAGTTTCAACGCTTGCAGCGCCTGACCGTCGGAGTATTCGTTAGCCAGTACAGAGACATAGGCTTCCAAGGCATGAGTTACCGCATCCAATCCGCCGAAGGCGCACAGGGATTTAGGCATATTCATAACCAGGTTGGCATCAACGATAGCCATATCTGGAGTCAATGCGTAGTCAGCCAATGGATATTTCTGGCCGGTAGCATCGTCGGTAACGACCGCAAACGGTGTTACTTCTGAACCGGTACCGGAAGTGGTGGTGACGGCGATCATTTTCGCTTTCACGCCCATTTTCGGGAACTTGTAGATACGTTTACGGATATCCATAAAGCGCAGCGCCAGTTCTTCGAAGTGAGTTTCCGGATGTTCGTACATTACCCACATGATTTTGGCCGCATCCATCGGTGAACCGCCACCCAGCGCGATAATCACGTCTGGTTTGAAGGAGTTCATCTGCTCAGCACCTTTACGCACGATGCTCAACGTTGGGTCAGCTTCAACTTCGAAGAAGACTTCGGTTTCGATACCGTGAGATTTCAGCACGCTGGTGATTTGGTCAGCGTAGCCGTTGTTGAACAGGTAGCGGTCAGTCACGATGAAGGCACGTTTTGCACCGTCAGTTGCCACTTCTTCCAGCGCGATTGGCAGTGAGCCACGGCGGAAGTAAATAGATTTCGGTAGTTTATGCCACAACATGTTTTCTGCTCGCTTAGCCACAGTTTTCTTGTTGATCAAGTGTTTCGGACCGACGTTTTCAGAGATGGAGTTACCACCCCATGAACCACAACCCAGCGTCAGAGACGGTGCCAGTTTGAAGTTGTACAGGTCACCGATACCACCTTGTGAGGCAGGGGTGTTAATTAGAATACGGGCAGTCTTCATTTTATCGCCGAAATATTTCACGCGAGCAGTCTGGTTATCCTGGTCGGTGTACAGGCAAGAGGTGTGACCAATTCCGCCCATTTCAACCAGTTTTTCCGCTTTATCGACTGCGTCTTCGAAGCTCTTCGCACGATACATCGCCAGAGTCGGGGACAGTTTTTCATGAGCAAACGGCTCGGATTCGTCCACAACTTTCACTTCACCAATCAGAATCTTGGTATTGCCCGGAACCTTAATACCGGCCATTTCAGCAATTTTAGTTGCTGGCTGACCTACGATAGCCGCGTTCAGGCCACCGTTTTTCAGGATGATGTCCTGAACGGCTTTCAGTTCTTTACCTTGCAGCAGGTAGCCGCCGTGGGAGGCGAAACGTTCACGTACCGCGTCGTATACGGAATCAACGACGATAATAGATTGTTCAGATGCGCAAATGACGCCGTTATCAAAGGTTTTAGACATCAGAATAGAGGCTACAACGCGTTTGATATCTGCGGTTTCATCAACCACAACAGGCGTGTTACCTGCGCCTACGCCGATAGCAGGTTTACCAGAGCTGTAAGCCGCTTTAACCATGCCTGGGCCACCGGTTGCCAGAATCAGGTTGATATCTGGGTGGTGCATTAGTTGGTTAGATAATTCAACGGTAGGGGCATCAATCCAACCAATAATGTCGGCTGGCGCACCTGCAGCGATAGCGGCTTGCAGCACGATATCAGCAGCTTTATTGGTTGCGTCTTTAGCACGAGGATGCGGAGAGAAAATGATACCGTTACGGGTTTTCAGGCTGATTAATGCCTTGAAAATAGCCGTTGAAGTTGGGTTGGTTGTCGGCACGATACCGCAGATTAAACCGATAGGTTCCGCAATAGTGATGGTGCCGAAAGTTTTGTCCTCACCCAAGATGCCGCAGGTTTTTTCATCTTTGTAAGCGTTATAGATATACTCAGATGCGAAGTGGTTTTTAATAACCTTATCTTCGACAATACCCATGCCAGATTCCGCTACGGCCAATTTAGCCAAAGGGATACGGGCATCAGCAGCGGCTAGGGCGGCAGCGCGGAAGATTTTATCAACTTGCTCTTGAGTAAAGTTGGCATACTCGCGCTGGGCTTTCTTGACGCGTGCTACTAGCTCGTTAAGTTCAGCGACATTCGTTACAGCCATAATGCTCTCCTGATAATGTTAAACTCTTTTAGTAAATAAGCAGTTGAAGCAACTAGTATAGTCAGGCTATCTCGTGCTGCATTGTCGAATAGGAAGACTTTTCGCATTCTACTCAACCATTACTACCGCTGATTTACTGAAAGAGCTTTCTTTATTTTTGTCGGGGTGCGGATTTGAAGCTAACCACAACTGACCTTTCCAAGCTCTCTACCTCTTTTCCTATGACAGAGCTTAACTATTCTTAGGTATGGATTTCGTGATTTAAATCACAAAAACGTCAAGCTGACACCTTTCAGCAGCGTTGAATTGAGAATTAAAAGCATTAAAACCATAAAGGCGATATTTTATGACGTTAAAACAGCAGAAAAGACACACTTTGTTAACAGTTGCTCGCCTATTTTTTGAGTAAACTTATTGCGTATTAAAATGCTGATCTAATCCATAGATTCCCCAATGTAATTCCATTACATTAGCGCGCATATAGATGAAGGCTGTGCGTTATGCCAGTCCGGCAGCCAAAATAACTGCCTGAATGGCTCCAAGCGGCGGGTTTCTTCTGTAGTAGCTTGTAGTCGCGCCGTCACCTGAGCAAAAACTGGTCAGGGAGGCGCTAATCGACGGACATTAACCGCTAATGGTGGTTATTGCGCCGAGGTACTTTATATTAGCGATAGTGCGGAGTGGGTGTGAGTCAATCACTGTTGGACCTGTCAGGCTACATCAAGTTTTTTGTTGGCTTGTTTGCGCTGGTTAACCCGGTAGGAATATTGCCGGTATTTATTAGTATGACGAGTTACCAGGCAGAAGCGGGGCGCAATAAGACAAACCTGACGGCGAATCTTTCCGTCGCCATCATTTTATGGATAGCGCTATTCCTTGGGGATGCCATCCTGAAAGTATTTGGTATTTCTATCGATTCTTTCCGCATCGCCGGCGGTATTCTGGTCGTTAGCATTGCAATGTCGATGATTAGCGGCAAGCTGGGCGAGGATAAGCAAAACAAGCAGGAAAAAACCGAAACGGCAGTGCGGGATAGTATTGGCGTAGTACCCTTGGCTTTACCATTAATGGCAGGCCCAGGGGCGATCAGTTCGACTATTGTCTGGAGCTCCCGCTATCACAGTTGGCTAAATTTGCTCGGTTTAACTCTTGCTATCGCCTTATTTGCCTTCTGTTGCTGGCTGCTATTTCGCGCGGCGCCGCTATTGGTACGCTTGCTAGGGCAGACCGGTATTAACGTTATCACCCGAATCATGGGTTTGCTGCTGATGGCATTAGGTATCGAGTTTATTGTTACCGGTTTAAAGGCCAGCTTCCCCGGCTTACTTTAATTTAATTAATTTAATCTCGCGATGATACCGGCTGGCCGACCTATATCCTCGGCTGGCCGGTTTCCTTCCTCTCGCTTTCATTTTTTGTTTTATTTCCCACTTATCCGGTTCTTCAATATCCCTGTATTTTCCTAAACCCCATCCCGCTGCATTAATTTGGTGCGAACAGTGCATTAATTTTAACCAGATGCACTTTAATGTGGCGTAAATAAAGCTCTCCTGCCTTTAAACTGACTTAAAGCCTATTTATCTGTGTTTACGCACTGGCATCAGCGCCGTTTGATTAAAATAAATCCGTCATTTGTTGTTAATTTGCTCACATGATTCTGTAATGCTTGTGTGGAATTTATCTAGATGTTATTAGTGATTAAGACAACATATCCAGATGTTTATTCTGGGAATGGTATAAATGTTAATTTTATGTTTCTTTCTGCGGGTCGTGCGAAATTTCATTAGTTCAATTTTTTCCTCCCCTCTGAATTAATATAGTTAAATCAAATTGTTGCGTAATTTTTTGGGTGGGGTTAATACTATGAAAGATTACTCACTCAATGCAAGAAAAGAGAATTGCTTAACATTTCTGTAAAAATTATTGGCGTAGATTTTCTGCTTCTGTTAGCTTTCGAACCACTTCCGAATGAGATTTTTCTGTGTTCTCTGCAAAAAATGAGCATGGATATTGCAAGGAAATGAGCAGTGCAGCGCGGTATTGGATCCAGACTGACCCTAACCATTAAAAAAAACATCATAAATTTGGAAAAAGGACTATTGGACATGCAGATAAAGTTGAAGCGTAAGCCATTAACAGTACTTAGCACTATTCTGAGTTTATCTTTTCCTTGTATGGTCGGTGCTGCAACTGTTCCTGCCGGCGTTGAATTAGCCGCAACTCAATCCATCACCATTAATAACGGCGCAGAAGTTGCGTCGCTCGATCCTCATAAAGTCGAAGGCGTTGCGGAAAGCAATGTGATTTTAAATTTGCTGGAAGGTTTGGTGAGTAATGACGCCGATGGCCATATTATCCCCGCCGTTGCGACTCATTGGGAAAATAAAGATTTTAAGGTTTGGACTTTCCATCTACGGGATGGCGCGGTTTGGAATGATGGGTCGCCCGTGACCGCAGAAGATTTTGTGTACAGCTGGCAGCGTTTGGCTGATCCTAAAATAGGTTCGCCTTACGCCAGTTATTTGCAGTACGCTCAAATTGAAAACGTTGACGATATTTTAAAAGGCACGAAAACGCCGGGCACTTTAGGCGTTAAGGCATTGGATGCTAAAACGCTACAGGTCACATTAAGTAAACCCGTACCGTATTTTGTCAGTATGTTATCGCATACTTCAATGAAGCCAGTGAATCGGGCTGCGGTGGAAAAGTTTGGCGATAAATGGACTTTGCCGGGAAACTATGTCGGCAATGGTGCATACAATCTGAAAGATTGGGTGGTTAACGAACGCATTGTTATTGAACGTAATCCTACCTATTGGAATAATAAAGCGACAGTGATTGATCAGGCGACGTTCTTGCCAATAGCCTCTGAAGTGAGTGATATCAACCGTTATCGTAGCGGTGAAATAGATATTACCAGTGGTGCTATCCCGCCAACTTTATTCGCCAAAATGAAGCAAGATCTGCCAAAAGAAGTTCACGTAAGCCCTTATCTCTGTACTTTCTATTATGAAATTAATAATGGCAAAGCGCCGTTTACCGATGCGCGCGTGAGAACCGCCATTAAATTGACGCTGGATCGGGATGTGATCGCCAATAAGATTATGGGACAAGGGCAGATCCCAGCTTACGGATTTACGCCAACGTTTATGGAAGGGGCGAATTTCACATTGCCGGAGTGGGCGGGTTGGTCGCAAGAAAAACGTAATCAAGTGGCAAAACAGCTATTGGCCGAGGCTGGATATAACGATAAAAATCCGTTGAAGTTCAATTTGCTCTACAACACATCGGATCAGAATAAACAGCAGGCAATTGCTGCCGCATCTATGTGGCAAAAGAATCTGGGTGCCAAAGTTACTTTGCAGAATCAGGAATGGAAAACTTCGCTAGAAAGCCGCCATCAAGGTCAATTTGACGTGGCTCGAGCCACGTGGTGCGCGGATTATAATGAGCCTAGCGCCTTCCTGAATATGCTGTTATCCGACGGTAGCAATAATACCTTCTTCTATAAAAGCCCTGAATTTGACGCTATTTTGGCTAAAACGCTGACCGCGTCGGATGAAAAAGCCCGCGCCACGCTATACCAACAGGCAGAAAATTTACTGGATAAAGATTCGGTGATGGTTCCGGTGTATTACCGGGTCAGCGCCCGACTTATTCGGCCAACGGTAGGCGGTTTTAGCGGAAAAGATCCGCAGGACGCTACCGATATAAAGAATTTGTATATCCGTAAACTCTAGCAGAGTCAGTAATATCGTAGTAAAAACAATGATGGCAGTGAAATAGGGATGTATGACGCAGCGTCAGTGCGGTGTTAATACATGTGGGGTCTTACTTCCTGTGGATTCGTTCCTCCATAGGGGTAAATAAAAAAATGCCTTTTAAAAGGTGAGGCGTATTCAGTCACTGGATAACGCAATAATAAAAAACTGGAGTTAAGATAAGTATGACCAACATCACAAAGAAAAGTCTCCTGGCCGCAGGTATCATCGCCGCTTTGGGTATAGCGTCGGTCAGCAGCAGTTTCGCCGCTGACGTTCCCGCCGGCGTTCAATTGGCAGAAAAGCAGGTTTTAGTCCGTAATAACGGTTCTGAACCTCAGTCTTTGGATCCGCATAAAATTGAAGGCGTGCCTGAGTCAAACCTGTCCCGTGACCTGCTGGAAGGCGTAGTGATCAACTCGCCAAACGGTGATATTGTTCCGGGTGTGGCAGAAAGCTGGGATAACAAAGACTTTAAGGTCTGGACTTTCCATCTGCGTAAAGATGCTAAATGGTCAAACGGTGACCCTGTCACTGCGCAAGACTTCGTTTATAGCTGGCAACGACTGGCCGACCCGAAAACGGCTTCCCCTTACGAAAGCTATGTGCAATATGCGCATATCGCGAATATCGATGACATTATTACCGGTAAAAAACCCGCTGACACACTGGGCGTAAAAGCGCTGGATGATCATACGCTGGAAGTCACTTTAAGCGAGCCGGTGCCTTACCTGGCCAAATTGCTGGCGCACCCGTCTATGTCTCCGGTGAATAAAGCCGTAGTCGAGAAGTTTGGCGACAAATGGACTCAACCAAAGAACTTCGTTGGCAACGGTGCTTATAAACTGAAAGACTGGGTGGTTAACGAACGCATCGTTCTGGAACGTAGCCCAACCTATTGGGATAACGAAAAAACCGTTATCAATCAAGTTACTTATCTGCCAATTTCTTCAGAAGTGACTGATGTTAACCGTTATCGCACCGGTGAAATCGACATGACCTATAACAACATGCCGATCGAGTTATTCCAGAAACTGAAGAAAGAGATCCCCGATCAGGTACATGTAGATCCTTATCTTTGTACTTATTACTACGAAATCAATAATGCGAAAGCGCCATTTACCGATGTTCGCGTGCGTGAAGCATTGAAATTAGGTATGGATCGCGACGTTATCGTTAATAAGGTGAAGAATCAGGGCGATCTGCCAGCCTTTGGTTTCACTCCGCCTTATACCAGCGGTGCCAATCTGAAGCAGCCTGAGTGGGCGAGCTGGACACAAGAAAAACGTAATGAAGAAGCGAAAAAATTGTTGGCCGAAGCCGGTTATACCAAAGATAAACCGCTGACATTCAACCTGTTGTATAACACTTCTGATCTGCATAAAAAATTGGCTATCGCCGCTGCGTCTATCTGGAAGAAAAATCTGGGTGTGGACGTGAAACTGGAGAATCAGGAATGGAAAACCTTCCTGGATACGCGCCATCAGGGCAATTTCGACGTGGCGCGTGCCGGCTGGTGTGCCGATTACAACGAGCCTTCTTCCTTCCTGAATATGATGCTGTCTAACAGCAGCAACAATACCGTTCATTATAAGAGCCCGGCCTTTGACAAGCTGATTTCTGATACGCTGAAAGTGAAAACTGACGAAGAGCGAGCGGCGTTGTATCAGCAGGCAGAAACTCAGTTGGATAAAGATTCTGCCATCGTGCCGGTGTATTACTACGTGAACGCCCGTTTGGTGAAACCTTACGTTGGTGGCTACACCGGTAAAGACCCGCTGGACAACTTGCACGTTAAAGATCTTTATATTATCAAGCATTAATCATTTTGAGGGCGGTTTCCTATGGGAAACTGCCCTTATTGTTTCGATAATATAAAGCCGTAGTAAAAGGCTAAAGACACAGGTACGGGCAATGTTAAAGTTTATTTTACGCCGCTGTTTGGAAGCAATTCCGACGTTATTTATACTGATTACTATTTCATTCTTTATGATGCGTCTTGCGCCGGGAAGTCCATTTACCGGTGAGCGTAATCTTCCGCCAGAAGTCATGGCCAATATTGAGGCAAAATATCACCTCAACGATCCTATCTATAAGCAGTATTTCAACTACCTTGGCCAATTGGCGCAAGGTGATTTGGGGCCTTCATTCAAATATAAAGATTATACCGTTAACGATTTGGTGGCCGCGTCTTTCCCGGTTTCCGCCAAGCTCGGTCTTGCGGCCTTTATTTTGGCCGTGGTGTTGGGGGTGAGTGCCGGCGTTATTGCGGCGTTGAATCAGAATACCAAATGGGATTATACGGTGATGGGCTTTGCCATGACCGGGGTAGTTATCCCCAGTTTCGTGGTGGCACCGCTGTTGGTGCTGATTTTTGCCATCATGCTTAAATGGTTACCGGGTGGCGGTTGGAACGGGGGCGCACTGAAATTTATGATTCTGCCGATGGTGGCGCTTTCTCTGGCTTATATAGCCAGTATCGCGCGTATTACCCGCGGTTCGATGATTGAGGTTCTGCATTCCAACTTTATTCGCACCGCGCGAGCCAAAGGTTTGCCGCTACGTACTATTGTATTCCGCCACGCATTAAAACCGGCGCTGTTGCCCGTTCTGTCTTATATGGGGCCAGCGTTCGTGGGTATTATTACCGGCTCTATGGTTATTGAAACCATCTTCGGGTTGCCGGGGATTGGTCAGCTGTTCGTAAACGGTGCGTTAAACCGCGATTATTCTCTGGTGTTGAGTTTGACGATACTGGTGGGCGCGTTAACCATTTTATTTAATGCGATCGTTGATGTGCTCTATGCCGTTATCGATCCAAAAATCCGTTACTAACACTGGAGCTGGCCTATTATGTTGAGCAAAAGAAATAGCGAAACGCTGGAAGCTTTCAGTGAAAAACTGGAAGTAGAAGGGCGTAGCCTTTGGCAGGATGCCCGTCGCCGTTTTGTACATAACCGCGCGGCGATCACCAGTTTGGTGGTCTTGATGTTAATTACTTTATTTGTGATTCTGGCTCCAATGCTGTCGCCATTTGCCTATGATGATACCGATTGGGCCATGATGTCGGCCGCGCCGAGCTTTGAATCCGGCCACTATTTTGGCACCGATTCCTCTGGCCGTGACTTACTGGTTCGTGTTGCCATCGGTGGACGAATCTCGCTGATGGTCGGTGTCGCAGCGGCTCTGGTCGCCGTGGTGGTCGGAACTTTGTACGGTTCACTCTCCGGTTATCTGGGCGGAAAAATCGACTCCCTGATGATGCGGTTGCTGGAAATTCTGAACTCCTTCCCGTTTATGTTCTTCGTGATTCTATTAGTGACCTTCTTCGGACAGAACATTTTGCTGATCTTTGTGGCGATCGGCATGGTTTCCTGGCTGGATATGGCGCGTATCGTGCGCGGGCAGACGCTAAGCCTGAAGCGCAAAGAATTCATTGAAGCGGCGCTGGTGGGCGGCGTATCAACCCGCAATATTGTGGTGCGACATATCGTCCCTAACGTATTGGGCGTGGTGGTGGTTTACGCTTCTTTATTGGTACCGAGTATGATTCTGTTCGAATCCTTCCTGAGCTTCCTCGGATTGGGGACTCAGGAACCGTTAAGTAGCTGGGGCGCATTATTGAGTGATGGAGCCAACTCGATGGAAGTCTCCCCTTGGTTGCTGATGTTTCCGGCGGGATTCCTGGTGATTACGCTATTTTGTTTCAATTTTATCGGCGATGGCTTGCGTGATGCCCTCGACCCGAAAGATCGCTGAGGAATATTGCCATGTCGATTACGAATAATCAGTCTGCCAATCCACAGTCCGTTTTATTGGATGTGAAAGACCTCAGTGTGACTTTCTCCACGCCGGATGGCGATGTGACGGCGGTGAACGATCTGAACTTCGACCTACGTGCTGGCGAAACCTTGGGTATCGTTGGTGAGTCTGGTTCAGGTAAATCTCAGACCGCATTTGCTCTGATGGGCCTACTGGCCAGCAACGGGCGTATTGGCGGTTCGGCCAAATTCAATGGTCGGGAAATTCTGAATCTGCCGGAAAAACAGCTAAACCGGATGCGGGCAGAGGAAATCTCGATGATTTTCCAGGACCCGATGACATCGCTGAATCCTTATATGCGCGTCGGCGAACAGCTGATGGAAGTGCTGCAACTGCATAAAAAGATGAGCAAAAGCGAAGCCTTTGAAGAATCCATTCGGATGCTGGATGCAGTAAAAATGCCGGAAGCCCGTAAACGGATGCGGATGTATCCCCATGAGTTTTCTGGCGGGATGCGTCAGCGAGTCATGATTGCTATGGCGTTGCTGTGCCGTCCTAAGTTATTGATTGCTGATGAGCCGACTACTGCTCTGGACGTTACCGTACAGGCGCAGATTATGACGCTGCTGAATGAGCTGAAAAACGAATTCAATACCGCGATTATCATGATTACCCATGATTTGGGCGTAGTGGCCGGTATCTGTAATAAAGTATTGGTGATGTATGCTGGCCGAACCATGGAATACGGCAAAGCCCGCGACGTGTTTTATCATCCAAGTCACCCATATTCCATTGGTTTACTGAATGCGGTTCCACGTCTGGACGCTGAAGGCGAATCGCTGATGACCATCCCCGGCAATCCGCCGAACCTGCTGCGTTTACCGAAAGGCTGCCCGTTCCAGCCTCGCTGTCAGTACGCCATGGACCGTTGCTCAACCGCACCGGAATTGGAGCATTTTGGTGAAGGGCGCTTACGCGCTTGCTTTAAGCCAGTGGGGGAATTGGTATGAATACAGTGACAGATAAGCGCGTTTTGCTCGAGGTCGCCGATCTGAAAGTGCACTTCGACATTCAGGATGGCAAACAGTGGTTCTGGCAACCGTCGAAAACCCTGAAAGCGGTGGACGGCGTGACGCTGCGTTTATACGAAGGGGAAACCCTTGGTGTAGTGGGCGAATCCGGCTGCGGTAAATCGACCTTCGCTCGCGCCATTATCGGTTTGGTTAAAGCGACCGGTGGCAGCGTTGCCTGGTTAGGGAAAGATTTGCTGAATATGAGCGACGCCGAGTGGCGTACTACGCGCAGCGATATTCAGATGATTTTCCAAGACCCGCTAGCGTCATTGAATCCGCGAATGACTATCGGCGAAATTATTGCCGAACCTTTACGCACCTATTACCCTAAAATGCCACGTCAGGAAGTGCGGGATAAAGTGAAGGCCATGATGTTGAAAGTGGGCCTGTTACCTAACCTAATCAACCGTTATCCGCATGAGTTCTCTGGCGGTCAGTGTCAACGCATCGGTATTGCCAGGGCGCTGATTCTGGAGCCGAAACTGGTTATTTGTGACGAACCGGTATCGGCTCTGGACGTATCGATTCAGGCGCAGGTGGTTAACCTGTTGCAGCAGTTACAGCGTGAGATGGGGCTGTCGTTGATCTTTATTGCTCACGATTTGGCGGTGGTAAAACACATTTCCGATCGCGTATTGGTGATGTATCTCGGCCACGCGGTTGAACTGGGTACCTACGATGAGGTGTACCACAATCCGCAGCATCCCTATACTAAAGCGCTAATGTCGGCAGTACCTATTCCCGATCCGGATAAAGAACGGGACAAAGTGATCCAACTATTGGAAGGGGAGCTTCCTTCGCCGATCAACCCGCCTTCCGGCTGTGTGTTCCGTACCCGCTGCCCGATTGCCGGGCCGGAATGTGCTAAAACTCGGCCGTTGCTGGAAGGCAGCTTCCGTCATGCGGTTTCCTGCCTGAAAGTTGATCCACTGTAATCATTCCGGCGGAATATCATTGAGAAAAAAAAAGCCCTGTTAGTTCAATTGCTAACAGGGCTTTTCTATAGGTAAGGTAGTTCATTAGCCTGAGACTAAATGAGTGCCTGACTTACTCTTTCCACAGAATATGGCAGAGTTTATGGTCTTTTTCTCGGCACAACAGAACGCGGGCAAAGACGTCATTAACCGGTTCGCCTTCGCTCTCGGCCAGACCGATGACCACTTCCGCGAAGAAATCTGGATTCAGGTCAAAATCGACGTGCTCACTCCAGTCTTCGGCGGGATCGAAAAGCTCAGCCGCACCGCGTTCCTCAAACTGCAAATTGAATAGCAGAATATCTGCCGGATCCAGATTGTCGCCTGCCAGCTCAAGAAAAATATCGTAAGCCTGTTCCAGCGTTTCGTCTTCGCTCAGGCGGTTGTTGAGGTCCATAATCGTCTGGTCCATGTGCAGGTTCCCATTAGTCATCGCAATATTGCCCACATTAAAACATTCTCTTTGCGCCTTTTACACACTTTATAGCGCTTATTGCCAATAACTAAGAATTTCTACAATACGATAATCATTACTAAGCAACATTATTACAGGAATGGACTGAAGAAATAGAACAGACGCTCCATCACCCGATGCCAGAGTGGCCGTTTGGCCCAAACTTCACCGTCCAACAACGTTGAGCGAGCGATATAATCGTCCTGAACCTGAGACAAATCATTACCGAAACCGGCATCATCGATCACCAACGTGATCTCAAAATTAAGCCACAGGCTGCGCATATCCAGATTGACCGTACCGACCAGACTTAGCTGTCCATCGACCAAAACGCTCTTGCTGTGTAGCAAACCGCCTTCAAACTGATGAATTTTAACGCCAGCCTCCAGCAATTCGGCGAAGAATGCGCGGCTGGCCCAGCGGACCATCATGGAATCGTTGTCTTTCGGAACGATAACACTGACGTCTACGCCGCGCTGCGCCGCGGTGCAAATAGCGTGGAGCAAATCGTCGCTTGGCACGAAGTAGGGGGTGGTCATCACCAATTGTTCACGGGCGGCATAAACCGCGGTCAGTAGCGCCTGATGAATCATTTCTTCCGGGAATCCAGGTCCGGAAGCAATAACCTGAATGGTATGGCCGGACTCCTGTTCAAACGGCATGATATTGGCATCGGGCGGCGGGGGCAAAATACGTTTTCCGGTTTCGATTTCCCAATCACAGGCATAAACTATGCCCATAGTTGTTGCTACCGGGCCTTCCATTCGCGCCATCATATCGATCCATTGACCCACACCTGCATCCTGTTTAAAGAAACGCGGATCAACCATATTCATACTGCCGGTATAAGCGACAAAGTTATCAATCAGCACCACCTTACGATGTTGACGTAAATCCATTCGGCGCAAGAATACGCGGAACAAATTCACTTTCAGTGCTTCAACCACTTCAATTCCGGCGTTGCGCATCATAGCGGGATAAGGGCTGCGGAAGAAGGTCACGCTTCCGGCAGAATCCAGCATAACGCGGCAATGCACGCCCCGACGAGCGGCGGCCATTAAGGATTCAGCCACCTGATCCACCAGTCCGCCGGGTTGCCAGATATAGAAAACCATTTCAATATTATGTTGAGCCAGATCGATATCGCGGATCAGCGCTTTCAGCGTGTCATCGGTGGTGGTCAACAACTGAAGTTGGTTGCCTTTAACGCCGCTAATGCCTTGACGACGTTCGCAAAGTTGGAATAGCGGCGCGGCTACCTCGCTGTTTTCGGTGGCAAAGATATGCTGGCATTCTTTTAATTCACTTAGCCAATGAGCGGTGGAAGGCCACATGGCCTTGGCGCGTTCGGCTCGTCGTTTACCGAGATGCAGCTCCCCAAACGATAGGTAGGCGATAATCCCGACCAACGGCAGAATATAGATGATAAGCAACCAGGCCATGGAGGAAGGTACTGCGCGTCGCTTCATCAGGATACGTAGCGTAACCCCGGCAATAAGCAGCCAGTAGCCGAAGAAGGAGAGCCAACTGATTACGGTATAAAATGTTGTCATAAAAGCGAGAAGTCCTGTTCGCAAACGTTCATCACTGAGTGTACGCACAGTAATGAAAAGGGGAAACCATTAACTCGATATATTCAACTATAAATTCTTTCAGTTAAAAGGACTTGCGTCCATTTGTGTTCTTATAATCTTAGCGGGTTTCTCGTCAAGCGTGAATAAACCTGCGATGGAATAAGATAACTACGAATTCCTATTTCCTGCGGACAAGTACTTGGCGGCTGAGCCGAAAGGTCTATAATGAGCCGGTTCTCAGCTTTGGAAGAATAGTTTCATGAGACGTAGTAAAAATGAAGTTGGCCGTTGGCGGATGCTTCGGCAAAATCAACGTCGGCGTAATCGCTGGTTGGAAGGGCAGTCTCGTCGTTATCGTCATATATATAGCGTGCGCCAGATTCACGTAAATCAGCATCGCCGGGCGTTGTTGTTTAGCGTGGCTTATGAGTGGCAGTAAATGACGAGAATAATAAGAACGGTCCCTTTGTGGGGCTGTTTTTATCTTGTTTTAATATATCTTACAAATAGACTCTGAGTATTTTGGCTTCATTTTTTTGCGCGGAATTTAACCAGATGAAGTGGGTATAACAATATTTTTCCGATATTTCTTGAACGGATTTCACTTCTGAGCAAAGTCGCGTTAATATATATACATGGTCGCTTTGTGACTAGAGGTCAGTTTCAGGGGTGTTACTGAGCGATAGCATAAAGCGGCCGACCTTTCGGCGTAATATTTAGCCATTTATTCAAGTGTTCTTTCTTTATTAATTCTCGAATTATTTCCTGTATCATACTGTTTTTTATGGATTTAATATCCAATGATGACGGATTCAATTGCGGTTTTATATCAATGAATGCTATCTGAAATATTTCAGAATTCACTATTCCTTTGTGCAAGATTAATCTGAAGGTTTAATGAAATGTCAATGTCCATATCAGCCTAAAAATAAATATTGCTACTCTTTTCTTGTGCCACGGACAATAAATCAGACAATTAACTTTTAGCCTAATCTGCTGGCAATCGTCTTCAATGCGTAGCCAAAAATAACGTTATCCTAGCTATTGTTATATGTTTTCACCTGTTCTATTGAGGGCGATCAAAGATGAATCAACCGCTTATAGTCTTAGACCCAAACCGTGTAAAGGGTTCTACAGATAAGTCCAGTTTAAAATCAGGTGTTAATTAAATAAAACAGAACCGGTACTAGAACGATTGACCGAAATCTCGTTTTCATGCGTGGAACGATAATAATAAAAATTAGTGAAGATACGACTATTGATCTGAAGCCGGATCCGGATAAACCCTCGACGCAACTTTAAAAATTGAGTTATTTCAAAGCCGTTACTGCGGTTATGCCGTGATCATCACAGATGTAATTATCAAATCGGTGGAGACTGGCTCTTCCATTTCAGCAGAGAGTGTATTTTCTATGTCTCGATATATTTTGGCTAAAACGGTTTTCTTTGGAAATTTGCAAAAGAGTGACGCGCTTTACAAGTATGAGATTTACAGCGATCGGGCTGAAACTGTGTTCCAAACCACTATTTATGCTGAACAGACTATGACTCAGGGGAAACACAGTTATAGTTTGTGGGTACGGAAAGATCATCGCATTTTGAAGGCTGCGCCTCACGATCTTGAACAGGCCGTCGATGCGTGCGAGGAACATTGGGAAAAAACCTACGCGAACCTTAAATAATCGCTGACATTTTGTTTTCACAAAAACACTGTTATTGGCAGACATTGTGGGCAGCTGCCAATAACGCCGGTTTGAGTGGAAACAACATCCAAGGATATCAATGCAATTACCGATTAAAACCTTAAGACTTCTGCTACGACGCTTTACTCCAGATGATTTCCCTTCTTATCAGGCCTATCACTCACTGGCGTCGGTTTATCGTTATCTCTATTGCGCTCCGGCGGATGATGCCACTCTTCGGGCAAATTTACTGCAGGCCACTGAATGCCGTTTTCAGGAACAGGGAGATACCTTAACCTTGGCCGTTGAACGTGTGGACACCGGCGAGCATATTGGCGAAGTATTGTTTAAACTGTCTAATAAACCGGCAGCTCAGGCTGAGGTTGGTTATATATTTAATCCAAAGTTTAGCGGGCAGGGCTTTGCCACTGAAGCGGTTCAGGCCATGTTGAATATCGGCTTTACCCAACATGGATGCCATCGTATTTTTGCTCGGTTGGATGCATTGAATATCGGCTCGATAAATGTGGTCGAGCGTTTGGGAATGCGCAAAGAAGCGCATCTGATACAAAACGACTGTTTTAACGGCGTATGGGGCGATGAACTTATTTATGCGCAGCTCAAACGTGAGTGGCTGGCTAATTCTGCCCGTCAGGATTAGGGGAAAGATATGCAGGCCGTGTTCGCTAGATCCTTACCAACTGTGTCGGTGCAATAATAAAGGAGGCTCGAATGTTAGATAATTACTTTGGCTCTGGGAATCTCCCAAGCGATCAGCAAAAACAACGGCTATTGGCGGTACAGGCTGCCTTAGAAATTATTAAACAATCGGTTGGTGCCAGCGAAGGGGCTGCTTATTCGCGCGTTAATGACGATATGAAGCACGCTGTCGAGTGGCTAGCGCCACTGGCCGATGCCATTCAACAAGCCTTGATTGTGAAGAAATAGTTTTATTCTAGGGTCTTATCAGAACAGCGGTTATCGATGAGACCCGGATTAGTATGAGGGGTATAACGCCAGGACTCACGTAAACGGGCTACAATGCTCTATTCTTCGTACGGTTAATCAGCAATACATGAATAATATTTAATTAGGATTTTATTGCGCGCTTTATTTAAGTAAGAAAAAGTTAATTAAATTGGTCTAATGAATTCACGGAGAGTAAGACTAAAACAGTTAATTTCCCACATATATTATATGGGCGAAAGAAATGACTTTTTAAAGCAGCTGCAGTCAATAGGCCACACAGTTAATCTGTCGATTTAATCCGCCGGTAAATTCAAATACTCATCAGAATACTTGTTTAAAAGGTTTTACAATCACCGATTGATAAACGCCGGCCGCCACATAGGGATCTTGTTCTGCCCAAGCTTGAGCTTCGGCCAGACTTTCAAATTCCGCAATAACCGTTGAACCGCTGAAACCCGCGGCGCCTGGGTCATGGCTGTCGATAGCAGGATGAGGGCCTGCGGTTAATAACCGCCCCTGATCCCGTAGGGTTTGCAAACGCGCTAAATGGGCAGGGCGAACGGACAAACGCTGTGCCAGAGAATCGGGTACATCGGTTGAGAAAATTAAATAAAGCATCGTATCACCTTAAAAATCAGACCGATAAATGAGTAATAATCGAATATTCATCTGACCATGTTCAGTGATTAAATTCAACCCGCGAACATAATTTTGGTTATTTGTTTTTACTAAACCGATAATGGCAGGTTATCAGTGCTGAAATAAAATGATAATTAACTGTCAACAGAAAGTTTTATCATTCTGAGATCGCAGCTAAAAACATCATTTAGTGCCGATTGAAGCAATTGTTTGCCATTGCTTATTGAATATGATTGCTATTTGCATTTAAACTTGGCGGCATCAGAGGATATTGAATCACTATGCAGCTAAAAAAACTTTTACCGGTTCGTCGGCTTACATGGCCAGTAGCATTTTCTCTCGGGTTGCACGGCAGCGTTATTGCTGCATTGCTTTATGTCTCCGTCGAGGAAATAAATAAACAACCTGAAATTGAAGATGCGCCGATTGCAGTGACGATGGTTAATATCGCCACATTTGCTGCTCCGCAGCCTGCGGCTGCCGAACCGGAAAGTCAGCCGGAGCCCGTAGTTGAGGAAACCCCGCCAGAACCTGAAGTTTTGCCAGAACCGGTACCGGTTCCTTTGCCTAAACCTGAGCCAGTGAAAAAGGAAGTGGTTAAGCCGAAACCCAAGCCTAAACCGGTGAAGAAAGAAGTGAAAAAACCGGACGTGAAGAAAATCGAGCAGCCGCCAACGGAATCGCTGTTTAAATCCGATGAACCGACCGCGGTGACCCAAGCGGCGCCGGTGAAATCTGCACCGCCAGCCTCGGTGCCTGGCTCGTCTAACACTGCTGGTCCTAAAGCGCTGAGTAAGGCAAAACCAACTTATCCGGCGCGCGCACTGGCGTTAGGCGTGGAAGGTTCGGTTAAAGTGCAATATGACATTGATGAAAATGGCCGCGTGACCAACGTGCGTATATTAGAAGCCACACCGCGTAATACTTTTGAACGGGAAGTTAAACAGGTGATGAGAAAATGGCGATTTGAGGCCGTAGCGGCAAAAAATTATGTTACCACCATTGTGTTCAAGATTGGCGGTGATATGGAAATGAACTGATTGGGTTATTTCCCATAAGTTCGTCCGGTTATACGTTTTTGCAGTGTCTATGTCAGTATCTATGTCGCCTTAAAAAGGATCGCTTTGGCGACCCTTTTTAAGGGTAGAAACTGAAGCTAAAAAGCAGCGGGAAATGATTACTGCCCGGAGCCAACTTCAAAATTAATCTTTCCCGCGGGCAGTGGGCGAGATTTGCCTTCATCATCGACCGCCACGTAAGTAAATACCGCTTCGGTAGCGCGATAACGCTGACCAATAGGTTCTGATGAAACTTTCTTAACCCACACTTCGACATTCACTACGATGGAACTGCGGCCAGTTTTAATGCAACGAGCGTAGCAGCAAACTACGTCGCCTACGGCCACCGGCTTGAGGAAGGTCATGCCGTCCACTCGTACCGTCACCACTCGACCGTGAGCTATTTCCTTTGCCTGAATAGCGCCACCAATATCCATTTGCGACATCAGCCAGCCGCCAAAAATGTCGCCGTTCGCGTTGGTGTCGGCTGGCATTGCCAAGGTACGAAGTACCAATTCCCCGTTGGGTAAAAGTTGCTGAGTCATCTCTGTCTTCTTATAAAAAGTAAATTCATACAATAATGGCTCGCCCAGAACGGCGGGCGAGCATCAAATCAATCTTAGGATTTTTTTTGTTCTGTTGGCATATGGCGATAAATATACACGCCGCTTATCAGGGTAAAGACCAGCGTTAATGCGGTTAAACCGAATACTTTGAAGTTTACCCAGATATCCTGCGGCAACCAGAAAGCGACATAGATATTAGCCAGACCGCAGACCAGGAAAAACATCGCCCAGGCCAGATTGAGTCGCGACCATACGCTATCAGGCAGGGTTAACTCTTTGCCCAGCATGCGCTGAATCAAGGGTTTCTTCAGGATTAACTGGCTGATCAGCAAGGCACCGGCGAACAGAACGTAAATTACCGTGACTTTCCATTTAATAAACTGATCGCTATGGAAGGCCAAAGTCAGTGAACCAAATACCACAACCATGGCGGCGGTGACCAAGGTCATTTTCTCGACCTTGCGGTACATCACCCAACTTATAGCCAAAGCCAACAGCGTTGCGACGATGAGTGCGCCCGAGGCGACGAAAATGTCGTACATCTTATAAAAAATAAAGAAGACGACCAGCGGTAGGAAATCTAAAAGTTGCTTCATTAATCAATCCATTTTCTGTACATCAAGTGACTATACCGGATTCAGCGATGTGAGGGTACAGTGGGCAAACCGTTATTATCCCTAATTATCAGCCGGAATGCGCGGGCTGCCAGCGTTATTTGCAGAAACTTACGATTAACTTATCTGGTAGTTGCCAGTTGTCGTAGAACTCAGCATGATGGACTGAGACTATTGGTTTAGAGGTAGAGAAGAACAGATGCTGAGGAAATCGCTCCGTTATTGGATGCCGGGATTAACCCTGTTAATGGCCTACCAGCGCGAATGGCTAAAACCGGATATTCGTGCGGGTTTGTCGGTGGCTGCGGTGGCGTTGCCTATTGCCATCGCTTATGCCGAGTTAACCGGCGTGAGCGCGGCGGTGGGGCTATATTCCTGTATCTTACCGATGATTGCCTACGCCTTTTTCGGCTCTTCCAGGCAGTTAATTGTCGGGCCGGATGCGGCAACCTGTGCGGTGATCGCGGCAGTCGTAGCGCCGTTGGCGGCGGGAAACAAAGAGGTTCATTGGCAGTTAACCATAATGATGACGCTGATGATGGGGAGCTGGTGTCTGGTGGCTAGCCGGTTCAAGCTGGGCGCGCTGGCGGATTTGCTGTCGCGACCGATTCTGACCGGTTTGTTAAACGGCGTGGCAATTACCATTATTGTCGATCAGTTGGGCAAAGTGTTTGGTTTTATGACCCGGCCGCCACAGCTGATAGAGCGGGTGCTGGCGCTGCCGCACAATATTCTCAACAGTCATTTACCTACGCTGGCGATTTCTATCCTGACTTTCGCCATTCTATTCGGCGTGAAATGGGCGCGCCCCAACTGGCCTGCGCCGCTGCTGGCTATCGTAATCGCGACTTTTGTTACCTGGGCCGGCGGCTTACAGCAGTTTGGCGTGGAAGCGGTGGGCGGATTTAACGGCGGTTTGCCGATAGTTAGCTGGCCGGAATTCAAGCCGGGCTTGCTGCGCGATATGGTGATTCCGGCGCTTAACCTCGCGGTAGTCAGCTTTGTGAGTATGATGCTGACGGCGCGCAGCTTTGCTACCAAAAACGGTTACGAGGTCGATGCAGATGTTGAACTACGCGCTTTGGGCGTGACTAACATCGTTTCGGCGCTGTCGCAGGGCTTTGCCATCAGCGGAGCCAGCACCCGTACCGCAGTTAACGATGCCAACCACGGTAAGAGCCAATTGGTGTCGATTATTGCCGCGCTAGCTATTGCGTTGGTGCTATTTTTCCTCACCGCGCCGTTGCAGTTTATCCCAGTAGCTGCGCTGGGCGTGGTGTTGATCTACGCGGCTTGGTCACTACTGAGTTTCAAAGGCATCTGGCAACTGCGAAAAAGAAATACGCAGGCGTTCAGTCTGGCGATTTTTACCTTTGGCAGCGTAGTGCTGGTGGGCGTCATCGGCGGGATTGGGTTGGCGGTATTACTGGGGTTACTGCAGTTTTTACGTACCGTTTTCCGCCCGACGGAGCAACTGTTGGGGGTGAATTCAGAAGGCATGATTCACTCGATGGGTAACAATAACGGTATTAAAGCGGTGCCGGGGGTGATGATTTACCGTTTCAACTCGCCGTTAACCTATTTCAACGTAGCTTACTTTAAGCGCCGCATCCTTAACTTGGTGGACTCAACGCCACATCAGGCAGACTGGGTGGTGATCGACGCGGTTGCCAGTTTCACCTACGCCGATATCAGCGTGCTGGCGGCTATTGATGAGCTAAAACGAGACTTAAAACAGCGCAATGTCAAATTGGTATTGGCGGGGCGTCGCACTGAGTTAACGCGTTGGTTCCGCCTGAATCGCTTAAAAAGTCAGGATAACGATCTGATTTTAGTACCGGATTTGTATCTGGCACTCAAGCTGATTCAAAGTAAAAAACGGGTTGAGGAACGAGCCGAAGCGGAGCAACTGGAAGGATCGTCCTAAATTAGTTGCCGAGCACAAAGTGACGCGGTCGAGGGCTGACCACCATGTTTCTTCCGCCTCGACTTGGCGGTTTCTTTTGTTGGTCATAACATTGGCAGTAAAAAAGGGCCTGAGCGGCCCTTTTAGGTTTCTATATGATGACGTTATGCTTTACGCAACAACATATATAAGCGGAACAGATAAACCAGCAGCAGTGCCGAGACCAGATTGCTCAGGGTGCTCAGTACCACGGTGGCAATGGCAGGTGGCAGCGCGGCAAGGTGGCCGGCCAGATACAGCAAAATCAGCTTGGCTGCCAGCCACAACATTAACGCCGGAATCACCAAACGCACGTTAGCAAAGGCCAGTTTGGCACTGGCTTTCATTGCCGCAAATACGCCGATTCTTTCGTTGGCGACCATCACCGGAGCCAGACATACCGCGACCGCAATCACCACGCCCGGCACAATAAACAGCGCCAAACCCAGTTGAATCAGTAGGGTACAGATAAACAACAATAACAGCAGACGCGGCAGAATCGGCAAGGAAAGCCCCACCGCCTGCAATGCGCTGATTCGGCTGCCCTGTGAGACGGCAGAAATTAGCGTCAGCATTCCACCAACCAGCAGTAGATTACCGATCAGTGCGGAGAAGGTCGCCACCGCAGAGACTTTGAGCAACACCATTTGCTGTTCTGGCGTCATTTGCGACACCATTTCGCGAATTCCCATGGTGCTTGAAGAAGCGATATCCGTATCACCAGCATTCAAAATCAACAATTGGTCTGCATCAGGAATAAACGCCTGATTCAGCATGACGGTAATAAACGCAGTCAATAACGCCAATAACAGAATGGCGGCGAGCTGATTGCGAAAGAAATTAAAACTGTCACGGTACAGAGTGTTCGCCGTGATAGGCATGAAGGCTCCTTGGGATAATCGATAAAAATAACTTTCAGGGAAGGATTATACCCTGTTATGCGCGTTCTGTGACCCTGTGATCAACAGGCTACCTATTTCCTCGGCGGCCAATTGCTCAAATTCTTCAACAGGTAACGGCGGTAAGCCGTAATAGGCTCTGGCTCGATCGCAGGATTCATTGCGTTGGTTATTTTCACCAGAATAGGAAAATTCATGGCAGGGAGTGGGTCGATCCGGATAAATGCTACAGGCGACCTGTTGGCCGATGTCACCCTCTAGGGCGACGCAGCGCGGCGATTTGCAGTTAGTACCGCTCATGCAGCTAATAAAAGGGGTGATTTGCTCAGTCAGGTCATTGGGCACTGAGCCTTGTTCGCTGCCCGCTTCGGACCAATAGAAGGAAACACGAAAATAGGCGCAGCACGCGCCACAGCTAATGCAAGGGTTGATAACAGCGCTCATCTTGAACTCATTCGCTCCTGTATAAATAAAAAATATAGGACAGCCAACCGATCACGAATTCACACAACTGATAACGCCTGACAGCATTACCTACCTCCCCCTGAGGAATCAATGGTTATTTAACCAACAGCAATAAATGAACCATTCACCCCTTTCTTGATTCAGATCAATTCCAACGTTTTTAAGGAATTAAATAACCTTACGCAAAATGTTATTTTTTAAAACGACGTTAAAAGTTGTGATCCGGATTGGATCATAACTACGCATTTATAGGTATATTCTGCCTCACTATAAACCATACAAATGGAATGGATAATGAAAAAGGTATGTTTGTTATTACTGGCTGCGGCAACTCTGGCTCCGTCTTTGGCATCGGCTCATCAGGAAGGTGATTACATATTCCGTGCGGGTACGGCAACGGTACGACCAAATGCCGGTTCAGATGACGTATTGGGACAAGGTTCTTTCAGCGCTGACAACAATACCCAACTGGGCCTGACTTTCAGTTATCTGGTTACGGACAACATCGGGGTGGAATTACTGGCTGCGACGCCTTTCCGCCATAAAATTGGTTTGGGCGCGATGGGCAATATCGCTGAAGTCAAACAATTGCCGCCAACCTTGATGGCGCAATATTACTTTGGCGACAAACAGGACAAACTGCGTCCTTATTTAGGCGTAGGTCTGAACTACACCACTTTCTTTGATCAAAAATTCAATAATACCGGCAGCGAAGCAGGCCTGACGGATTTGAGCGTGAAAGATTCCTGGGGTATCGCCGGGCAGGCAGGTTTGGATTATATGGTCAGCGAAAACTGGATGCTGAACATGTCCGTTTGGTGGATGAATATTGAAACTGACGTGAAATTCAAAGCGGCGGGGCAAGAGCACACTATCAATACCCGTCTGGATCCTTGGGTATTCATGTTTGGCGCGGGTTACCGCTTCTAATTTATCTGAGCGATATGGCACAAAACAGAGGAGGCGCATTGAGCGCCTCCTTTTTCTTATATGACTTATAATGATTGACTAAGACGCGTATTAATTATCGAATTCTCATATCGTTTGCTACAGATTTGACACCGGGTACGGTGCGGGTAATCTGTACGGCGCGATCAGCTTGCTGGCTGGAGCTGACAAAACCGCTCAACTGTACCCGGCCTTTAAAGGTCTCAACGCTAATTTCAGTCGATTTTAGGTTCTTCTCACCCAGTAACGCGGTTTTTACTTTCGTGGTAATCACTGTGTCATCGACATAACCCCCGGTGCCTTCGGTTTTGGCCGTCGGAGCACAGGCGGATACGGCTAACGCCATTACGGCGGCAATACATAAGGCTGAAAGGGTTTTAAATAGCTTCATAAGTTACTCTCCATGTCCTGCCAATGTTAAAAGAACGTTCACTACAAAGTTAATAGCTGAAACTTTAATCGTGTTAAAGCGGTCATTGTGTTGAGAAGAAAATAATGTTGAACCAAAAATAACGACACATTCAGTACCATCAGCGACGCCGAAGTGATTCGGAATAGGGCAATTGATCGTTCGCATGTGCAGTTAAGTATTGATTATGAATAGTGATTGAGCAAATTAGTACGGGCAATTTGGTGTGGAAAGAGACTCATTAAACCTAAATAATGCCCGATCTGACGGATCGGGCATGCCGTATTAACGGCGAGTGGCGGCCTTCATTTTACTGACAAATCGAGATAGCTGCGCCAGCATTTCTGCCGGTTGCACTAAATTGTTTTCGATAATTTTCACGATGGCCGAACCGGAAATGGCACCCGCGGCACCGGCATCCAGCGAGGCTTTTACCTGTTCAGGATCGGAAATTCCGAATCCTTGCAGCGCCGGAGCCGCATGATATTCATGCAGTTTATCCACCAAATGATTGAGCGGTTGCTGCGCCCGATTTTCTGCGCCGGTGACGCCCGCGCGGGAAAGTAGGTAAGTGTAGCCGCGGCCGTGGGAAGAAATCTCCCGCAGCAGGTCATCGCTGGCGTTAGGCGGGCAGATGAAGATCGGCGCGATACCGTGGCGCAGAGCGGCGGCGCGGAAAGGGGCGGACTCTTCAAAAGGCACATCGGCGATTAATACCGAATCCACGCCGACTTCTGCGCAGCGTTGATAGAAGTTATCTATGCCTTTGTTGAAGACCAGATTGGCATACATCAGCAGGCCAATAGGAATATTCGGGTGTTTTTTGCGAATTTCCGCCAGCATTTCAAAACACTGGGTTGGGGTGACTCCGGCGGCAAAGGCTCGCAGGGCCGCATTTTGAATCGTTGGGCCATCGGCCAAAGGATCGGAAAAAGGAATGCCTAATTCAAGAGCATCGGCACCGGCGGCAATCAATGTATCAATGATCGCCAATGATTGGGTTGGCGATGGATCGCCCAGTTGCACAAAGGGAACGAATGCGCCTTCTTTACGTGCATCCAGTTGTTTGAAAAGTTGCTGATAGCGTTCCATCAAATTTCTCCCCGTGCTTTCAAAATATCGTGAACGGTGAAAATGTCTTTATCACCGCGGCCAGAGAGATTCACGACCAGAATCTGTTTTTTCTCTGGCGCGGCGTTAATCATTTTCAGGGCGTAGGCCAATGCGTGGGAGGATTCCAACGCCGGGATAATCCCTTCTTTACGAGAGAGAGCCTTAAAGGCTTCCAGCGCTTCATCGTCAGTGACGGAAACGTATTCCGCGCGGCCAATGCTGTTGAGATAAGCGTGCTGAGGCCCGACGGAAGGGAAGTCCAGACCGGCAGAGATAGAGTAAGATTCTTCGATCTGACCTTCGGAAGTCTGCATCATCGGTGATTTCATACCGAAGTAGATGCCAACGCGACCATGTTTTAACGGCGCGCCGTGCTGACCGCTTTCGATACCGTGACCGGCGGGTTCAACGCCGATCAGACCAACGTTTTCTTCATCGATAAAATCGGCAAACATACCGATGGCGTTGGAACCGCCGCCGATGCAGGCGAGAACGGCGTCGGGCAGACGGCCTTCGCGCGCCAGAATCTGCGCTTTGGTTTCTTCGCCAATCATGCGCTGGAATTCCCGGACGATAGTCGGGTAAGGGTGCGGGCCTGCGGCGGTGCCCAGCATATAGTGAGCCTTTTCGTAGCTGCCAGACCAATCGCGCAACGCCTCGTTGCAGGCGTCTTTTAGAGTAGAGGAGCCGCTGTGTACTGGAATCACTTCCGCACCCATCAGGCGCATACGGAAGACGTTCGGTGACTGACGCTCAATATCTTTGGCGCCCATATAAATGCGGCATTTCAGGCCCAACAGGGCGCAGGCCAGCGCCGACGCTACGCCGTGTTGACCGGCACCGGTTTCGGCGATGATTTCAGTTTTGCCCATGCGTTTGGCCAGCAAGGCTTGCCCCAATACCTGATTGGTTTTATGCGCACCGCCGTGCAGCAGGTCTTCGCGCTTCAAATACAGCTTGGTATTGGTGCCTTCGGTGAGATTCTGGCACAGGGTCAGGGCCGTTGGGCGACCGGCGTAATTTTTTAACAAATCATGGAATTGCGCCTGAAACTCAGGATCCAACTGGGCGCTGACAAAAGCCTCTTCCAGTTGTACCAATGCTGGCATCAGAATCTGCGGCACATACATACCGCCGAATTCACCAAAGTAGGGGTTAAGTCTGGTCATTATCCTGTCCGTTATTCGTAGGTTTATCGGGTTCACCCATAGCAAAGCTATTCTAATAAGCGCGTAAGGTCTGGAACGCAGCGGCAATCTTGTTCGGATCTTTGATTCCGGCTGCGCCAGCCACTTCTACGCCGGAGTTAAAATCCAGCCCGGCACAGCCAAGCGTAGCGGCAATGGCGCAGTTTTCGGCATTCAGGCCGCCTGCCAGCAGCACGTTATCCAACGGCTGTTGATTCAAAACTGACCAGTCAAAACGTTGGCCGCTGCCGCCCGCGCCGTTGTCTAGCACATAGCGATCCACAGAGGGGATATCGCGGGCGGGCAGGGAATTACCGACGCTAACCGCTTTCCAAATCTGGCAGCTTGCCGGTAACAATTCTCGCAGTTTCTGAATATAGTCCCGATCTTCGTTACCGTGTAACTGAATCGCCGCTAATGCCAGCGCTTCGACACTTTGCTGCACGGTTTCCAGCTTGGCGTCGCGGAATACGCCGACATATTTCAGCGGCGCGGCGCTGATGACGGCGCGGGCCTGTGCCATATCGATATAGCGAGGGGAACTGCCGACGAAAATCAATCCGCCGTACACTGCGCCAGCGCTATAGGCGGCTGCAGCGTCCTGCGGACGAGTAAGGCCGCAAACCTTGTTTTCCCCGAGCAACACCCGACGCACTGCGGCATTCAGGTTTGGTTCTGACATCAAAGCGCTGCCGATCAGGAAACCGTTAGCAAATTGGCTCAGTTCCCGCACTTGTTGATAGGTATTGATACCGGATTCGCTGATTACCGTGACGCCGGCTGGCAGACGTGGAGACAGCTGTTTGGTGCGATTCAGGTCGATAGACAGGTCGCGCAGGTCGCGGTTGTTGATACCCACCACTTTGGCTCCCAGTTTAATTGCTCGCTCCAGCTCTTCTTCATTACTGGCTTCGGTCAGTACGCCCATATTCAGGCTGTGAGCGACGGCGGCTAGCTCCCGATAGCGTTGGTCGTCCAATACCGATAGCATCAGCAATACGGCATCGGCTTGATAAAAACGCGCCAGAAGAATTTGATATTCTTCGATAATAAAATCTTTGCACAGCACCGGCTGAGTGACCGCAGCGCTGACCAGAGGCAGAAAATCAAAGCTGCCTTGAAAATATTTTTCATCGGTCAGCACTGAAATGGCCGAAGCATAGTTGGCGTAAACCCCGGCGATCTCCGCCGGATCGAAATTCTCGCGAATAACCCCTTTGGAGGGGGACGCTTTTTTGCATTCCAGGATAAAAACGGTGTTATCCCCTTGCAATGCCTGATAGAAACTGCGCTGACTTGGCGTCACCAGATGTTGGAAACTGGACAGCGGCTGATGTAGCTTGCGTGCGGCGACCCAGATTTCTTTGTCGCGAACAATTTTGTGAAGTATCGTTTCTTGCATGATCTATCCTCTCGCTGCCAGTGCGATAACTCGCTCAAAAGCTTTGCCGCTATGAATTATTTCCATAGCCTGATGTGCGTTTTGACGTAAATTCTCCTGCCCGTTTAATTTCAGCAACAGCGCCACGTTAGCCGCTACCGCCGCCGCGTGGGCAGGTTCGCCTTTACCTTGTAACAACCTCGCCAGAATGTCACGATTTTCTTCCGGTGAGCCGCCCTGTAAGGACGCCATCGGATAGGTTGATAAACCAAAGTCTTTCGGCGTCAGTTGATAGGTTTGGATCTTACCGTTTTTCAGTTCCGCTACCTGAGTGGGTGCGTGGATAGCCACTTCATCCATTCCTCCACCGTGAACCACTGCCGCACGTTGGTAACCCAGCACTCGCAGTGTTTCGGCAATCGGCAACACCAATTCCGGGCTGTATACCCCGATTAACGCCAGCGGTGGGCGCGCCGGATTTATCAACGGGCCCAGCACGTTAAACAGGGTGCGGGTTTTCAGCTGTTGGCGTACCGGCATCGCGTGGCGAAAACCGGTGTGATACTGCGGTGCGAACAGGAAACAAATCCCTAATTCATCCAGCGCCTGACGAGATTGCTCGGCGGTCAAATCCAAACGAATGCCGAAGGCTGCCAGCAAATCTGAAGATCCAGAACAGCTAGACACGCTGCGGTTGCCGTGTTTGGCTACTTTCATCCCGCAGCTAGCAGCCACAAAGGCGCTGGCCGTGGAGATATTAATGCTGTTAGTGCCGTCGCCGCCGGTGCCGACGATATCGGCAAAGGCGTAATCCGGGCGAGGGAATGGCTGCGCGTCGGCCAAGAGCGCCTGTGCTGCCCCGGCGATCTCTGCCGGCGTTTCCCCCCGAACTTTCATACTGATTAAAGTCGCCGCCAGTTGGCTAGGCTCCAGCTCGCCTCGCACGATGGCGGTAAATAATTGCTGGCTTTCCTGCTGAGTCAGTGGCTCGGCGCGGAACAGTTTTTCAAATAAATTATGCATGATGAGTTCCTGAAAAGTTACGCCAAAGCCCAGGCCAGAGTTTGCTCGAGTAAACGAGCGCCCTGAGTGGTCAAAATGGATTCCGGATGGAACTGGTAGCCGCAAACCCGGTGAGCATCGTGACGAACCGCCATTACCATTTGGTTAAAATGCGCGTTAACCGTCAGTTCGGCGGGAATATTGCTGCCGACCAGCGAGTGGTAGCGGGCGACCGGCAGTGGATTCGGCATACCGGCGAACATACCTTGTTCATCGTGCTCAATCGTCGAGGCTTTACCGTGCAGGATTTCTCCCGCCTGACCTACGTAGCCGCCGTAGGCTTCCACAATGGCCTGATGTCCCAAACAAATCCCGATAATGGGAAGTTGACCGCGTAGGCGCTGCAATAATTCCGGCATACAACCTGCTTGCGCTGGCGTACCGGGGCCGGGTGACAGCACCAGCACCGGCTGAGACATCTGTTGCAAGCGCTCGGTAATGGTGTCGGCGGCGATCTGGTTGCGGTAAATCACCACTTTATGACCGCTGGCGCGTAGCTGATCCACCAGGTTGTAGGTAAAGGAGTCAATGTTGTCGAGCAGTAAAATATCGGCCATTAGAAAATCTCCTTTGCCTGATGAGCGGTCGCGATAGCGCGCAATACCGCTCGCGCTTTGTTACGGGTTTCATCGGCTTCGGCCTGCGGGATGGAATCCAGAACGACACCTGCACCGGCCTGTACCGTCGCTACGCCGTCTTCGACATAAGCCGAGCGAATAACAATGCAGGTATCCAAATCACCGTGCGCGGTCAAGTAACCGACTGCTCCGCCATAGCTGCCGCGTCGTGTGCCTTCGCTTTGAGCAATAAGCTGCATGGCGCGAACTTTGGGGGCGCCGCTTAAGGTGCCCATATTCATACAGGCCTGATAAGCATGGAGAACGTCCAAATCGTGTCGTAGCGCGCCGACAACGCGGGAAACCAGATGCATCACGAAGGAATAGCGGTCTACTTTGGTTAAATCCGCTACGTAACGGCTGCCTGGCTCGCAAATTCGCGCCAAATCGTTGCGTGCCAAATCCACCAGCATCAGATGCTCCGCCAGCTCTTTATGGTCGGTACGCATTTCCAGCTCGATGCGGCTGTCCAGATCTCGGTCCAGCTCGCCGTTGGCTCGACGCCCGCGCGGGCGGGTTCCAGCAATGGGGTAAATTTCGATCTGGCGATTGTCCGCGTCGTATTTCAAGGCGCTTTCTGGCGATGCGCCGAACAGAGTAAATTCGTTGTCCTGCATAAAGAACATGTAAGGGCTGGGATTGCTGTCTTTTAGCGTTTGATAGGCAGCCAGCGGCGACGGACAAGGCAGGGAGAAGCGGCGCGAAGGCACCACCTGGAAAATTTCTCCGGCGCGAATCGCCTGCTGCAAGCCGCTGACTACCTGACAGTATTCCTCGTCGGACTGATTGCAGTTCAGTGCCATTTCCGGCACGGACACCGCTGGAATCGGCTGCGGAACCTGCTGCATTTGTTGCACCAATTGCTTCAGGCGTTGCTGTAAACGGTATTGTTCCTCTGTATCTGGCGTGAACAGACTGGCTTGTAAACGGGCGGTGCGGTTCTGGTGATCCAGTACCAGCAAAGTTTCTGCCAGATAGAAACAAAAATCCGGGCAGCGTTGCTCCTGACGCAGTGGCGGCAGGTCTTCAAATCCGGCGACCAAATCGTAGGCAAACAGACCGCCTAACAGCATGGCTTCGCGTTCGTCGGCCGGTGTTTCTACCAGCGTTAATAACTGGCGCAACGCGTCAAACACTGACAGCGCCTGTAGGCGGGAATCTTCGTCCTGCATATCGTTGATCGGCGGGAAGGTGAGCTCGCGGCCGATAGGACGCTCTTCGATTTTTACTTGCTCGGGCAATGCTGCATCCAGCAGTGGCAGCAGCGCCGCGCCGTTGCGACTCAGTGCCTGAATGCTGACCTGACGACCTAACGCGGTGATGCGCAGCGCACTATCAACTACCAGCAAGCTTTTCAGATTTTGCTTGCTGGTTATCTCGGCGGATTCCAGCAGCAACGTTGCCGGGCGAGCGCCACACAGCTGGTGGAAAAGGGCGGTTGGGTCGTCCCTATAACAGGCTTCAGCCGTGAGTAGTTTTAATGTGGGGCGTACTGTTTGCATTGATTTAACCCTGATTCTGTCCATAAAAAAGCCCGCGAATGAGCGGGCTGAAGCAATCTGCATGGTCTGATGACTGATATGCGTGATTACACCGCCCGAAAAAGGGAGCTATGCCACCAACGAAGTAGAGAAGTCATATAGTTGTTCATCATCAGTCTCTTTATGATTGCATTCAGTTTATGGGGCTGGATCAGCTTACCGCTGTCCTCAACTAGCGTTTTTTTCGCTACTTTACTTCAACTTATTACCGTTCTGGCTGACCGCTTTGTACCGAGAATACTCTTCGATGGTACTTTGCTATTACTCAACCGAATTATTCGCTCTGCCAGTGAACTCGTGTACTAGTAAACTAGTTCTAGGGATTGCTGTCAACCCCTCAATCTTGTTTTTTAACGCGCTTTTTCATCCACCCGCATCGCCTTTGTCAAGATTGGTTAACATCTGCAGCGGGTTAGCGGTTATGATAGGCCGCCCAGACTGATTCGGATCCTAGCTTTGACTGACACCACAATTGAACCGACCGCTTTTACCCTGTATGACCTCCATAGCCATACCACTGCCTCCGATGGGTTATTAACGCCCTCGCAATTGGTGGCGCGTGCGGCATCAATGCGCGTGGGGGTATTGGCCATAACCGACCATGACACCACCGCCGGACTGGCCGAGGCGGCGCAGGCTATAGATGAGCAAGGGTTAGCGCTACGGTTGATTAACGGGGTGGAAATCTCAACGCTGTGGGAAAATCATGAAATTCATATTGTTGGGCTGAATATCGATATCAGCCATCCAGCGATTTGCGGTTTGCTGCAACAGCAGTCAGATCATCGCCATCAGCGAGCGATGGAAATCAGCGCCCGTCTGGAGAAAGCACGTATTCCTGATGCTTGGGCAGGGGCGAACCGACTGGCCAGCGGCGGGCAGGTGACGCGCGGCCATTTTGCTCGTTATCTGGTGGAACTGGGATTCGCGTCGAACGTCGGCCAGGTATTTAAAAAATTTCTGGCGAAAGGCAAGACCGGTTATGTCCCGGCGCAGTGGTGTACAATAGAACAAGCGGTTGAAGCCATTCATCAGTCTGGCGGACAGGCGGTAATGGCGCACCCTGGCCGTTATGATCTTTCCACCAAATGGTTGAAACGGTTGTTGGCTTATTTCGCCGAGCAAGGCGGAGACGCAATGGAAGTCGCTCAGTGCCAGCAGGCACCGCACGAGCGAGCCCAGTTGGCGCAGTATGCGCGTGACTATCATTTACTTGCATCCCAGGGGTCTGATTTTCATCAGCCTTGTTCCTGGATTGAGCTGGGCCGCAAACTGTGGCTGCCCGCTGGGGTGGAACCGGTGTGGCGTGATTGGCCCGTAGAAGCCAGCCATACCGAAGACACGTTGAACGATGAGGTAGAGTTATGAGTCAATTTTTTTATATTCACCCGGATAACCCACAGCCGCGTTTAATTAATCAGAGCGTAGACGTGTTACGCAAAGGCGGTGTGATTGTTTATCCAACGGATTCTGGCTACGCGCTGGGCTGTCGTCTGGAAGAAAAAGCGGCGATGGAGCGTATTTGTCGGATTCGTCAGCTCGATGGTAACCATAACTTCACTCTGGTTTGCCGCGATCTCTCGGAATTGTCTACCTACGCCTACGTAGATAACACCGCTTTCCGTTTGATCAAAAACAATACACCGGGTAACTATACCTTTATTTTAAAAGCGACCAAGGAAGTGCCTCGGCGCCTGATGAATGACAAACGTAAAACGATAGGGCTGCGCGTGCCGTCTAACCCTATTGCGTTGGCGCTGCTGGACGTATTGGGTGAGCCGCTGATGTCCACGACGCTTATGCTGCCGGGGAATGATTTTGCCGAATCCGATCCGGAAGAGATTCGCGATCATTTAGGTAAACAGGTTGATTTGGTGATTCACGGTGGATCCCTTGGCCAGCAGCCAACCACGGTTGTCGATCTGACCGAATCTGCGCCGGAAGTGATTCGTGAAGGGGCTGGCGACGCCCGACCTTTCCGATAATTTTCCTGAAACGGTCATATTTATCGGGTTTGGCGTTTGTCCAGACCCGATAATGTCTCATATTTTTTCCCTAAACTGGCCGTCTTCTGGCCACCAAACGTCGCTACTTTTCTCATTCCGCCTCTATCCTGAGCAAATGCTCACGCAGAAAAGGCGTTATTTTGCCCATTGCTGTGGTGGCTGATGCCGGCAGAGACGAATGTGCTCTGCAACGGTGAGATTTATTAGAATCATTGGGCAGAAAATTAGTGTAAAATAACCGACCACGGACTGGCTTGTGTGGCTGCCTATAGGGCGGATTTATCGACATGCTTAGTTCTAAAATGTATTCCAATCAGTTGGTTAGACTCATTTCGGGGTAAGCGATTGATAAAAATATATAACACGACGCCTGTGAAGGCGACATTAGAGGTTGCTCAATGAGCGAGAAGTTACAGAAAGTTCTGGCGCGTGCCGGTCATGGTTCACGCCGTGAAATTGAAGGGATCATCCAACAGGGCCGCGTCAGCGTTGACGGCAAAGTGGCAAAGTTGGGCGATCGCGTTGAAGTGGCTCAGTCCACCAAAATTCGCCTGGATGGCCGCGTTCTATCGATCACTGAATCGGAAGAAGCGGTATGCCGGGTTTTAGCCTATTACAAACCGGAAGGCGAGCTGTGTACCCGCAGCGATCCCGATGGCCGTCCAACGGTGTTCGATCGTTTACCTAAACTGCGCGGTTCCCGTTGGGTCGCCGTAGGTCGTTTGGACGTTAACACCTCAGGTTTACTGTTGTTCACCACCGATGGCGAGCTGGCAAACCGCCTGATGCACCCAAGCCGCGAAGTTGAACGTGAATATGCCGTACGTGTCTTTGGCCAGATTGATGATGAAAAAATCAAACAACTGAGCCGCGGCGTACAGTTAGAAGACGGCCCGGCCGCATTCCGCACCATCAGTTTCCAGGGTGGGGAAGGTTTGAACCAGTGGTACAACGTGACTCTGACCGAAGGGCGTAACCGCGAAGTTCGCCGTCTGTGGGAAGCCGTTGGCGTACAGGTCAGCCGCCTGATTCGCGTGCGTTACGGTGATATCAATCTGCCTAAAGGTTTACCGCGTGGCGGTTGGACCGAGCTGGATTTGAAAGCCACCAACTACCTGCGTGAGCTGGTTGAATTGGATGTTGAAACCGTTAGCAAGCTGCCGGTGGAAAAAGATCGTCGCCGTGTGAAAGCTAACCAGATTCGTCGGGCGGTAAAACGTCACACTGAAGTGGCAGGTCGTCAGCAGACTGCCGGTCGTCAAGGTTCAGCCCGTAAAGGCTCAACTCGTCAGAACGCGGGTAATACCCCTTCTGCGAGCACTCCGGTTTCAGGTCGCCGCGGCGCGCCCGCTAAACGCGGATCAAAATAGCGGTTAACCTTATTGCCGCAGTCTCTGTACTGCGGCAAATTTTCTTCCTCATTCATCTCTTCAATATTACTGCCTGATTATTCCCATTGCTTTTCCAATTATCATATTCATACAGAATCATATTTATAAAATGAATGTAGTGTTACCAATCGATTCCTTGCTGGGCCTTAATTCCGGCGTCAAAAGCATGTTTAACCGGACGTAACTCGCTTACGGTATCCGCCAGTTCCAGCAAATCGCGATGACAGCCTCGTCCGGTGATGATGACCGTTTGATGAGCAGGGCGATGATTCAAAGCTTGAATAACCTCTTCCGGCGTTAAATAGCCGTAGCTGACCATATAGGTCAGTTCATCCAGCACCACCAAATCCAGCGAGGCGTCTGCCAGCATCCGTAATCCATGTTGCCAAACTTCCTGACAGGCAGCGGTATCAGTGGCTTTATTCTGGGTATCCCAGGTAAAACCGGTGGCCATAACCTGAAATTCGACGCCGTGAGGCTCTAGCAGATTGCGTTCGCCATTCGGCCATTCGCCTTTAATAAACTGAATAACACCCGCACGCAGGCCGTGGCCAACGGCGCGGGTGACAGTACCGAATGCGGCGGTGGTTTTACCTTTGCCATTGCCGGTCATCACAATCAAAATACCGCGCGTTTCCTGCGCCGCCGCGATGCGCGAATCGACTTTTTCTTTCAGCCGCTGTTGGCGCTGTTGGTGACGATCGTCAGACATAGTTGAATACTTTCCTTAAAGCGACTCGACGGTCAGATTACTCGGCAGCGCCAGCTTTGCGTCCCGGCTGAGCATCAAAGCTAATGCCGGTTTTGCGGCGGCTATCATCGCCCATTAAATAGAGATAAAGCGGCATGATTTCAGCCGGTGTTTTCAGGTTATTCGGGTTCTCTTCCGGGAAGGCAGATGCGCGCATTTTGGTGCGAGTCCCGCCTGGATTGATGCAATTAACCCGTAAGTTAGTAGTTTTATACTCTTCGGCCAATACCTGCATCATGCCTTCGGTAGCGAATTTGGAAACCGAATAGGCTCCCCAACCGGCGCGCCCCTGACGGCCAACGCTAGAACTGGTAAAGACGAGCGAAGGAGAAGCCGCTTTCAGCAACAAGGGCAGTAAAGCCTGAGTAAGCATAAAGGTCGCGTTGACGTTCACCTGCATCACGTCTTGCCAGATCTGCACGTCTTGTTCGGTCATTGGCACCACTTCGCCCAGCAAACCGGCGTTGTGCAATACGCCGTCCAAATAAGGCACAACCTCAGCAATTTTCTGCGCGAGCTGATGGCAATCGGCGGAGGTAGCATGCAGTAAATCCAGCGTCAGAACCGTGGCGGGTAAACCGCCGGACTGCTCGATTTGTTGCTTAACACTTTCCAATTTGCTTTCAGTACGGCCAACCAAAATCAAACGCGCACCGTAGCGAGCGTAGGTTAGCGCGGCCTCGCGGCCAATGCCGTCTCCGGCACCGGTTACCAGAATAATTCGGTGCGTCAAAAGGTCATGTTTAGGTTGATAATGCATAACAACTCCTCTCACTATCGGCAGGTTTGCGCGATAGCAGGCAGTTAACAAAGCAGGATAACGGAAGGGAACTCGATCGAACCTAAGCTCAACCTACTGACTATCTTGCGCGAAAATGGCGAGCATCAGAAAAAGCCATTACTCCTATATGCCTGAAACAAAATGCATTTTCAATCGGAAAGACCCTGAAGATGTTTTTGTCTGTAACAATTTAGAGGTAATTTCGTTTCATTTTTCCGCTACTGAATAACATTCATTCTTATATTTAAGAGAAACTAATGCAATTCATCATTTGCGCAAGACGGCGAGTCAGGTGTTCGCTAGAATGCAAATACTCTCTTTCAACACTGATTAAGAAAGGCGGAATGTGTGGAGTTAATTTCACTGTATGGGCTGTTTCTAGCCAAGGTTATCACTGTTGTTGTGGCTATTGGGGCACTGGTTCTGCTGGTGGTAAGCCTTGGGCAACGCAAGCAAGGTGCAAAGGGTGAATTGAATCTGGTGGATCTCGGCGAACAGTATCGGGAAACCCAGCGGGAAATGCGTCTAGCGCGTATGTCATCCGCCGAGCGGAAAATCTGGAGCAAAGAGTTTAAAAAACAGCAAAAAGCCGATCTGAAACTGAAAAAAGAACGCGCCAAGGCCGGTGCTATTGCCGCGGTGAAACCTTGCCTGTATGTGCTGGATTTCAAAGGCAGCATCGATGCGCATGAGGTGACCTCTTTGCGTGAAGAAATTTCGGCCGTGCTGGCGGTGGCGACGCCGCAAGACGAAGTATTGCTGCGGTTAGAAAGCCCCGGCGGCGTGGTTCACGGTTACGGTTTGGCGTCGTCCCAGTTGGAACGTTTGCGCCATGCAGGCGTGCGTTTGACGGTGGCGGTCGATAAAGTGGCCGCCAGCGGTGGCTACATGATGGCCTGTGTCGCGGATCGCATTATTTCCGCGCCTTTTGCCATTATTGGCTCGATCGGCGTTGTTGCGCAAATTCCTAACTTCCATCGCTTATTGAAAAAGAATGATATTGATGTGGAATTGCATACCGCCGGCGAATTTAAACGCACTCTGACATTATTTGGTGAGAACACCGAACAGGGCCGCGAGAAATTCCGGGAAGACCTGAACGAAACTCACGAGTTGTTTAAGCAGTTTGTGCATCAACAACGACCTTCACTGGATATTGATTCGGTGGCAACCGGAGAACATTGGTTCGGCATTCAGGCAAAGGAAAAAGGTCTGGTTGATGCCATTGGCACCAGCGATGATTTACTGATTGCCGAGATGGAAAATCACGAAGTGATTGGCGTGCGTTATTCTCGTCGTAAACGTCTGATGGAGCGTTTTACCGGTAGTGCGGCAGAAAGCGTCGACCGCCTGTTATTACGCTGGTGGCAGCGCGGTGAGAAACCACTGCTGTAAGTCGAGTGGCTCACTGCTGGCAATCAGTGTCAGGAATAATGTCAGGTAATAAATAGAAGAAAGCAGGGGGCTAATGCCCCCTGTTGTTTTATGACGCAGGGCAAAATTGAGATGCCCCAAAGCGGTGGTTAATCAACCAGGTGATATTTGGACGACAACACGTGAGCCAAATGCTTAAACATGTTAAATACGGCGGTAGTTTTCGCCGTCGGTAACCCGTCCTTATCCAGGAAGAATTCGCCGCGAAAAACTAATACCGGCCCTTTTTGCTCTACTTCAGTTGCCACCATGCCGTGCAGATAATCCTCATGTTGTTGGATTATTTCGTTAGCTTCAGTCAGTAATGCCTGACGTTGAATCGGGGTTGTTTCACCGTACATTATCTTTCTCCCTCTAAGGTCATTTCTGTCGCTATTCTACTGCGGGTTAGCGTTTATCCGCAAACAGGCTAAGGTTTATGCGAGTGAACAAACGTTTAACCTTAAGGGATTAGCTAAATTAAGATTCCGAGTTAATTAGGTTGCGCAGCGGTTTTTATCAGGTACAGTGTGGGATTTTATACTACTAGGTGGAAGGTTTTGTTGACGCAAATGGGCTGAATTAATGCCCTGGCCTCTGGGCGTAGACAAAAATCTTGAGGGCGTTTGATACGGATTTTAGGATCGTCGGGTTGAGGCGGCGATCAAAAAACATGTTGATCTCCTGCAAAAGTACCGCAATATAAAAAAGAGATGCAGAATGCCGCGGTATGGCGAGATAAAAACCTTCTTTTAGAAGCAATAATTTAGGTAAAGGTAATTATGGGTAAAGCTCTCGTAATAGTTGAGTCCCCGGCAAAAGCCAAAACTATTAATAAGTATTTAGGGAATGACTACGTGGTTAAGTCCAGTGTCGGTCACATTCGTGATTTGCCGACCAGTGGTTCAGCCAGCAAGAAGAGCGCTAACTCAACCGAAGATAAAACCAAGACAGAAGACAAACCCAAAAAGAAAGTTAAAAAGGACGAAAAGGTTGCGTTGGTAAACCGTATGGGCGTTGACCCGTATCACGGTTGGAAAGCGCAGTATGAAATCCTGCCCGGCAAAGAGAAAGTGGTTGCCGAGCTAAAAGCTTTAGCGGAAAACGCCGACCACATCTATCTCGCAACCGACCTTGACCGCGAAGGAGAGGCTATTGCCTGGCATTTGCGGGAGGTGATTGGCGGTGACGATAAGCGTTTTAGTCGCGTGGTTTTTAACGAAATTACTAAAAATGCTATTCAGCAAGCGTTTAACCAACCGGGTGAGTTGAATATCAACCGGGTTAACGCTCAGCAGGCTCGCCGCTTTATGGATCGCGTGGTGGGCTACATGGTTTCTCCACTGCTATGGAAGAAAATTGCTCGCGGTTTATCCGCTGGGCGAGTGCAATCCGTAGCGGTACGTTTGGTGGTTGAGCGCGAAAAGGATATTAAAGCCTTTGTTCCTGAAGAATACTGGGAGCTGCATGCTGACCTGTTGGCCAAAGGTGAAATTCCAATTCAAATGGAAGTCACCCATGCGCACAATAAACCGTTCAAACCGGTTAATCGCGAACAAACTCATGCGGCGCTCAAGCTGCTTGAAACTGCGCGTTATAAAGTACTGGATCGTGAAGATAAACCGACCAGTAGCAAACCGGGTGCGCCTTTCATTACGTCTACCTTGCAGCAGGCGGCCAGTACCCGTTTGAGCTTTGGCGTGAAGAAAACCATGATGATGGCGCAGCGTCTGTATGAAGCGGGTCATATCACCTATATGCGTACCGATTCAACCAATTTGAGTCAGGACGCGCTGACCATGGTGCGTGGCTATATCGGCGAGAATTTCGGCGAAAAATACCTGCCGTCAGCGGCTAATCAGTACAGCAGCAAAGAAAACTCTCAAGAGGCTCATGAAGCTATCCGTCCATCGGATGTCAACGTGTTGGCCGAGCAGTTGAAAGACATGGAAGCGGATGCGCAGAAACTGTATCAGCTGATTTGGCGTCAATTTGTCGCCTGTCAGATGACGCCGGCGAAATATGATTCCACTACGCTCACGGTGCAGGCGGGTGATTATCAGTTGCGTGCCAAAGGGCGAACCCTACGCTTTGACGGTTGGACCAAAGTCATGCCGGCGCTGCGTAAAGGCGATGAAGATCGCACCTTACCGGTGATTGAGGTCGGCAGTGAACTGGATCTGCAAAAACTGATTCCTAGCCAGCACTTTACCAAACCGCCAGCGCGTTACAGCGAAGCTTCTTTGGTTAAAGAACTGGAAAAACGCGGTATTGGCCGTCCTTCTACCTACGCGTCTATCATTTCTACCATTCAGGATCGTGGATACGTTCGAGTGGAAAACCGCCGATTCTATGCGGAAAAAATGGGTGAAATCGTCACCGACCGTCTGGAAGAGAACTTCCGCGAGCTGATGAACTATGATTTCACCGCCCGTATGGAAAGTGGTCTGGATCAGGTCGCCAACGATCAGGCTGAGTGGAAAGCGGTACTCGACGAGTTTTTTGCCGAATTTAGCGAACAACTGGAAACCGCGGAAAAAGATCCTGAAGACGGCGGGATGCGCCCGAATCAGATGGTGATGACCAGCATTGATTGCCCGACCTGTGGCCGTCAAATGGGGATTCGAACCGCGAGCACCGGCGTATTCCTCGGTTGTTCTGGCTATGCCTTACCGCCGAAAGAACGTTGTAAAACCACCATTAACCTGGTGCCGGAAACGGAAATACTGAACGTTCTCGAAGGGGATGATGCGGAAACTAACGCCTTGCGCGCCCGTCGTCGCTGCCAGATTTGTGGCACCGCTATGGACAGCTATCTGATCGATACTCACCGTAAACTGCACGTGTGTGGTAATAACCCGGCTTGCGAAGGTTATGAGATCGAAGAAGGTGAATTCCGCATTAAGGGTTATGAAGGCCCAATCGTTGAGTGCGAGAAATGTGGCTCCGAAATGCACCTGAAATTAGGGCGTTTTGGCAAATACATGGGCTGTACTAACGACGAGTGCAAGAATACACGTAAAATTTTACGCAGCGGCGAAGTGGCTCCACCTAAAGAAGATCCGGTGCCGCTTCCTGAATTACCGTGCGAAAAATCCGATGCTTACTTTGTATTACGTGACGGTGCGGCGGGCGTATTCCTGGCGGCTAACACTTTCCCTAAATCTCGCGAAACCCGCGCGCCGTTAGTGGAAGAATTAGTACGCTTTAAGGACCGTTTACCGGAGAAACTGCGTTATCTGGCCGATGCGCCGGTAACGGATAAAGAAGGTAACAAAACCCTGGTTCGCTTCAGTCGTAAGACCAAACAGCAGTATGTTTCGTCAGAGAAGGAAGGGAAGGCCACGGGTTGGACGGCGTTCTATATCGACGGCAAGTGGGTTGAAGCCAAAAAATAAGGCAGTTTTTGTGGCGCTGTGATTGCAGCGCTATGCCTGTTAATAAAACCAGTCTTTGTGGCTGGTTTTTTTATGGGCTAAGTAGGAGTAGTGCTTTATAGTTTTAACAATCCGACTATTTTCGAAATATGATCGACTTATTTTTTTTGATAATGATGAGTATGGCAAGATTGTTGGCCATTGTTTTTTTATTGTTAAGTTCTATACAGCGCTAAGCAAAATGTTATAGTGGTTATATTAAAACTTTTCTTATCGTTAAAAGATATTATAAAGTCGCTTCCAGTACTGTTGGCATAATAGCGTTAATGGTTTTTTACTTAATAACTATTTGGCTTACCAGGGTGACACCGATATACCAAACTGTGAGATGATCACAGCGTTCAACCTAGGATGGTATAGATATGAAATTGCAGCAGCTACGTTACATCGTTGAGGTGGTAAACCACAATCTCAACGTCTCCTCGACCGCTGAAGGCTTGTACACTTCCCAGCCGGGAATCAGTAAGCAAGTCAGAATGTTGGAAGATGAACTGGGTATTCAGATTTTTGCCCGTAGCGGTAAACATTTGACGCAGGTTACGCCGGCTGGTCTGGAAATTATCCGTATTGCCCGCGAAGTATTATCGAAGGTTGATGCGATTAAAGCCGTTGCCGGTGAACATACTTACCCTGATAAAGGCTCACTGTATGTGGCGACCACTCACACTCAGGCTCGTTACGCTTTACCCAATGTGATTAAAGGTTTTATTGAACGCTATCCGCGGGTGTCACTGCATATGCATCAAGGCTCGCCGACCCAAATTGCCGAGGCAGTATCCAAAGGCAGCGCCGATTTTGCGATTGCCACCGAAGCTCTGCATCTGTATGACGATTTGATTATGCTGCCGTGCTACCACTGGAATCGCGCGGTGGTGGTCAAACCGGATCATCCGTTGGCAGGAAAAGCGCACGTCACTATTGAAGAATTGGCAGCTTATCCTATTGTGACCTATACCTTTGGTTTCACGGGGCGCTCCGAACTGGATACCGCTTTTAATCGCGCCGGACTGACGCCGCGAATCGTCTTCACCGCCACCGATGCCGATGTGATTAAAACCTATGTACGCCTTGGTTTAGGGGTTGGGGTTATCGCAAGCATGGCGGTTGATCCGATTCAAGATCCTGATTTGGTCACGGTAGACGCCCGCGATATCTTTACCTATAGCACCACCAAGATTGGTTTCCGCCGCAGTACTTTCCTGCGCAGCTACATGTATGATTTTATTCTACGTTTTGCACCGCACCTGACCCGTGATGTGGTGGATAATGCGGTTGCTTTACGTTCAAATGAAGATATTGAAGCCATGTTTAAAGATATTAAGCTGCCGGTCAAGTAAGGGCATCATCTTTATTCTTGAACGCGTGAATCGCATAGTCGTTAATCGCGTAGCCACCGTAGAAACCGAATGCTCAGGCCTTCGGTTTTTCTTTTTTTAAGGTGAAAATAAAACATCCATTTTTACTAAAAATAGATATTATGAGTTTCAACCGGTCAAAGATTATTGATATAAATATTATCGGATATTTTAATAATTGTCGACAATCAATAATTAATGAAATGTTTAATCTGAAATGAGCGTTTTATAATAGACGTAGGCATTATATTACTTATTCTCACCTCTATAAATTAGAAAGTATCTTATTGGAGGTAACTATGAAAACAACGCTGCAAAGGCCTTCTGTTATAAAATATGCACCACAGTCATCTGCGATAAATAAAAAACAGACTAACGATGTGCATTGGCGAAAAAACATGATGAAGATTTATTCCGATACTATCACTGGGGTAAAAAACATCAGTGGTATAGAGCAATGCGGTATTGCTGAAAGATTGGTGACGAAACTAAAAGAAAATGGAGTGATACCTCCAGAACAAGACGTTATGTTCAAAAAGAATTATTTCTATTTGCCACTGTATAATGAAGTTTCAGTGCGTCAGGTTATTGATAAAAATAGCTCAAGAATACTATCAGGCAAGGAACCTTACCCTATTGTTTTGGCCGACCCGAAACTGTTTTGCAATACGGCTTTGGCCGCGTTGGCTAAAAATAAAAGTAAAGATATGGACAGCGAGAGTAATGAAAAACGATTTCAGAAACTGGGCGGTTGCTTAACTAAAGAGTTGATTAAGATTAATTACAATAAAAATCCAGACGAATTTAGATCGTTGGGGCGTTATCTGGCATTGAAAAAAACTCAATACATTCGCCTGGACGAAGTGAATCCATCTTCTCTGGGGAAGCTTTATATCGCCGGATACGGTAAACCGGAGGGTGAACTCTCAAAATTGGCTAAATATACGTTAGAAAACTTTAATTTATCGACGGCCAATCTGGTGACTAAAGATCTCCTGCCATTATTAACCGCCGCGGGGCTACCTGTTGATATCAGAATGCTACAAATGGAAAGTGCCGAATCCGCAGATAGCGAAAAGCCTTTAGCTCAATATATGAGTAACGCGCTCTCTGATGCTGGCGTCCCGGCCAGAGTGTTTGGTTATAGAGGTACTTCCGTCCTGAATGAGTTACATCATATTCACTCAACCCGTGCGGTGAAAAATCCCATCGATAATAATTTTATAAAATATGACCTTTATCGCGCCAGCGATGTACGCCAAGAATTTTTACCGCAGAAAAAATCGAAAAAAATGTAGATAATCCTATTGCTTACTCTGACTATAGAGTGAGTAAATTTTTTTCGCTGACTGTTAAATGATTATTCTGCTATTTTCAGACATTTTTTAAGGCGGCGATTGATAATGTGGTTGGTAAAAAAACCTATTATTATTTGTGTATCTAAAATGGCGATGGAGTCACCGAAGGGTAATCAAGAAGATTTGGTGGTTATTCGCTGTGTCAATATCACTGATTCTACTTAAAATTCGCCGGTTTTTCTTTCAACATCACATTCGTGGCAACCGGTTCTGCTGCTAACACTGTCACGCCAATAAAAACCAAATACGATATAGACTGCCCGTTTTTTAATGATGAGATGATAAAAATCCTTCTCGATGAATAGCACCAGAATATCGCAAGGGAAAGAACGCTACGGGATATTTTCACCTCATCCAACCACCGTGTTTAATTAAGATTTATATCACTGTCGTTTAAAAAATAATTAAATTCAATTATTGAGATAAAAGAGTTCCACCCTGATTCGAAAACGTCAGTCGCGGGGTAATAGATCTCAGTCATAAACGTACGACTTGGAAAGCGTCTCGGGGCGGTACGGTAGAAACAGGCGTTTTCATTTTTATCAGTGCGATCGGTAATTGTCCTCCATATTTTCCTATTGTCATACTGAATTATCCTTACGCAAAGGATCTGATTTCCCGGTAAAAAACACCTTTAATCGATTTTACCTATCGCTATAGACAAATGCGTTGTTATCAGAATGTTAACCTATCTTTGTGTTATATTTAAATCAAACCCTATAACCGAGCGGGTTATTCTCCGCCGGACTGCACCAATATCCCAATAAAAACCCTCTGTACAGAACAACAAAGGAGCCGCTATGTCGTTGGATCTACGAAAAACGAGTATGACCACGCTGGTCGCGTTAGGTACGGAATATCACTATTACAGCTTGCCGAAAGTGGCTCCGCTGTTAGGTGATATTGACCGGCTACCTAAATCTATGAAAGTCCTGCTGGAAAATCTATTACGCCACATCGATGGCGATACGGTACATGAAGAGGATCTGGCGGCCGTCGCTGATTGGCTGAAGGATGGACATGCCGATCGCGAAATTGCCTATCGGCCCGCGCGCGTGCTGATGCAAGATTTCACTGGTGTACCGGCCGTGGTCGATTTGGCCGCGATGCGGGAAGCTGTTCACCGTTTGGGCGGCGATGTCAATCAGGTTAATCCGCTGTCACCGGTCGATCTGGTGATTGACCATTCGGTTACCGTTGATGAATTTGGCGATAAAGACGCCTTTGGGGAAAACGTCCGGCTGGAAATGGAACGCAACCACGAACGTTATATCTTCCTGCGTTGGGGGCAAAAAGCCTTTAATCGCTTCCGCGTGGTGCCGCCGGGCACCGGTATTTGTCACCAAGTGAATTTGGAATACCTGGGGCAAACGGTGTGGCAGGAACAGCAGGGCGATAAACGGGTTGCCTATCCGGATACCTTGGTCGGAACCGATTCTCACACCACGATGATTAACGGCCTGGGGATTCTAGGCTGGGGCGTCGGCGGGATTGAGGCGGAAGCGGCGATGTTGGGCCAACCGGTATCCATGCTGATTCCTGATGTGGTGGGGTTCAAGCTGACGGGGAAAATTCGCGAAGGCATCACCGCCACCGATTTAGTGCTTACCGTCACCCAAATGTTGCGAAAACACGGGGTGGTGGGGAAATTTGTTGAATTCTACGGCGACGGACTGGCCGATTTACCTTTGGCTGATCGAGCCACTATCGCCAATATGTCGCCGGAATACGGCGCAACCTGCGGTTTCTTCCCGGTCGATGAGGTCACGCTGAGTTATATGCGCTTGAGCGGGCGCAGCGATGCGCAAATTGCACTGGTAGAAGCCTATAGCAAGGCACAGGGGCTTTGGCGTCATCCGGGGGATGAGCCAGTGTTTACCAGTTCATTATCTTTGGATCTCGGTAGCGTGGAATCCAGTCTGGCCGGGCCGAAACGGCCGCAGGATCGCGTGGCGTTGCCGAAAGTCCCTCAGGCGTTTAACGCTTTTGGCGAGTTGGAAATTGAGGGTAAGAAAGATAAGGTTGAGCAGATTGAGTTTTCACTGAACGGGGAAAATCATCAGCTGGAAAATGGCGCTGTAGTGATTGCGGCCATTACTTCCTGTACCAATACCTCAAACCCGAGCGTACTGATGGCGGCGGGTTTGCTGGCTAAGCGCGCCGTAGAAAAAGGGTTGAAAACCAAACCTTGGGTAAAAACGTCTTTGGCCCCTGGTTCGAAAGTCGTGACCGAGTATCTTAATTCAGCGGGATTAACGCCTTATCTGGATAATCTGGGCTTTAATCTGGTGGGCTACGGTTGTACTACCTGTATTGGCAACTCCGGGCCATTACCGGATCCAATTGAAAAAGCTATCAAAATCGGTGATTTAACCGTCGGTGCCGTGCTGTCAGGTAACCGTAACTTCGAGGGACGCATTCATCCGCTAGTAAAAACCAACTGGCTGGCTTCACCGCCGTTGGTGGTGGCCTATGCGTTGGCAGGGAATATGAAGCTGGATCTCACGACCGAATCCTTAGGGGAAGGTCATGATGGTAAGCCTGTGTATCTGAAAGATATCTGGCCGAGTGGAAAGGAAATTGCCAAAGCGGTGGAAGAAGTTAAAACCGAAATGTTCCGCAAGGAATATGCGGAAGTCTTTAGCGGAGACAAGAACTGGCAGGCTATTGTGGTAGAAAGCACTCCGACCTACGATTGGCAGGCTGATTCTACCTATATTCGCCATCCTCCCTTCTTTAGTGATATGAAGGCGGAACCTGAACCGGTGCAGGATATCCAGAATGCGCGGATTCTAGCGATTTTGGCGGACTCTGTCACCACCGACCATATTTCTCCCGCAGGCAATATCAAACTAGATAGTCCGGCTGGCCGCTATTTGCGGGACCGCGGTGTGGAAATCAAGGAATTTAACTCCTACGGTTCGCGTCGAGGAAACCACGAAGTCATGATGCGCGGCACTTTTGCCAATATTCGTATCCGCAATGAAATGGTACCGGGAGTGGAAGGGGGAATGACGCGACATATTCCTTCAAACAATATCATGGCGATTTATGACGCGGCGATGCAATACCAGCAGGAAAAAGTGACGCTGGCGGTGATAGCCGGTAAAGAATACGGTTCTGGCTCCAGCCGCGATTGGGCTGCGAAAGGGCCGCGTTTGTTAGGTATTCGCGTGGTGATTGCCGAATCCTTCGAGCGTATTCATCGTTCTAATCTGATTGGGATGGGCATTTTACCGTTGGAATTTCCGCAGGGCGTAACCCGTAAGACTTTAGGGTTAAGTGGGGATGAAACCATCAGCGTGAGTGGAATGCAGAATCTGAAACCGGGGCAACAGGTGCCGGTGACGCTGACTTACGCCGATGGTCGACAGGAAATCGTCAATACTCGCTGTCGTATTGATACCGGTAATGAGCTGATCTACTTCCAGAACGATGGCATTTTACACTATGTCATTCGCAAGATGCTGTAATCCGCTAGGGTAGGTAGGTGACGTTGTAACGAAAAGGGTGGCAATTAGGCCACCCTTTGTAGGCGCACGTCTAAGGTGCAGCTCTATGTGCAGATGATTATATTGCGCGCAATACTTATGATTTGACTAATATTTATGTCGATAATAATTGAAGGATAAAATGTAGGGATAAAAACCTATCGGCGGTAAAACCTCGCCTGCATTATTTGCTGAGCAAATGCCCCATTTTAGCCGCTTTGGTCGCCATATAATGTTCGTTTTTAGGATTACGACCCACTAAAAGCGGCACGCGTTCAACGATGTTAATTCCGGCTTCAGTCAGAATTTCGACCTTCTTCGGGTTGTTAGTCAATAAGCGAATTTCTTTGATATCCAATAGTTTATAGATGTCAGCACACAGGGTGAAATCGCGTTCATCGGCGGCAAAACCCAGCTGATAGTTGGCTTCCACGGTATCTGCACCCAAATCCTGTAGCGCATAAGCGCGGATTTTATTTAACAAGCCAATATTGCGACCTTCCTGACGGTGATAAATCAGCACTCCACGGCCTTCTTCCGCGATTTGAGCCAGCGCGGCTTCCAACTGGAACCCGCAATCGCAGCGTAAACTGAACAGGGCATCGCCGGTCAGACATTCGGAATGAACCCGGGAAAGCACCGGTGTGTTACCTGAAATATCACCAAAAATCAATGCCAGATGGTCGTGACCGGTTGCCAGTTCTTCAAAACCGACCATCAAAAAATCGCCCCACGGAGTAGGCAATTTGGCTTCTGCTACACGTTTTAGCTGCATGTTAGTGTTCATATTAATACATCAGGCTCTTATACAATTATTGTAGCGCATCCTACTTTCAGATTCGCGGTTTAACCAGTGAAACGCTCGAATTATAACTTTCGCTACACTTGATTATTTATATTGCCATAAGTTCAAATTATTAGCTGTTCAACAAATGAGCGATGAAAGAGAGGGTAACAGATAACTTCGCTATCCAATCAATTTTACGTATATTATCAATGAAGTAAAAATGGCCTGCGGCTAAGATTAAGGCTGAGTAAAGAAAAGGATATTTGATGTTAAACATCGCAAAGCGAATCATGATTGGGACTGTTCTTTTATTACTTATGCCCATAGCGGTCTGGATCTCCGGTTGGCATTGGCAGCCCGGCGCATCCGGATTTTGGCTTAAAGGACTTTTTGCGCTAACGGAGACTGTCACCGCACCTTGGGGTATCGCGACCAGCGTTATCCTGAGCGGTTGGTTTTTGTGGTGTCTGCGTTTTCGCCTTAAACCGGCAGTGGGTCTGCTGATGATATTAACGTTGGTTATTGTTTTCGGGCAGGGCGTGAAATCTCTGATTAAAGAACAGGTGCAGGAACCGCGCCCGTTCGTGGTCTGGCTGGAAAATCAGAATCACTTAACCAGTGAAGAGTTCTACCAGTTGCCTCGTAAAGAACGCAGCGCGATGGTGAAAGAGCAGCTTCAGAATCAAACGCTGGTACCAAAATGGCTGGTCAAACACTGGCGCTTTGAAACCGGATTTGCTTTTCCCTCCGGACATACGGTTTTTGCGGCAACCTGGGCATTGTTGGGCGTTGGGTTGCTTTGGCCACGCCGTCATTACAAAACCGTCGGATTATTAATGGTATGGGCGACGGGCGTGATGGGTAGCCGTCTGGTGCTAGGCATGCATTGGCCGCAGGATCTGATTGTCGCGACCTTAATTAGTGGTTTGCTGGTGGCACTGGCCACGATGGGGGTTCAGCGTTGGATCGGCCCATTGACTATTCCGCCGCAAGAGCAAAAAGAAATTGAGCAGCGAGATCAACGGTTATAATCAGGGGTTATGGAAATCTGATTGACGGCGCTATTGGCTTTTGGTTACAGACGCCCCATATCTTTACTTTGGCTTATAATTGCGGGCGTTTCTCATTATTTTTTAAATGAAAGCGGTAAAAAGTCAAAATAGCGTTCAAGATCGTGCTTTATCGCGCTTCAGGGTTTATTTGCGCACAGGGTCAGTGTTAATTTATAACGTCATGTCGCCACTTTTTTGGCATAATTCGTCGGGTAATCCGGCCTATGGGAAAGAACGTGAAATATTTGCTGATTTTTTTGTTAGTACTGGTTATTTTCGTGATATCAGTCACGTTAGGGGCGAATAACGATCAGGTTGTTACCTTTAACTACTTATTGGCTCAGGGCGAATACCGCGTATCAACGTTATTAGCAACATTGTTTGCCATTGGGTTGATCTTGGGTTGGATTATTTGCGGCCTGTTTTATCTACGTGTCCGCATTTCTCTGGGACGAGCAGAGCGCAAAATCAAACGGCTTGAACTGCAACTGGAACAACCTGCTGAAGATCGTCACTCTGCGACTCAGCCTGCTGTCAGCAAGGAATAATTCTCTATGTTAGAACTGCTGTTTCTGCTGTTGCCCGTGGCTGCCGCCTATGGCTGGTACATGGGTCGCAGAAGCGCTCAGCAGGATAAACAACAGGATGCCAACCGCCTGTCTCGTGAATACGTGGCAGGGGTTAATTTCCTTTTATCCAATCAGCAGGACAAAGCGGTCGATCTCTTTCTCGATATGTTGAAAGAGGACAGCTCCACCGTTGAAGCGCATCTTACTTTAGGTAACCTTTTCCGTTCGCGTGGTGAAGTTGACCGCGCCATTCGTATCCATCAGGCTTTGATGGAAAGTGCATCACTGACCTTTGAACAACGCCTGCTGGCCATTCAGCAATTAGGCCGCGACTATATGGCCGCCGGGCTGTATGACCGCGCCGAAGACATGTTTACCCAACTGATTGAAGAAGCTGACTTTCGCGTTGGAGCCTTACAGCAACTTCTGGTTATCCATCAGGCCACCAGCGATTGGATCAAAGCCATTGAAGTCGCAGAAAAACTGGTGAAGTTGGGCAAAGATAAGCAGCGTAGCGAAATTGCGCATTTCTATTGCGAACTGTCGTTGCAAGCCATGGGAAGCGACGATCTGGATAAGGCGATGGGGTTGCTCAAAAAGGCTGCCAGCGCCGATAAAGACTGCGCCAGAGTGTCAATAATGCTTGGGCGCGTTCATATGGCGCGCGGCGATTTTGCCAAAGCCGCGGAAGCTTTACAGCAAGTGCTGGAACAGGATAAAGAAGTGGTCAGCGAGGCGCTACCGATGCTGCACGATTGCTACCAGCATTTACAGCAACCGCAGGCGTGGTCTGATTTCCTGAAGCGTTGCGTAGAAGACAATACCGGCGCCACCGCTGAGCTGATGCTGGCAGAAATTCTGGAACAGCAAGACGGGCGCGATGTGGCACAGGTATATATTAACCGCCAGCTACAACGCCATCCAACCATGCGGGTATTCTATCGTTTAATGGATTACCATTTGGCTGATGCGGAAGAAGGGCGAGCCAAAGAAAGTTTGCTACTGCTGCGGGATATGGTGGGCGAGCAGATCAGAACAAAACCGCGCTATCGCTGCCATAAATGCGGTTTTACCGCACATTCGCTCTATTGGCACTGTCCATCTTGCCGCGCCTGGGCGTCGGTCAAACCGATTCGTGGGCTGGATGGGCAATAATCGCTGAAGATTGTTTACCGGCGATGGCTGGTGGGCAGCAAACAGCAGGGTGAGAACTTTTCTCACCCTAATCATGTCATTTTCTATTTCTTCTTTTGCGCCGGTTTAACGCCATCTTTGAGCAACTGACGCAGTTTCTTCAACTCTTTCTGACTCAGCGGCTGTTCGGAAATCTCTTCAATTCCCTGGTTATCAATCTCGCTGTGATGCGTTTTCCCGTCCTTTCGGCCAGCTTTGGCATTTTTGGCTGCCGGATTGAAACTCTGCTCCAGTCGTTCACAGACTTCGGAGCTGAGCGAAAACTGTTTTTCCAGCGCAGCGGCTTTAATCTTTTCTTTTAATTCCAGAGGGATTTTAATGGTTAAGGTCGATACTTCGCTCATCATGTCACCTTTAAGCAGGGGAAAGTACCAAGCTATGTGAGGTTTAGCGCGCTGTCTAGTTGATAACATAAAATTCACAAAAAATTCATATGTCAAATGCAAAAAAGAGCGCATCGGCGCTCTTCTTGTCATAGCTACATGAAATTACTTATTTCGTAATGGGGTGCGAAACCGCTAATTATTGATAAATAACGGCGGTGCCGTGCAGCTTATTATTGCCGCTGGCAGAGGTGATCTGGAAAGATTTTGCCCCTGCGGCCTGTGCTTTTTGAGCCAGCGCGTTTTCCAGTTCGGTCAGAGTACCGGCGTTGCTGACAGAGATTACGCCATTTTTATTCAAACTTGCTGACTGTTGGGTGTTCACGCTGGTTGAAGCCATGCTGGTGAAAGATGCTAGGGAAAGAACTAAGGCAGAGGCGATATATTTGATGTTTTTCATGTGAAACTCCAGTCCATTATGATTAAGTGGAAGGCGATGTCTTCCGATGGACTGAATGATATAGCATCTGAAATTAATGAAAATCTCAAACTCCTGATAATCTCATTCAATTTATTTGATTGATAATTTACCTTTCTTGAAACTGTTTTACTTTCTACCGGTTATTAACTACCGAACAAGACTGACCCAAATTGACCTTTCCGCAATGATTTATACATTTCGCACCTCTGGCGCCTTGCCGCAGTCATGGCCGTGGTTATCCCTGTCATCCTTAGAGAGATAACAGGGACGGAAATCTGTAATTTCCCCTCGACGCCATGTAGAATGCCGGCGGTTAATATTTTTGAGTGGCTGTTATAGATAGCACGCCGTTAGTCGCGAAAGGCAGCCTTGATTATTTGCATATATTACAGAGGGTAGAAACATGACGTCGGATACTAAAACCAATAATAATGACTCAGGATCTTCCCCGATTGTGGTCGCATTGGACTATGCCGATAAAAACGCAGCTCTGGCGTTTGCCGATCGTGTTGACCCGCGCGATTGCCGGCTAAAAATCGGCAAAGAAATGTTTACCCTGTTTGGCCCAAAGTTGGTACGTGATCTGCATCAGCGTGGGTTCGAGGTTTTTCTCGATCTGAAGTTTCACGATATTCCAAATACTACCGCTAAAGCCTTGGCTGCCGCTGCGGAAATGGGCGTCTGGATGGTGAATGTCCACGCCAGCGGCGGCGCGCGTATGATGACGGCGGCAAAAGAAGCATTGTTGCCTTATGGCGCACAGGCTCCGCTGTTGATAGCCGTGACCGTGCTGACCAGTATGGAAAAAGAAGACTTACTCGGCATCGGTATTGACGCCGATCCGGCCGACCACGCCGAGCGTCTGGCTAAACTGACTAAAAACTGTGGCCTGGATGGCGTGGTCTGTTCTGCGCAGGAAGCGGTACGTTTAAAACAGAGCTGCGGCAGTGACTTTAAGTTGGTGACACCGGGTATTCGTCCCGTAGGCAGTGAGGCAGGGGATCAGCGCCGGATTATGACGCCACACCAGGCGCTGGCGGCCGGTGTAGATTATATGGTGATCGGGCGTCCGATTACGCAATCAGAAAATCCGGCGCAAACGCTGCGAGATATTCGGGCATCTTTGGTGAAGGGGGCTTAATGGTTAACGATAATAGCCGATTGGTGTATTCAACGGAAACCGGGCGCATTGACGAACCCGTGGTGAAGGCTGAGCGTCCAAAGGGCGACGGCATAGTCCGTATCCAACGACAAACCAGCGGGCGTAAAGGTAAAGGCGTATGCCTGATTACCGGCGTTGATGGCAGTGATGAAATGCTAGAGAAACTGGCGGCGGAATTAAAGAAAAAATGCGGCTGCGGTGGTTCATTAAAAGATGGCGTTATCGAAATTCAGGGTGATAAGCGGGAGCTATTGAAGCAGTTATTGGAAGCTAAAGGAATGAAGGTCAAGCTGGCCGGAGGTTGATATCAGGATAATACCTGTTAGGGGTCGACTATTTTCTGACATCTCTCATTTATTCCGCCCATCAGTCTTTTATCATCTGAAATAATCGCTTGGTATGCAGCAGGACTGATAGCAACGTTATTTAAGCAACAACTTTCGCTGCGGTTTCAATCACCGCCGCAGCGAAAGATATTTCAGTGGATCAATCAATAAGGGGAATAAATAGCCTTATTATTTACCCACCTGATGCCCGATAACCCCACCAATAGCTGCACCACCTAACGTACCCAGTGTGCTGCCAGTCAGTACGGCACCGCCCACGGCGCCGGCACCGGCACCTATAGCGGTATTACGATCGCGCTTGGACATATTGGAGCAGGCGCTCAGGGATAACGCTAAAGTAATAGCCAGTGCGGCGGTAGCAAATCGTTTAGTCATAATCATCATAAATTCTCCTGACGTTGGCCTGGAATATTGTCCATTAACACCTGGGCTGCCGGACATTATCCCGCTGGAGTTACCTCAATAAGTATAGGCAGTACTCCAACTTTAGCTGGTGGGTCATTTTTTAAAGTAGCGGTATATAAAACGTTAATCTGACTTAAATGCCAGATTAATGATAATTTGACGGAAAATAACCCGTAGAAAATAGTATAAATCACTAATAAACATTTAATAGGTAAATAGTCTTAATTTGACACCTATCGACAGGTAAAAGCGAGGAAGTACGTAAAATCGCACGATTAATCAATAAGAACGATAGCTCATGCTCTCCAATCGATGGTGACTTCCTGATTGCCCATTATGTATGTAGGCCCAAGGTTATCCGCATTTGCTGAAACCTGAAGTCACCGTTTGTTACGAGCAATCCTGATTGGTTGGCCTTTCTGATTAATTATGGACGGGTTTCTCTAGCCACAGCAGGGTATCCACCATATTTTCCATTTTGGCTTCTACTTGTGCAATAGCATCGGCAATACCTTGATTATAATAATGAGCGCCGAGTTCCTGGGTAAAAAAATCCAATAAAAATTCGGCGTCAAAATCGCCTAATTTGAACTGATGTTCGCGCTCCAGATAGCGCTGGATTTTCTGCGCCATGAGACGGGTCTGTTCACGGTTAAATACGATTTCCGCCATCTTAATCTCCACTATTTACGCCGATGGGATGAGCCTGTCTGCGTATTAAATTGTTGCACAAATGGGCAAAAGTCGCGCTATGCGGCGAAAAATGGCGCGGCGTAGTAATGGCCTGACGTATGGCAATTAATCCAGAATAGCACAGGGATTTTGCCTCGATAAGGCTGTAAAACTGAATGATACCTGACAGAGGTCGTCATCTGGCGGAAGGTCTGGCCGTCGGGCTGCGCAATACCCGAATGGAATCATAAGAAACATCCATTTTGGCCCGCTGCCAGCTCGGCGGTTAAACAGCTATGATAGCGATCACCCTATAATACCCTCGATTAGTTTATGATTAGTCATATGATCTTGGCACTCACATTTATTGAATCAGGAGACCCCCATGGAGCTTTATCTCGATACGGCGGACGTGACTGCGGTAAAACGGTTGGCGCGTATCTTGCCTTTACAGGGTGTGACCACTAACCCGAGTATTCTGGCGAAAGAGGGAAAACCGATCTGGGAAGTGCTGCCTGCTCTGCGAGATGCTCTGGGAGGAACCGGCAAGCTGTTTGCTCAGGTGATTGCCCGTGATAGCGAGAGAATGGTGGCGGAGGCGATGTTATTGTCTCAACGCGTACCGGGGTTGGTAGTGAAAATTCCGGTGACCAGCGAGGGGCTGGCGGCAATTAAGAAGTTGAAAACTATGTCGATTCCAACCTTGGGTACTGCCGTGTACGGTGCAGGTCAGGGATTGCTGGCGGTGCTGGCGGGGGCAGAGTATGTAGCGCCTTATGTCAACCGGTTAGATGCGCAAGGTCAGGATGGCGTGGCGATGGTGCGTGAGTTGCAGCAACTACTGAATTTACACGCGCCGCAGGCCAAAGTGCTGGCGGCCAGTTTCCGCACGCCGAGGCAGGTTTTGGATTGCCTGCTGGCGGGCTGTCAGTCGGTTACTCTGCCGGTAGACGTCGCCGAACAGTTGATCTCAACGCCGGCGGTACAGGCTGCGGTCGAGCAGTTTGAACACGACTGGCAGGGCGCATTTGGGTCGCCGATGCTGAGTTAACTGTCCTGTGAATTAGACACTGCGCTGATTTTGGTTTTTCACCCAATAAAAACGCCTCATCGTTGCGGATGAGGCGTTACGTCGTCACTTGATTCTTTGCCTGTCTAGGCGGAATATCAGGCTGGAATCTCTGCTAACACGGGCATTTCCCTAACTTTCCCCCCTGACTAGGGAAACGCGCATCCAGACAATAACGGTGGAATTCCCGTTCGGTCATCGGCATTTTTTCCGGATGATGACGCCGCATATGCTGCAGATAATTACCGTAATCCTGCACGCCAACCATCAAACGAAAACTCTGAGCAGTTCGCTTGGCGATCAGCCTCATTTTTCCCCACAGACTTTTCGGCTGGGGCATCAACGGAGCTAAAGGAACACAGCGCAGGATATGCAGCCCAGATCGCGCAGCGGCAGATTTATGCTGGAAAATTAAACTTGAATTAACCACGAGCGACCTCCTCGCGTAATACAATTTCGCTCTCATGAGCGGTGGGTTGACTGGATTTCAGCGCCCGACGCACCACGAAGAATGCTGAAATCAGCATAGTTACCGCCACTAACATAAAGAAAGCGCAGAGGGCGGCGTTAATCTGGTTATTAAACACGATAGTTTCCATGTCTTTAAAGCTTTTGGCCGGAGCAATCAGTACCCCTTGTTCTACGCCTGTTGAGAATTTCTTTGCCTGCGCCAGGAAACCAATGCTCGGTTTTTCATGGAAAATCTTCTGCCAACCGGCGGTCATCGAGGTAATAAACAACCAGATAGTGGGAACAATCGTCACCCAGACATAGCGCTGTTTCTTCATTTTGAACAGCACCACGGTGCCCAGAATCAGCGCCATCGACGCCAGCATCTGGTTACCAATGCCGAACAGTGGCCAAAGAGTATTAATCCCGCCCAATGGGTCAACCACCCCTTGGTAGACGAAAAAGCCCCAGCAAGCGACGGCGACGGAGGTTCCCGCCAGATTACCGAACCAGGAACGGTTATTGGCCAGACTTGGTACCGCTACGCCGACCAAATCCTGCACCATAAAGCGACAGGCGCGGGTTCCTGCATCCACTGCGGTTAAAATAAACATGGCTTCAAACAGTATGGCAAAGTGATACCAGAACGCCATCATATTGCGGCTATTAAAGACTTCACTAATGATATGAGCCATACCCACGGCGAAGGTCGGCGCGCCACCGGCTCGCGACAGAATGGAGTTTTCGCCCACGTCTTTGGCAATCATGGTTAACACTTCCGGCGTCACCACAAATCCCCAACTATTGATCGCCGCCGAGGCGCTTTCCACGGTAGTCCCGATCAGCGCTGCCGGTGAGTTCATGGCGAAGTAAACGCCGGGATCGATCACCGAGGCGCAAATCAAAGCCATGATAGCGACGAAAGATTCCATCAGCATCGCGCCGTAGCCAATAAAGCGAATGTGGCTTTCCCGCTCTACCAATTTAGGCGTGGTGCCGCTGGAAACCAGGGCGTGGAAGCCAGAGATAGCTCCGCAGGCAATGGTGATAAACAGGAACGGGAACAGGCTGCCGGAGAACACCGGGCCACTGCCGTCAATAAACCGGGATACCGCAGGCATCTTCATTTCCGGCATAGCGAAGACAATTCCGATAGCCAAACCAATGATGACGCCGATTTTCAGGAAGGTAGACAGATAATCACGAGGAGCCAGTAACAGCCAGACCGGCAGCACTGAGGCAACAAAACCGTAGATCACCAATACCCAGGTCAGGGTAGTGCCGTGTAACGTGAAGAACGGTCCCCAATAAGGGTGAAGGGCAATATTTCCACCGTAAATAATGGCGGCCATCATCAGCACGAAACCGAGCAGGGAAACCTCAGCAATTTTCCCCGGACGCAGGTAGCGCATATACACGCCCATAAACAGCGCGATAGGAATGGTGGCGGCGATAGTGAATAACCCCCACGGGCTATCTGCCAGCGCTTTGACCACCACCAACGCTAGGGCGGACAGGATAATAATCATGACCCCCAATGCGCCAAGCATGGTAATCACCCCGGCGAATGCCCCCAGCTCTTGCTTCGCCATTTCACCCAACGAGCGACCATCTCGGCGGGTTGAAATAAACAGAATCAGGAAGTCTTGCACTGCCCCGGCCATCATGACGCCGACCAAGATCCAGATAGTGCCCGGCAAAAAGCCCATTTGTGCGGCCAGAATTGGCCCGACCAGCGGGCCTGCACCGGCGATGGCGGCAAAGTGGTGGCCGAACAGCACCCATTTGTTGGTCGGAACGTAGTCCAGACCGTCATTGCGCCGTTCGGCGGGCGTCAGGCGGCGATCATCCAACTCAAAGATATTCTTGGCGATAAACAGGCTGTAGAAACGGTAAGCGATGCTGTAGCAGGCTACCGCGGCGATAACTAACCAGATAGCATTTACGTGTTCGCCGCGGCTGAGTGCCAGCATGGCAAAGGCAAAAGCACCGATTAACGCCACAATCAGCCAGATAACGGCGGTCTTGACGTTTTTCATGAACAACAACTCCTTTGTTGGTAGGGGCAGAGTGTGAGGGTGTAGGTCTATTTGATTAACGACTCGTTAACATATGATCTTCAACGTGGAAGAAAAGCCCATAGAGCGAAATCTGTGATGAACGAATTATTTTAATGTCAATATTGTTTGCATTTGCTGACAAATTGCGAGCTGACAGGTTTTTTTGACTGGGGAAGTCAGTGGGGGAATAGGCAAAAAGAATAAAAAAAAACCGCGGGATAGTTGGCTATCCACACGGTTTTTAACGAACAACACCTAGTTTCAGGCGGCTGGGCGGGCGATCACATTCCGGGTTTCCATACGGACTTCCGCGATGACAACCTCGATTTTATCGCTCTGACGGTAAACCACTTCACCGTTGATTTGTACGGTGCCGGTTTCCTGACTGCACACCATCTCATCACGCACCGCGTGAATAAATGGCGCAGGAATAAAGGCGACCGCGCCGTTATCCAGTAAACGAATGCGTAAACCACCGCGAGTCACATCGATAATTTCCGCTGGGAAACGGGTATCGGTACCCGCGCTTGGCTGTAAATAACGGGCGTACAGCCAGTCACCTACATCGCGCTCGGCCATACGGTTCAGGCGGCGGCGTTCGGCCAGTTGAACGGTAATCTCTTCCTGCGGTTTTTCGGCCTGTTGACCGGTAATCACCGCTTTCAGCAGCCGATGGTTAACCATATCGCCGTATTTACGAATTGGCGATGTCCAAGTGGCGTAAGCCTCTAAACCTAAGCCAAAGTGCGGGCCTGGCTCGATGCTGATTTCCGCAAAGGTCTGGAAACGACGAATACGGCTATCGAGGAACTGGGTTGGCAACGAATCAAGATGGCGACGCAGTTCGCAGAAGCCCGGTAACGTCAGTAGAGCTTGAGGATCGGCTTCCACTTCGTTGGTTTTCAGCACTGCCGCTGCCTGCTCGACTAGGGCCGGGTCAAAACCGGTGTGAACGTTATAGATTCCAAAGCCCAGACGCTCGCGCAGCACAATGGCAGCACAGACGTTGGCGGTAATCATGCATTCTTCCACAATGCGGTTGGCAATGCGGCGTTGCTCAACGATGATATCCAGCACTTCGCCTTTCTCACCCAACAGGAAGCGGTAGTCTGGACGATCTTTAAACACCAGCGCATTCTTCTGACGCCAGGCGTTACGCGCGTTACATACGCGTTGCAGCAGCTTGATTTGCTCAGCGATTTCGGCGTTCTGCGGCTGCCAGTCACCTTGATTTTCCAGCCAGTCAGACACTTCATCGTAAACCAGCTTGGCTTTAGACTCGACCCAGGCGACAGAAAATGAAATATCATCGCCCAGCGTACCGTCTTCGGCGATGGTAACCCGACAAACCAGTACCGGACGGCGCTCATTCGGACGCAAAGAACACAGGTTATCGGACAGATCTCGCGGCAGCATCGGGATGTTGAAGCCCGGTAGGTAGTTGGTGAAAGCACGTTTACGCGCAATCAGATCCAGCTCGCTGTTTTCGTCCACGTAGGAGGTCGGATCGGCAATGGCGATAGTCAGCAACAGATTGCCGTCGCCTTTGTCTGCCACATGCAGCGCATCGTCCATATCTTCGGTGCTGGCGCTGTCGATAGTAACGAAGTTCAGTGCAGTTAAGTCTTCACGCTCCAAACCGTCCTGCTTTAGTTCTGCGGCCACCATGGTTGGCGCTTCGCGCTCCAGATTATGACGGGAGAGGGTGACCCACCACGGAACGAAATGATCGTCGGCATGAGTGATAAAGGCGGTTAAATCAGCGTTGAAAGCGCGATCGCCTTTTAGCGGATGGCGGCGCATTTCGGCTACGGCCCAATCACCGTTTTGGAAATCGTGGGTTAACTCGCGTACCGGACGACAAGGGATAGCATCCCGCAGCAAAGGATGGTCTGGAATAATCGACAGGCGGTCATCTTTTCTCTGCACTTTACCGACAAAGCGAGACAGAAAAGGCTCGACCAGAGACTCTGGCTCAGCAATTTCACGATCTTTTTCGGTATGAAGAGTGGCGACTATACGGTCGCCGTGCATGACCTTCTTCATATACGGCGGTGGGATAAAGTAACTTTTCTGCCCATCTACCTCAAGAAAGCCAAAGCCTTTCTCAGTCCCTTTTACCACGCCTTCAACGCGTGGGGTCTGAGTGTGAAGTTGCTGTTTAAGCTGCGCCAGCAGCGGGTTATCTTGAAACATATCGTCCAGTGAATGGTGTAGTGAGTCGAGTGATTCGCGGCTGACAGTTTTACGCGAATCAGCCGCGTCGGGCAAGCGTCATATCACTCTGATGCACAAATCCCTTAAATAATTCAGGGCATAATGAATGCCCTGCATAAGAGAAATATTTCTAACTCAGGCAATACGTTGCGAGCGTGGCTCTTGCCACGGACGTATCACCACCGGAATAGATTTGGACGTTGGCGTATGGGTTTGATCGCCAAAACTTGATAGCGGGACTAATGGATTGGTTTCCGGATAATAGGCCGCCAGATTGCCACGGGGAATGTCATAACTGACCAGTTTAAAACCGTTAACCTTACGGGTAATACCGTCATTCCACAGCGTTTCAATTTCTACCTGATTACCATCCGCCAAACCTAAATCCGCCAAATCCTGCGGGTTGATAAACAGGACTTCCCGCTGCCCATAAACGCCCCGATAGCGATCGTCCAATCCGTAAATGGTGGTGTTGTATTGATCGTGAGAACGAAGGGTTTGTAGCACGAAAGGCGCGTTGGTATTGCCAATCTGCGGGAACAGACTGTTTGGTAAAGGCGCGTCGCTGAACTCGGCTTTTCCGCTGGCAGTGGCGAATTTCAATTCGGCGGCGGTACTGCCGAGATAGAAACCGCCCGGCTGCTCGCAACGGGCGTTAAAATCGCTAAAACCCGGCACTGTGGCGGCGATATGGTCGCGAATCAAGTGATAATCGTCCGCTAACGCTAGCCAGTTCAGTTTATCGCAGCCCAGCACTGCATCGGCGATGGCACAGACAATGGCGGTCTCCGAACGTTGGCTATCGGACAGCGGTTTACCCACGCCTTCAGAAGCGTGCACCATGCTAAAGGAGTCCTCTACGGTGATGTATTGCGAGCCGGTGGCTTGCATATCTCGTTCGGTACGCCCCAACGTCGGCAGAATTAAGGCGTCGGCACCGGTCACCAAATGGCTGCGATTCAGCTTGGTGCTGATATGCACGGTTAAATCACAGCAGCGCAGCGCCTGAGCGGTCCGTTGGGAATCCGGTGCGGCGGCGGCCAGATTCCCACCCAGGGCTATCAAAACTTTCACTTCACCACGCAGCATGGCTTCCAGCGCTTCCACGGTATTGTGACCGGCTTCTCTCGGCGGAGTGAAATCAAAGTGTGCGGCCAGTCGATCCAACATAGCGGCGGACGGTTTTTCGTCGATACCCATGGTTCGGTTGCCCTGTACGTTGCTGTGACCACGTACCGGACACAGGCCCGCTCCCGGTTTACCGAGCTGACCGAACAGCAACTGCATGTTGGTCATTTCCCGCACCGTGGCCACGGAGTGCTTGTGCTGAGTAATGCCCATTGCCCAAGTGAAAATAACCCGTTCGGCATGCTGGTAAACCCGTGCAGCGTGGCGCAGCTGCTCTTCGCTCAAGCCTGATTGTTGGGTGATTTTCTGCCAGGAGGTGCGGTCGACGGCGGCAAAGTAGGCGGAAGAGCCTCGCGTATGCAGATCGATAAACGTCTGATCGAAAATGCCGTCTAACCCCATAGAGATCTGTTCGCGATGCGTTTCCAGCAGGGCTTTCACCATACCGCGCACCGCCGCCATATCACCGCCTAAATTCGGCTGATAATAGGATGAGCTGATCGGAGAAGACTTCGGCGTAAGCAGCTCAATCGGGTTCTGCGGGTCGGCAAAACGCTCCAGACCGCGTTCCCGCAGCGTATTAAAACTGACAATGCGCGCGCCGCGATCCTTGGCGTGACGCAGGCTGTGCAACATTCGCGGATGATTGGTGCCGGGATTTTGGCCAAAGACAAAAATGGCGTCCGCCCGTTCAAAATCTTCCATACGAATGGTGCCTTTACCCACGCCGATACTTTGGCTTAGCCCGGTGCCGCTGGCTTCATGGCACATATTCGAACAATCAGGAAAATTATTCGTACCCAGCATTCGGCCAAACAGTTGGTATAAATAGGACGCTTCGTTACTGGCGCGACCGGAGGTATACAACTCTAACTGATTCGGATTATTCATCGCGCCGATGTGATGGGCAATCAACCCCAACGCTTCTTCCCAGCTTACCGGGCGATAGCGGTCGCTGCTGGCATCGTAGCGCATTGGGTGGGTAATACGGCCTTGGTATTCCAGAAAGTAATCGCTTTGCTGGCTAAGCGTTGTCACGGTATGCGTGGCGAAGAATTCTGGATCGACGGCTTTGCGCGTAGCCTCCCAACTGACGGCTTTGGCACCGTTCTCGCAAAAACTGAAGGTGCTGTGATTATCATCACCCCAGGCACAGCCGGGACAGTCAAAACCTTTGACCTGATTGACCCGCAGCAGATTACGGATATTGGCAAGCGCACGTTTGCTGTCCAGCACAAAACGGGTCGTAGCTTCCAGGGAACCCCAACCACCGGCTGCGGCAGTATAAGGTTTGATCGATGGTTTGAATTTCATGATTAATGGCCGCAGATGTTGTTTCGAATAAGTAAATTATTATTTAAATACTTGAGAATAATTTGTCACAAGTCTAGTGCGGCGGCGGGAGGGCGTCTAATCGAATGCCGCAATCGCGGCATAGAGGATATTTATCGCGGTAAAATAGCGTTGATTTGGGATGAGGCTAGGCTGTGAAGCGCGGCTTTGCGGGATAGCAGGGCGAACATCATCAGTTTTCCGGGTAAACCTTATCTTTAAATTCGCATAAATCTTCAATAATGCAGGAACCACAGCGAGGTTTACGGGCAATACAGGTGTATCTGCCGTGTAAAATCAACCAGTGGTGACAGTCCTGCTTGAACTCGGCGGGCACGACTTTCAGCAACTTTTCTTCAACCTGATCGACATTCTTACCAGGGGCAAAGTGGGTGCGGTTACAGACCCGGAAAATATGGGTATCGACGGCGATAGTCGGCCAACCAAAAGCGGTGTTCAGTACCACGTTGGCCGTTTTGCGGCCCACCCCCGGCAGTGCTTCCAGTGCCGCCCGATCCTCCGGTACTTCCCCCTGATGTTTTTCCAGCAGAATGCAGCAGGTTTTAATCACATTTTCCGCTTTGGTATTAAACAGCCCAATGGTTTTGATATAGGACTTCAAACCGTCCACGCCCAAATCCAGTATGGCCTGCGGCGTATTCGCCACCGGATACAGCTTGGCGGTAGCTTTATTGACGCTGACATCAGTTGCCTGTGCCGATAGCAACACCGCAATGAGTAGCTCAAACGGGCTGGTAAACATCAATTCGGTGGTTGGGTGCGGATTGTTCTCGCGCAGGCGAGTCAAAATCTCGATGCGTTTCTGTTTATTCATCAGGCTTTCTCAACCATTCCTTTGGGCACCGCCTCAGCGGCGACTCGCCGGGCTTTACGGGCTTTCATTTTTTCATCAATCACATATTTTACTGCCAGTAATAATCCGAGGCCGATAAAAGCGCCGGGCGGCAGCATGGCCAGAAGAAACGGACTATCCAGATGCACGATTTGAACCCGCAGCACCTTAGCCCAGTTGCCCAGCAGCAGATCTGCGCCGTCGAATAGGGTGCCGTTGCCCAGAATTTCCCGCAGCGAACCGAGAACAAACAGAGCGCCGGTTGCGCCTAACCCCATTGCCAGCCCGTCCAGCGCCGAGAGCCCGATTGGATTTTTGGCAGCATAAGCTTCGGCGCGGCCAATCACGATACAGTTGGTCACGATAAGCGGAATAAAGATCCCTAAAGACTGATATAAACCAAAGGCATAAGCATTAATCAGCATTTGAACCGTGCTCACTACCGAGGCGATAATCATCACGTAAATAGGGATGCGAATCTCGTTTGGCACCCAACGGCGTAGGGCTGAAACGGCCGTATTGGTACAGACCAGCACCAACGTCGTCGCCAGCCCCAGCCCAAGGGCGTTAGTCGCGGTGGAGGAGACCGCCAGCAAAGGGCACAGCCCCAGCAATTGCACCAGCGCAGAGTTATTCTTCCACAACCCTTGCACCATCAAATTCTTAGCTTCACTCATTGTTCAACTCCGCAAGTTGGCAGGGTAGACAGCCTGGCTGGCAGGGTTTCCATAAACAGCGCGGTATTTTTAACGGCGCGAACTACCGCCCTTGGGGTGATGGTGGCACCGGTAAATTGATCGAAAGTACCGCCGTCTTTAATGACTGCCCAGCGCTTATCGTCTTTGCCTTCAACCTGTTGATTACTGAAACGGGTAATCCAGTCAGAAATGCGAATATCAATTTTATCTCCCAACCCAGGCGTTTCGTGATGTTCCATCACCCGGCTGCCGAGGACTTTACCTTGAAAATCTGCGCCAACCAACAGCTGAATAGCACCGGAATAGCCATCTGGCGCGGTACTCTCTATGGCGGCGGCAACGGGCTTGCCGTCTTTACGCGCCAGATACAGGCGATGTGGCGCGGTGTTGCCTAAAGCTGGATCTGTGACAACGTAACACTCACCCTGCATATCGTTATCGTATAACTCTGCGGGAACCACTTGATCTAACAATGCCTTCTGCTGCAAGGCTGCCTGATGAGCAATGGTATTTTGTGTCAGGCTGTTCACTACGGCGGTCAGGCCGGTGGCCAGCGCGGCAAAGACGGCCAGCGTCACGCCGTGACGTTTCATGGTAGCTAGCATGGCACTCTCCTTACTTGTGGCCGTAAACGCGTGGCTGGGTGTAATGATCGATCAACGGCACGGTGATATTCGCCAGTAGCACGGCAAAGGCGACGCCGTCCGGATAGCCGCCGTAAACGCGAATTAACCAGACCAGCAACCCGATCAGTGCGCCAAAAATCAGGCGACCACGCGGTGTCGTGGAGGCGCTAACCGGATCGGTCGCAATAAAGAAGGCCCCCAGCATGGTCGCGCCAGAGAACAAATGCAGCAATGGTGAACCGAAGCTTTCCGGTGCCAGCAGCCAGCTTAATCCGGCGCAGACGCTCAAAGACAGCAGAAAACTGAACGGAATATGCCAGTGAATGACTTTTCGCCACAGTAAGAACAGGCCGCCGCCTAAAAAGCCAAGGTTAATCCACTGCCAGCCTAAACCGGCCAGAACGCCGCCAAATAGCGGTTGCTGTAGAATTTCTCTCGCCGGCAGGCTGCGCAGCGAGGTTTTGAAGCTGTCCAACGGCGTCGCCTGGCTGACGCCGTCATAGCCTAGCTGTAAATCACGAATGCTCGCGCCTTGAGAGGTGTGGCCGGTAAAAATGGTCAACAGACTGTCGTAAAAACCAATGCTATTGGCTTGCAGGCTGATCGGGGGCATCCAGCTGGTCATTTGCACCGGGAAAGAGATCAGCAACACCACATAACCCACCATCGCCGGATTGAAAGGATTTTGCCCTAAACCGCCATACAATTGCTTGGCAATGACGATCGCAAAAAAGGTGCCCAACACGATCATCCACCACGGAGCCAGCGGCGGCAGGCTAATTCCCAGTAGCAAACCGGTAAGTAGCGCAGAATTGTCGGCCAGCCGCGTTTTAATCGGCTGTTTACGTAAAGCCAGCACTGCACTTTCGGTCAGCACTGCGGTTATCATGGCCAGCACCATCTGAATCAGGCTACCAAAACCGAAGAAATAGGTCTGAGCGGCGATGCCGGGAAGACAGGCCAGCATCACCAGCACCATAATGCTGCGGGTGCTGCGCTGATTATGAGTGAAAGGGGAACTGGCTATTTGTAACCCTTTGGTGAGGGTGTGTTGCACTGGCCTGAATTTCATGAAGTTACAACCATAGGTTCGTATCGGTAATCAAGGTTCTTAACGTTGTTGTGCGCCGCCGGGCGGGGTACTTGCCGGGGAAACACACTTGGCCATTAGGGATATATTGGGCTGGCGCATTCTACCCTAATCACGGCAAGGGTAATACGTCTTAATTATAAGGGTATTATCCCGATAAAGGAGAAATGATTAAACGATGCTAATCGGAAGGTGATTATTCGCAGTGTACATTTCTCTTGCATTTCTGCACTAATTAGTGACAACGCGTTCGGTAAAAATGCACTTTTATTTATGTGGCTACCGGTTTGTTACTTAAAAGTAATGAAAGTCGCATCAAAAAAGCAAGGCTTGTATATTAATGTAAATCAACTAACACCCTGTATTTATACGTATTATTTGTTGATTTTAGCCTTGGCTAAAAAACCATTGGTTTCAGGTCAGATTAATGTAGTATGCAGTGTAATTATATATTTGAAGATCTCAGTAATGATGAACGAAGACGTATTGTTTATTGAAGAACTTATTGAATGGATCGAAATTAATTTAGAGAAAAGACCGACGTTGGATGATGTTGCCAAAATCTCGGGTTATTCAAAATGGCACCTACAACGGAAGTTTAAAAGTATTGTCGGCCTGCAACTGGCGTCTTATATCCGTGGTCGGGTTTTGACTCGCGCGGCGGTGGCGCTGCGTATTTCTCGCCGTCCTATCATCGAAATTTCCGATGCGTTGGGCTTTGACTCGCAGCAAACTTTTACCCGTACGTTTAAGAAACGTTTTGGCACCACGCCCAACCATTTCCGTCTACAGGATAAATGGAACGTAGAGGGCATGATCCCGCGCTTTAGTTTCTATGAGAACTATACGCCGGAGATTAAACCTCTGACGCTGGAAGCCAAAGAGCTGGTCGGTATTACTCGCCGTCTGAACTTTGATGAACGTAATCTATGCAGCGGACAGCATGCGTCCTGCATGGCAATGAAGGATGAGATTCTGCTCGATTTCTTTAAGGAGATGAATTTCACCAGCCAGCGGATTTATGCGGTTTTCTCAGTCGATCCTGACGAGCGAGATCAAAGCAGCTTCTATTACTCAACGGCGGTAGATAAAGATCAGCGCCATGAGTTGCAAGGTAATAGCGAAACCAACAGTTTCACCATCCCAGGGGGGGAATTTCTGTCTATTTCTCATCAGGGTAGTGCGAAGGAATGCGTGAAGTTTTCTTCTTATTTGTTCAATGAGGTTTTGCCGAAGATTCGAGAGGAAGTGAAGGGCAGCATTGAGATGGAAGTGATTGAAGTAGAGCACTGTCATTCGGAAGCGAAAATGCGTGATATCGACGTGGTATATCAGTATTTGATTTCCGTAGATTAATCCAGTTTTCACTCCCCCGCATCTGATCGTTCGGCCATCCAAGTAACGGGATGGCCGATGACGCTGATTTTACGAAGATATTGCTGATTTTTCTGCGGCTTTTTTGGCTTTGACTCTGGCAATGGCTGCCGCCACCGCCGCTTTACGCGGATCGTCCGTCGGGTTATTCACGGCTTCGCTGACGACGGGAGTGACGCTGGCATCTTGTTGACTCTGCGCGGCTTTCTTGGCTTTGACTCTGGCAATAGCCGCCGCTACCGCCGCTTTACGCGGATCGTCCGTCGGGTTATCCGCGGGTTCGCTGGTGACGGGAGTGGCGCCGTCATCTTGTTGATTTTGCGCGGCTTTTTTGGCTTTGACTCTGGCAATGGCTGCCGCCACCGCCGCTTTACGCGGATCGTCCGTCGGGTTATCCACGGCTTCGCTGGCGACGGGAGTGACGCTGTCATTTTGTTGATTTTGCGCGGCTTTTTTGGCTTTGACTCTGGCAATGGCTGCCGCCACCGCCGCTTTACGCGGATCGTCCGTCGGGTTATTCACGGCTTCGCTGACGACGGGAGTGGCGCTGTCATCTTGTTGATTTTGCGCGGCTTTTTTGGCTTTGACTCTGGCAATGGCTGCCGCCACCGCCGCCTGACGATCGTCGGTTGATTCTGGTGTAGACGTTGTCGCTTCGCGTTTTTCTGCCTGACGTGCTCGAGCCTGTGCTTTTCTGGCTTCTCGAGCGGCGATGATGGCACTGTTATCTGGCATTTCACCTGGTTGTACGTTAATCGCTGTGTCGGAAGATTTCTGCGCCGCAATTCGCTCCATCGCAGCCTGTACTGCCTGTTGATCGCTATCGGTCAATTTGACCGCTGCTTGTTTATGTCGTTGTTCTCTAGCCTGTTTTTCCCGTTCCAGACGAGCCTGTTTGGCCTCAAAACGCGCCTTGGCTTCGGCCGCTCGCGCAGCCTCCTGATCCAGCGCTTTAATTTCGGCTTTTTCTTTTCTGTAATACTGCACTAACGGAATATTACTCGGGCAAACATAGGCACAGGCACCACACTCAATACAATCAAACAGATTATGATTGCGGGCTTTTTCATGCTCTTCGCCGCGGCTGAACCAGTAAAGCTGCTGTGGCAACAGCCCCGCCGGGCAGGCATCGACACACAGCCCGCAGCGAATACAGGCTTCTTCCTGCTCGCTGATACCGATCTCGGTTTCAGCGGGAGCCAGAATACAGTTACTGATTTTGACTATCGGCACATCCAGACTTGGCAGCGTAAAGCCCATCAGTGGGCCGCCCATAATCACCATTGGCTGCGCTTGCGGAGTAAAGCCAGCCAGCGCCAGCAGATGGAGCACCGGCGTACCGATCCTGGCCCAGAAATTGCCGGGACGAGAAAGGGCGTCGCCGGTCAGAGTCACGACACGCTCAATCAGCGGTTCGCCGTCGATAATAGCTCTTTTGATCGCGACGACGGTTCCAACGTTTTGCATCAATACACCGATGGCTGAGGAATGCTTACCGAAAGGCACTTCCTGACCGGTCAGAATTTTAGTGAGCTGTTTGGCTCCGCCGGAAGGATATTTGGTCGGTATGACGCGTAACAGAATCGACGGATGGCCGGCCAACGACTGCTTCAGGGCTTCAATGGCTTCCGGTTTATTGTCTTCGATGCCAATCAACACCCGCTCAGGTTGTAGCAAGTGAATTAAGATATTGATTCCGCTGACCACTTCGTCGGCATGATCCTGCATCAGTCGATCATCGGCGGTAATATAAGGTTCACATTCGGCGGCGTTAATGATTAAGGTTTTAACGCCGTTTAAACCACCCTGTAATTTGCTTGCCGTAGGGAATCCCGCGCCGCCCAGCCCGGCAATACCGGCCTGATGAATACGTTCCAACAAATCGTGGGGCTGAGCCTGCTGATAATCGGGTAGGGGATGGCGTTCACACCAGCGGTCTTCTCCATCCGGTGTAATATGTACACAAAGCTCGGCTAAACCAGATGGATGCGCAGTCGTGTGTGGCGCAATCGCAGTGATCAAACCGGATGTCGGCGCATGAACCGGGACGGTGCGTCCGCGCCCAACGGTCAGCGGCTGACCTTTCAACACGTTATCGCCCGCTTTTACTCGTAGTTCGCCTTCCGGCCCTAAATGCTGCTGGAGCGGGATAATAAATTGATCGGGAAGCGGCGCAATACGCATGGGTACGCGGCTGGATTGCACTTTCATTTCCGGTGGATGAATGCCGCCATCAAAGTCCCAGATTTTATCTTTCTTACGCGGTGTAAATAGCTTAAACATGTTGCTCCACGTCGATCAATTTCACTGGAATAATCTGTGATGGGACGGTTTTCACCGGAATAGCGTTGAGATCCCACTTCCAGTTGGCGGTCGTGGTAGGAACCGGAATCATTTCAATACAATCGGTTGGGCAAGGATCAACGCATAAATCACAACCGGTACAGAGATCCGGCAATACTGTATGCATGGCGCGGGTTGCGCCCACAATGGCATCGACCGGGCAGGCCTGAATACACTTGGTGCAGCCAATACAGTTGCTTTCATCAATAAATGCCACTTTCCGCACCGGATTGGCCAGCGTTTCGTCGCCGTCCAACGGTTGCGGTTCTACGCCCAGTAAATCAGCCAGTTTAAGCATAACCTGCTCGCCGCCGGGGGCACATTTATTGATTTTTTCGCCGCTGTTGGAGACCGCTTCAGCATAAGGACGACAGCCGGGATAGCCACATTGGCCACACTGGCTTTGTGGCAGAAGCTCGTCGACCTGCTCAACGATGGGATCTTCGTCTACCTGAAACCGGCGCGCGGCAAAGCCTAGCACCACACCGGAAATTAGCGCTAGCATGCTGAGTGCGCCAATAGCAATCCATAACGACATCATTAGAATTTCACCAGCCCCGTAAAGCCCATAAAAGCTAATGACATCAGCCCGGCCGTAATCAATGCAATGGAGGAACCACGGAATGGCGCGGGAACATCGGCGACCGCCAGACGCTCGCGGATAGCCGCGAAGAGAACCATCACCAAAGAGAAGCCCGCCGCGGCGCTAAAACCGTAAACGGCTGATTGAAGGAAATTATGTGACTGGTTCACGTTCAGCAGGGCCACGCCCAATACCGCGCAGTTGGTTGTAATCAATGGCAAAAATATCCCCAGCAGACGATATAGCGCCGGACTGGTTTTGCGTACCACTAACTCGGTGAATTGCACCACTACGGCAATAACCAGAATGAATGCCAGCGTTCGTAAATAAACTAGCCCCAAAGGCAGCAAAATAAAGCTGTTCACCATCCACGCGCATACCGACGCCAGCGTCAGTACAAAAGTGGTTGCCAGCCCCATGCCGATAGCGGTTTCCAGTTTTTTGGAAACGCCCATAAACGGACACAGGCCAAGAAATTTGACCAGCACAAAGTTATTTACCAGAACGGTGCTAACGAACAAAAGCAGGTATTCAGTCATTGCGGAACCTAAAAAAATAAAAGCCGCCTATTATCCGAAATTGGCGGCCTGACGACAACAGATGAAATGCAGGGTTATTGCATTTTTCCCTCGATTTTATGGGGAATTAGTGCGTTGCGGCCTTAAATCTCCGTAAAAGTCCCTTTTACCCGAACAGATTTTTGCATATAGGGTACAAAGCAAGCTGCTGCCAACAGAGGCCAGCCGAGGGCTCTCAGGGCAACTTCATCGGAAATTGGTGCGAAGGCGAAGGCTTTCAGTGCCAGAAGAACCGTCAGCAACAGCCACAAAATAAACAGTTTAGGGAAACGGCGGGAACGGCTGCAAAACAGCCATAGCATCCACAGCGTGAAGCCCCACATAAACAGCGTTGTCACCACAGAAAAGTACCATTGAAGGGTAAATGCCTGTGAGTTGGCCATAAGGTATTCCCGCGACTCTGGTGTGACCACCGCCATAGCATACAGTGCCAACATCAACGTAGCGCTGAGCAAGGTGACAATCAGATAGGCCATTGGTGCCAGTAACCAACCGCCGATTCGCTGATATTCTTCAGAGTGAGACATGACAAAACCTTATTCTTCATTACGCATTAATGGCCGGATAACCGGCCAACAGATCGTTAGCTTAACCCGTAGATATGCCCTTCGTCATCTATATCAATATGATGGTAGGCAGGCAAACTACCTAGCCCCGGCATGGTCATGATATTCCCAGCGTAAACCCGAACAAAACCGGCTCCGGCGGATACGGCGCAAGAAGTAATCGGTAGCGTGAAGTCACGGGGAACGTTCTTTTTCGCGGGGTCTGCACTGATTGATAACGGCGTTTTAGCAACGCACAGCGGCAAGTGACCAAAGCCCTGCTCGGTAATATCCGCCAGTTGCTGGCGCGCCAGCGGGCTGAGCAGTACCTCTTTGGCTCCATAACGTTCGGCTAAACGGTTCAGTTTGGCTTCCAATGACATGTCGTTCGAATAAGGCAATTTCGGTGTATTAGGGTTGTCGCAGGCTGCCAGTACGCTGCGTGCCAGTTGCTCAGTGCCTGCACCGCCGGTGGCAAAGGCATGGCTAAGTTCGCAGGCCTGCGCTCCGGCAGATAAGGCGAAATCTTGCAGGAAGGCAAGCTCCTCCTCGCTATCGGTCGGGAAATGGTTTATGGCGACGACCACAGGTAAACCGTAGCTGGCGGCATTATCAATATGCCATTTCAGGTTAGCGCAACCCTTGGCGAGCAGAGGAATATTGCTGTCAGCAATTTCTGCTGGCAAAGACTGGCCCGGTTTAATGTCAAAATCGCCGCTGTTAGCTTTGAGGCTGCGTAACGTAGCCACCAGAACCACGCAGGAAGGAGCGATGCCAGATTGGCGATATTTGATATTGAAGAATTTCTCCATCCCCATATCTGAGCCAAAACCGGCCTCGGTGACGACACAATCTGCCAGTTGCAGGCCTAAACGATCGGCGAGTACGGATGAGTTACCGTGCGCGATATTGGCGAAGGGGCCCGCGTGAATCAACACCGGCGTTTGCTCGCTGGTTTGCATTAACGTTGGGTGAATACTGTCTTTCATCAACGCAGTCATGGCACCCGCTACGCCTAAATCATCGGCGGTAATAGGTTGACCGCTGGTGGAATAAGCCAGAATAATTCGGCCGATACGACGGCGCATATCCTGCAATCCCTCCGCCAGCGCGAGAATAGCCATAAGCTCCGAAGCGGCTGTTATTTCTACGCGGTCGGCTCGTTCCACGCCGTGGCTGCCACCTCCCACCCCTACGGTAATCTGGCGCAGAGCACGATCGTTATGATCCAGTACCCTTGGCCATAGAATGCGATGTGGATCGATACTTAGCCGTTCCATGCCGGTCTGCGGGCCGAAATCCTCACCTAGACGTTGTTCGTGGTAAAGGCGAGCGTCCAGTGCGGCGGCGGCCAGATTATGGGCTGAACTGATGGCGTGGATATCGCCGGTCAGATGAAGGTTGAGCTTTTCCATCGGTAAAACTTGCGACGCGCCACCGCCGGCGGCACCGCCCTTAACGCCAAACACCGGGCCAAGACTCGGTTGACGAATACAGGCGACACACCGCACGCCGAGTCGGTTGATGCCTTGGCTGAGCCCGATGGTTGTGACGGTTTTACCTTCGCCTAATGGGGTAGGTGTAATGCTGGAAACCAGGACCAATTTGCCCTGCGGCTTGTCGGCATCAATACAATCGATATCAATTTTAGCCATGTGCTTCCCATAGGGAATCAAAGCTTCATCGGCTACCCCAAGGCTGCGGGCGACGGCCTCAATAGGCAGCAAAGCAGGGGCAACGGGCTTGTTTTCAATCGTCGATAATTTTTGTGTCATGGCGATAGGTGTTCCTGTTATTTGGCGGCAGAGCAACTGGCTGAACATAACCCGTGAATTATGTCATAGACCGGAGAGGAAGCTTGGCAGCAAATCAACAAAATGCGAATCAACGCGAAAAATAAAAAGAAACTGATGTAAATAAACCGGGGATATTGCAGAGGACTTGTTTTGAACATATTTTAACCATCAGTGCCGAGGGCGATTTGTTGATAATAATCCTCAAATAAAAATATTAAAAAATAATGTATTAATAGCTGTTAACTTTCATTATTAATGCTTAATAAAGTTTTAATACTATTAAAGAAATGAAGTAGATAGAGAACAAGAAAAAATAACCAAAATCTGTCCATATCGATTGTGATTCCCCTGCCTTTACCCTGAAGCGGATCGAGTTTATGGCATTAAATTTATATGATGTGTTTTTATTTTAATTCATTAAAAACAATATGATAAAGAAATGGATTTATGATAAACCCTTAAAGTTGTATATTAAATGCATGTTTAAGGATATGATGATGCCTCGAACGATAGCCGATGGAACATTGATCACCGTTAGATTCAAACGATGAGCGAAGGAACGGCAATACATTCTAAATGATTTAGAACGAGGTAATGATGACGCAAATATCAATGTCAGATATGAAAGATAAAGGGCGTTTAATCACAGACTGGCGGCCGGAAGATGCTATTTTCTGGAAACTACGTGGTCAATTTGTAGCAAGACGGAATCTCTGGATTTCTATTTTCTGTCTGCTATTAGCTTATTGTGTCTGGATGTTATTTAGCGCATTGGCAGTTAATTTAAATCACGTCGGATTTTCATTTTCGGCAGACCAACTGTTTATGCTGGCCGCATTACCTTCGGTATCTGGCACGTTATTGCGGGTAGCTTATTCCTTTATGGTGCCAATTTTTGGTGGTAGACGCTGGACCGCGGTGAGCACGGGGTTTTTGATTATCCCCTGCGTGTGGCTAGGTTTTGCGGTGCAGAACCCCAAGACCACCTTTGAAACCTTCGTCATTATCGCTCTACTATGCGGGTTTGCCGGAGCCAATTTTGCTTCCAGCATGGGAAATATCAGCTTCTTTTACCCGAAAGATAAACAAGGGCAGGCGCTTGGTTATAACGGCGGTTTGGGCAATATTGGCGTAAGCCTGATGCAATTGGTGGTACCCATTGCTATTTCGGTTTCGTTGTTTAGCGCCTTTGGCAGCGCAGGGAAACTGATGCCCGATGGGGAAACGCTGTGGCTGGAGAATGCGGCGTGGATCTGGGTCATTCCCCTTGGCATCGCCACGCTACTGGCCTGGTTTGGCATGAACGATCTGGCGATGAACAAAACTTCCGTCGGCAAACAGTTCGGCATTTTGAAGAACCGCCATTTATGGGTTCTGGGATTATTGTATCTGGCGTCTTATGGCTCATTCATCGGTTTTGCCGCTGCTTTTGCCATGCTATCCACCATTGAATTCCCTGAGGTCGAGATACTCTATTACGCCTTCTTTGGCCCGTTTCTCGGTGCATTAGCGCGCTCCGTGGGCGGAATCATGGCGGATCGTTTTAGTGGCGTATTGGTCACCGCGCTCAATTTTGTTGTGATGGCGCTACTGATCCTGTTGTTGATTATGACATTACCGGATGCTAATAGTCCTGGCTCGTTTGTTGCTTTTTTCAGCGTCTTTATGCTGCTGTTTATCACTGCAGGGCTGGGCAGCGGTTCAACCTATCAAATGATCGCGGTGGTCTTTCGTAAAAGTACTGCCGACAAAATAAAAGCGCAGGGCGGCAGTCAGGAAGAAGCGGAGCGTCACGGCGTGGCTGATACCGCCACCGCTCTGGGCTTTATTTCCGTGATTGGTGCATCGGGTGGCTTCTTTATTCCGAAAGTCATGGGCTCGTCATTGGCAATGACCGGCTCGGTCTTTACAGCAATGTTGTTTATTTTTGTGCTTTATATTTTATCCATCACGATGACTTGGCTGGTTTATGGCAGAAGAAAAGGGTGTTAACGTCCGCCATAACGCCAGAGAAAAGTTGTTCAGTGTTTACAAAGAGGGTTATATGCAGGAACTCATTTGCTACAAAAAAATGCCGGTTTGGAACAGTCGCACGTTGCCTGCGATGTTCCAGGAAAAACACAATACCAAAGACGGTACCTGGGCCAAGCTGACGATATTGCAAGGCGAGCTGACTTTTTCATTGCTCACGGAAGACGGGGAAGACATTGAGTCCTTCATTTTTAGCAAGGTTAACCAGCCGAAAATGATCGAGCCGCAGGTATGGCACCGGATTGCGTCTTTCTCTGATGATATAGAATGCCAGCTAGAGTTTCTCTGCACGCCAGAAGATTTCTATCATAAAAAATACGCTTTGACGCCGACTCATTCGGAGGTTATCAACGCTGCCCGTCTGATAACACCTTGTAAAGCGATGGATTTGGGCTGCGGTTCCGGCCGTAATTCACTGTATCTCAATCTGCTCGGTTTTGATGTGGATGCCTGCGATCACAACGCTCAGTCGGTGGAATTTATTGATGAAATTATTGAAAAGGAAGGGCTGCAAAACATCCATACGCAGGTACGTGATATTAACGATCTGGTGATCGACGGTCAGTACGGTTTAATTTTATCTACCGTGGTGTTTATGTTTCTCGACCGTCAGAAGATACCGGCGATTATCGACAATATGCAACAATCGACTCAGCCTGGCGGTTATAACCTGATCGTGGCCGCGATGTCTACGGATGATTACCCGTGCAATATGCCTTTTTCCTTCACCTTTAAACACAATGAGTTGAAAGAATATTATCGGGATTGGACTATCGTGAAATACAACGAGGACCTTGGGGCTTTGCATAAGAAAGATGCAGAAGGCAACAGAATCAAACTGCGCTTTGCCACTTTATTAGCCAAGAAAGATTAGCCAAGAAAGGTTAGCAAAAAATGTTTGCGAAGAAAGATTAGCTAAACATGTTTACGAAAAAGTGAGTTAAGAATAATAGTTAGCCAAACATAGTTAGCCAAGGCAAACGAGTGTGCGAATCAATATCCGGTCGAGCGAATCAAGGGGGATAGGCTAAAAACGCAATGTCATTATGGATAAATAGCATGATGAATAAACGCAATGACGCTCTCAAAGTCGCTGTGCCGTATATTGAGCGTTTGCGATAGCTATAGCCTTAAAGGAATAAGGCGCAATAAAAACGCTCTGGCCACTACGGAGCAGAGCGTTTTTTCATCGTCATGATGTTATTTGCGATTACGGTTTTAAAGCGATTAACCTCAGCGAGGTGGGCAACCGATATTTAGCGTTGATCGCCGTTGCTTTCAATCACTTTTTGATACCAGAAGAAGCTTTTTTTACGTTGACGCGCGAGCTGCTTTTGGTGATCAACGTAGACAAAGCCATACTGCTTCTGGAATCCATTAAGCCAGCTGAGCAAATCGATAAATGACCAAGGGTAGTATCCGCGTACATCCGCCCCTTGCTTGATTGCATCTTCAATAGCACCGATATGCTGGTTGAGATAATCAATACGATCGTCGTCCACCACTTCGCCATCGATAATAGGATCTTTAGCGCCTAAGCCATTTTCGGTGATGTAGATCGGAATATCACCATAACGGGCTTTGATATTCATGATGCCTTCGGTCAGACCTTGAGGGTAGATTTCCCAATCCCAGTCGGTGTAAACGCCGTTTGGATTACGGACAAACTTGAACAGTCCTTTGAAACCGAATTCATTACCCTGCTGGTGGCCTGCGCCTTTTTGCCCGGTTGTATTAATCTTTAGCTGAGTATCCTGATTATTGGCGGCGATAGTCTCGCGCTTATAGTAATTCAAGCCAATAAAGTCGCAGATATTGCTGCGTAACAGTGCGTCATCCCCTGGTGCAAACCTCGGAACTCCCCAGATAGCCTGAGCTTGCTCCAGCAGCTCGGCAGGATATTCGCCTTTCAGCACAGGATCGTATAGCCAGTGGGTGAAAATGCCTTCAGCCAGATTGAAAGCCGCCATATCTTCCGCAGAGTGGCTCAGCGGTGTATGGGTTTGCAGCACGTTCACAAAACCAATCTTCCCGTCGATACCGCAGGAACGGAAAGCCGCTACTGCTTTAGCGTGAGCCACAAATACGTGGTGACAGGCTTGAATGGCGCGCGCAGGTTCCTGAACGCCCGGTGGGTGCGCGCCAGTAATATATCCGAAACCAATGAAACACACAGTTTCATTGAATGTTGACCAGAGTTTGACCCGATCACCGTATGACTCATAGCAAAGGCGAGCATATTCTTCGAAAGCATCGGCAGTACTGCGAGCTTCCCAGCCGCCTTCATCCTGTAATGCTTGAGGTAAATCCCAGTGATACAGGGTAATCATTGGCTCAATGTTGTGTTCCAACAAAGCATCGATCAAATCGCTATAGAATTTTACGCCGGCTGGATTGACTTCCCCACGGCCCGTAGGTAACAGGCGAGGCCAGGAAATAGAGAAACGGTAACTTTTCATTCCCATTTCGGCCATCAACGCGACGTCTTCACGGAAGCGATGGTAGTGATCTACGGCCACATCGCCGTTCGTTCCCTGATAGGTCGTACCCGGTAAATGGGAGAAGGTATCCCAGATGGAAAGGCCCTTGCCGTCGGCGTCGTAAGCCCCTTCAACCTGATAGGCGGCGCTGGCGGCGCCCCAGAGGAAATCTTTTGGAAAAGCAGACATAAAACATTCGCTCCACGTAAATTGAAAATGGGATCGTCCAATTTGTTAAGTTTAGTGTAAGCGGAATAGATTTATTCCTGCAACCGGTTTCTGAAACCGGTTGCAGGAAATGAATGTCACTTTGCGCAACATCAATTTTAATCGGTATGAAGAGAATTTCAGAAGAAAACAGAAAAATTCAGCATGTGTGGGAGCGATTTATCACCTTGTCAGATGGGTAACAACCGACTTTAAACATACCAGACAATCCAGTATGAGAACCTGATGCTAGTAAGCGTTTTTGCGGGAAGAACGCATAAGATTCTGAATAAATGAGGGGGAGGTTAACGCGGGTTGAGTGGGATGAATCACTGACTATTGACATCTAGATAGCTGATTAAGAAGGGCTTCGCGTCAATGATTTCCCGGTAGAGAGGAGCAATGTTATATCACCGCCGCAATATTGAACCTCATGATCTTTATCTATCGCATCGTCTATCGCATCGTCTATCGCGAGGACGGTATCACCTGGAGAATAGCGATCACATCGTGCGGATTTAGCCTGATTGTCCGGGTGGAAAGGGAATTAGCTCTTGTTCAGAGTGACATCATGGTGTCAAATCGATCCAGATTTAAAATAGAAAAAACTAATGGCGAGAGGATAAACGATGGCTGAAAATATTAGAGTTGGGTTGCTGGGCTACGGTTATGCCAGTAAAACCTTTCACGCGCCGCTGATTTCGGGGACTCCCGGCGTAGAATTTGCGGCCGTCTCCAGCAGCGATGCCAGTAAAGTGCACGCCGACTGGCCGTCGGTTACCGTGGTGAACGATGCTCAACATTTATTTGACGATCCGAGCATCGATGTCATTGTTATTCCTACTCCCAATGATACCCACTTTCCATTGGCGCAACGGGCGCTGGCCGCAGGCAAGCATGTGGTCGTGGATAAGCCGTTTACCGTGACGCTGTCACAAGCTAACGAGCTAAAACGCCTGGCAGATGAGGCCGGTTTGCTATTGTCGGTTTTTCACAATCGTCGTTGGGACAGCGATTTTCTGACGCTGAAAACCTTGCTGAAGGAAGGTGCGTTAGGAGATGTCGTGTATTTCGAATCTCATTTTGATCGCTTCCGTCCGGAAATTCGTCAGCGCTGGCGGGAACAACCCGGAGCCGGCAGCGGTATCTGGTATGACTTAGGGCCACATTTGCTGGATCAGGCGTTGCAGCTGTTTGGATTGCCGGAAACCCTTAATGTCGATCTTGGTTTGCTGCGTCCCGGCGCACAGTCGGTGGACTATTTCCACGCGGTATTAAGCTATCCTAGCCAACGTGTTGTGTTACATGGCACGGTGCTGGCGGCGGCAGAAACGGCGCGTTATATCGTTCACGGCACTAAAGGCAGCTATATTAAATACGGTCTGGATCCGCAGGAAGATCGCCTGAAAGCCGGTGAACGCCTACCTCAAACCGATTGGGGCTATGACATGCGTGACGGAGTCGTGACATTGTCACAAAATGGCGTATTGGTGGAACAGCCTTTGCTGACGCAGCCGGGTAATTATCCAGCTTATTATGCTGGCATTCGCGATGCCATTTTGGGTGTAGGCGAGAATCCCGTCCCTGCAACCGAGGCGATTACCGTAATGGAATTGATCGAACTGGGGCTGGAATCAGATAAACATAAGCAAGCGTTGCCGGTTAATCCCCGTTAGCACTAACCATTAATACAGGCTATGAGTAATAGCTTTCCTGCACTTTTGATAATTACGTCTATCGTTTAGGTCTATTATTGATGGTTTCCTCTGATTGATATTTTTTATTAATCGGAGGCATTTTGATTGAAGGAATACAGTGGCATGTCTTGGTTGCAACGCTTACGTATTGATACGTTTTTACTGGTATTAATTGGGGTGGTGATCATCGCCTCTTTTTTCCCCTGTGAAGGGGAAACCAAAGTGTGGTTTGAACGATTGACCACCGCGGCCATTGCGCTGCTGTTTTTTATGCACGGTGCTAAATTATCCCGCGCGGCAATAGTGGCCGGCATGGGGCACTGGAAGCTGCATCTGGTGGTATTCCTCAGCACTTTTGCGCTATTTCCGCTGTTAGGGCTGGGAATGAACGTGTTGGTGCCGGGAATTCTAACGCCAACGCTGTATTTGGGATTCCTGTATCTGTGCGCCTTGCCTGCCACGGTACAATCGGCGATTGCTTATACCTCGGTTGCAGGTGGAAACGTGGCGGCGGCGATTTGTAGCGCCTCGGCGTCCAGTATTCTCGGCGTTTTCTTGTCACCGTTGCTGGTGGGCGCGCTGATGCAAACTCAGGGCGGCAGTACAGATACCTTGCACGCCATTGGTTCTATCATCATGCAATTGATGGTGCCGTTTATCGTCGGCCATTTGTCCCGCCCACTGATCGCCAAATGGGTCGAGCGCCATAAAAAACTGGTCAATATAACTGACCGGTCATCGATTCTGCTGGTGGTTTATGTGGCTTTCAGCGAAGCGGTGGTGGAAGGTATCTGGCATCAAATCGACGGCTGGTCGCTGCTGGCGATTCTGGTGTGTTCGCTGGTGCTGCTGGCTATCGTTATTGTAGCGAATACGCTGGCTGCGCGTTGGCTAGGCTTTAATACCGCCGATGAAATTACCATTGTGTTCTGCGGCTCGAAGAAAAGTCTGGCCAACGGGATTCCCATGGCCAATGTACTGTTCCCGGCTTCCGTGGTCGGCGTAATGGTATTGCCGTTGATGATATTCCATCAGGTACAATTGATGGTGTGCGCGGTGCTGGCACAGCGTTACGCTCGTCGAGTGGCGCGTGAGCGGGATGCGAGCGGAAAACGGGAGCAGGGCGAAGCCTGAGTTCACTCATTTATCCACTGATTTTAATCATAAAAAAGGGTCAGATCATTTCCGGCCCTTTTTTTTTATTTTATCGTTTTCACCTGATGCGGGTTTACCGAGCTACACAGGCAAAGCCGTTAACCACGAATTTTATCGCGCAGCGCCTGCTTTTCCGCTTCACTGATAAAGGCCATCGTCAGGCCGTTTTCCTGAGCCTGACGAATTTCATCACGAGTCAGGCCCGCTGCAGGAGCTGCTACGTGGTACTCATTGGTAATTTCAATCCCCTGAACCGCCGGATCGTCGGTATTGATGGAAGCCAACACGCCGTGACGCAGGAAGGTCGCTAACGGATGTTTGGCTAAGGAAACCACGGTACTGGTCTGAATATTGGAGGTCAGGCAGGACTCGATACCGATATTGTTTTCTGCCAGATAATCCAGCAGGCGGGAGTCATCGATAGCTTTGACGCCGTGACCGATACGTTCCGCGCCCAGTTCGTGAATTGCCTGCCAAATGCTTTCCGGACCAGCGGCTTCACCGGCATGAACGGTAATGCGCAAACCCGCATCCCGCGCACGGTTGAAATGGTTGAGGAACAGCCCGCCGGGGAAGCCCCGTTCATCACCGGCCAAATCCAGCGCGGTAATGCCGTCACGGTGAGCCAGCAGGGCATCCAGTTCTTGCAGGCAGGCCTGCTCGCCAAAAGTCCGGCTCAGAATACCGATCAGACGAATATCAATGTCGCGATCGCGGCAGCCAGCCTGAATCCCATCAATGACCGCTTCAACCACACCGGCAACGGGCAGTTGGTGTTTCATCGCCATGTAATAAGGGGAAAAACGCAGCTCGGCATAGTGCAGACCGGCGTTAACCGCGTCCTCTACGTTTTCATACGCTACGCGGCGGCAGGCATCTAAATCGCCCAGTACCGCCACGCCCCAATCCAGTTTTTGCAGGAAGCTTATCAGGTCCGGTTCGGTTTTGGTGATTTGCACATGAGGGCGCAGCGCTTCTAACTCATTGGCCGGTAACGTCATATTGAACTGACGCCCCAGATCCAGAATGGTTTGGGCGCGAATATTGCCATCGAGATGGCGGTGAATGTCTGTCAGAGGAAGGCGGGAATCGATCATGGATGCACTCACTTATATTTATGAATGATATTTATTCTGGGTAAAGTGCAGAACAGTATAAAAACAAATGGATGAAAACATCCAGTGAGTTGCAGAAAAAAGAGATTCAGATCACACTTAATAAGCCGTTTTTTAATAAATTCGTTGATTGACGGCCCAAATAAGGCATATGACAGTGAAAAACACACCCTGCGTTAAGCAGGGTGTGAGGATGGGGGAAGGTTTACGATATATCAGCAGAAACTAGCGAAGCCTAATGATTACCGATGACAGCGTTCAAACCATTTATCAGTTTATCCATTCCGATTTCCACCTTACTGCGGGCGCAACCGACGTTAAGCCGTAGGAAGCCGCGGCCTTCTTCGCCGTAGGTAAAGCCCGGCATTATCGCCACTTTTTCCTGCTCAATCAGTACTTCCTGCAATTGGCGGTCGTCGATATGCAACGGGCGTAAATCAATCCACGCCAGATAGGTAGCCTGCGGCGGTTGCCAGTTAAGCTGCGGAAAGGCCTGATTTAACCGTTCCGCGACGTATTGCAGGTTGGCCTGTAAATAGGCGCGCAGCTCATCCAGCCAGGGCGCGCCCTGACGGTAAGCGGCAATATGTGCCACCAGCGCCAGCACCGCCGGGGAAGACAAACCGTCGCGACTTTTCAGCATGTTGCTGTAGGTTTCGCGGGTTTCACTGTCGCTGATAAAGCCGTAAGCGCCGGTTAACGCGGGAATATTGAAGGTTTTTGAACCCGATGTCAGCAGCGCCCAAGGAGATTGAGCCACCTGACTCCACGGCGTATGGGGCTGTTCTCCCCAGGTCATATCCATATGAATTTCGTCGCTAATGACCTTAACCTGGTGGCGTTCACACAGTTCGGCCATGTGCGCCAGTTCTTGCAGGCTCCACACTTTACCGGTTGGATTATGCGGGCTACACAGCAGCAGGATTTTGGTTTGTGGGCGCGCCAGCAGTGCTTCCAGATGAGCCATATCACAGTGCCAGTGATTATCCACTTTATGCAGTGGGCAAGATAATAACTGACGCTGATTGCCCAAAATCACCTTATAAAACGCATCATAGGCGGGCGTGTGAGTCACAACGTATTCACCCGGCGCAGACCAGCAGCGAATCAATTGCGCAACCATATAAATGACCGACGGGCCGTACACCGCCGTGGCGGTGTCGATACCGCATTGAAAACGTGCCTGATACCAATGGCGAATTGCCCCAAGAAAATCTTCGTGCTGCCAGCGGCTATAACCCAGAACGCCGTGCTCCAGACGTTGGATCAGGGCTTGCAGAATCACCGGCGCGGTAGGGAAATCCATATCGGAAATGGTAAAGGGCAGCAGGTCGGCGCTGCCAAAACGGTCGGCAATATAATCCCACTGGGTACACCAGGTACCGTGGCGATCTACCGGCGTGGAGAAATCAAACATCAGGCTCTCACTTTTTATCGATGAGGGAAAAAACAAACGGGGCACCGGAGCACCCCGCAGAGTTGTATTATCGAGACTTATTATGCTGAGGCTATGAGTGAGTCTAATTCATCTTTCACCGATTGCACCTGAGGGCCGATAACTACCTGTAAATTATGGTCGTTCAATTGGATGACGCCCAGCGCCCGATTGGCTTTCAACACCTCTTTGTCCACCTTACTCATATCTTTGACGGACATACGCAGACGAGTAATACAGTTATCCAGCGAAACGATATTCTCCGCGCCGCCCAGCGCCTGCAAAATAGCCTCGCTGTTATAACCGGATTTACCGACCACACCCGGCGTCGGTGCTTTTTCTACGCTGGCGCTGTCACTCTCGCGACCTGGCGTTTTGATATTGAAATGCTGAATGGCAAAACGGAAAATCAGGTAATAAGCCACGAACCACAGGCTGGCTACCACAGGCACCCAATACCATTTGGTGGCGGTACCGTGCAGAATGCCGAAGACTACGAAATCAATCAGGTTTCCGTCGGTATTACCAATAGTGACCCCCAGCAGTGCCATTACGGTAAAGCCTAGACCGGTTAACAGCGCGTGGATCAAATACAGGAACGGAGCCACAAACAGGAATAGGAATTCCAGCGGTTCGGTCGTGCCACCGATCACGCAGGCGACTACGCCGGAAATCAGCAATCCTTTAATTTTATGGCGATTCTCTGGCTTGGCGCAGTGATACATCGCCAGCGCAGCGCCCGGTAAACCTCCGAGGAAGGCGGGCATTTTACCTTGAGACAGGAAGCGAGTCGCACTTTCTGAGAAGCCGCTAGTGGTTGGGCAGGAAAGCTGCGCCTGGAAGATAGTCAGCGCGCCACTGACACTGTGACCACAGACATCCATCGTGCCGCCGGCTTCAGTGAAGCGAATCAGCGCCACCAGTATATGGTGCAGGCCGAAAGGCAGTAACAGGCGTTCGCCGCTGCCGAAGATCATCGGGCCAAAAATCCCCGCGCCGTTAATCAAGCGGCCCAAACCGTTAATGCCCGCGGCAAACCACGGCCAAATGAGGGGAATCAATAAACCGACCAGCCCCAGTACCACGGTGGTAACAATAGGAACAAAACGGGTGCCGCCGAAGAAGGCCAACGCATCCGGCAGGCGAATGGTATTAAAACGCTCGTGCAGCAGGTAAACGATGATCCCCACGATCACCGCGCCCAAAATACCGGTATCAATCGACTGAATGCCTAAAATATTTTGGATATTGTGGGTTTTCAGCACCAAGGGGTCGGTAGTCGGCAATACGCCGCTGGTGGTGAGATAGAAGTTGGTCGCCAGATTCAGCACCGCAAAACCGACGAAACCGGCAAAGGCAGCAACACCTTTGTTTTCCCGCGCCATACCTAAGGGAATGGCAATGGCAAACATCACTGGCAGGAAGCTAAAGGCAAAGGAGCCAACTTTGCTCATCCAAGTGAATAACAGCTGGAAAGCCGGGTGGCCTAACACCGGCAAAAGGGTAATAACGTCTTTGCTGCTTAACGAACTCCCAATGCCCAGCATAATGCCGCAGAAGGACAGCAAGGCGACCGGCAACATGAAGGTTTTCCCCAGACTCTGGAAAAACTCCCATAGCGTAATTTTTTGTTTTTTTACCGCCGACATAGGTGGCTCCTGGTGTGTGAAAAAGGATCTGTTCTGTGGATCTTTAGCGTCCTGAGGTTAAATTAAGATAAAACGTTTAACCTAAATAATATGCGCGGCAAATCACAGTTATTGTGGCCTTTAACGCCGGTAAATGAAATTCTGTGAGATACGCCCGAAAATGCCATTTTGTCGATAGAAACTCACTTTAGCTCAAGCTAATGATAAGCCGAGGGTGAAGTTTCCAGCCATAACAGGCACGCTGATGTTTAGGCTCAGGCAGGTCTTCCCGGCTTTTGGGGCGCAGGCCTGGACGGGTGCCGCCAGTAGGTGGATGAGAGGTTAAAATCGCTATGTAGCGCACAGATACTGATTAAAACGATTAATCGTTTTACCCAGATTATTGAATTGGGTGTAACATTTGCCCCGAAGCATAGATTTGTCTGCCAAAGGACGTGAGACAAAAATGATACCGAATAGCCGCGATGAATCATAAAAAGATCACCATTACCGATGTTGCCAAACACGCCGGAGTTTCTGTTGCCACGGTCTCGCTGGCCGTCAGCGGCAAAGGTCGTATTTCACCGACAACCGCCGAGCGGGTGAATCAGGCCATCGAACAGTTAGGTTATGTGCGTAATCGGCAGGCGGCTCAGCTGCGCGGGGGGCATTCCGGGGTGATTGGGTTGATTGTGCGCGATATCGGCGATCCTTTTTATGCGGCGATGACGGCAGGACTCAGCGAAGCTATTGAAGCCGAGGGGAAAGTGCTGTTTCTCACTCAAAGCGGCAAAGAAGGGAAAGGTCTACAGCGCTGCTTTGATTCCCTGATAGAACAGGGGGTTGACGGGCTGGTTCTTGGCGGCGGCGCGAATCAGGAAAGTGGCCTGAAAGAGAAGGCCGAGCAACAGGGCATCCCGTTGATTTGTGCCGCGCGTGCCAACGTATTGGACGGCGTCGACGTGGTTCGCCCGGATAATATGCAGGCGGCCAAAATGGCGACGGAACTGCTGATAGGCAGAGGACATCGTAAAATTGCTTATTTGGGCGGTCACGGTCATTCATTGACGCGGGCAGAACGATTGGGCGGATTTTGTGCCACGCTGGTGCAGTACGGTCTGCCGTTTCGTTCGGATTGGGTGATTGAATGTGATAGTCAGCAGCAAGCCGCGGCTGATGCGGCGGAAAGTTTGCTTAGCCATCATCCCAACGTTAGCGCGATTATTTGTCATCAGGCTTCCGTGGCGCTCGGTGCTTATTTTGGCATTCTGCGCACCGGCAGAGGAATTGGCAGCGCTGGGGTGGATACTTATCTCGATCAGCAGGTGGCATTGATCGGTTTTGGCGACGTACCCGAAGCAGAATTAACAGAGCCGCCGCTCACTTTTATTACCAGCTCGGCGCGAGAAATTGGCTATAGCGCCGGCCAGCGGTTATTGCAGCGTATTGCCGGTGTCGATTTGCAATTGCAAAACGTTATTCTCCCGCCGGTGCTTATTCGTCGTGGCTCGGTGTAGCCGGCACGATTGGCGCTATTGGCACGTAACAATCCATTTATCCTTCTGTTCCAGATTCGCTATAAACATCGCAATAATCCTATTCAATAGTCGACGATAATCGTCCGATCAAACAGGGACACCGATCCCTGTCTCAATTCTGACTGCCTACTGATGATTTAGATATTTGGTTCATTTTTGAAAGTAAAATTTAGCATTCACAGTTCTAATGAATCTGCATGTATTATTCTTTAAATCTATAGTTCCAATCCGTTTTACAAAAAAGTGCCGGATGCATTTTTCGATTTTTATTAAATCAAGGAGGGGATATGCCAATTATTAGTTCTCCAATGTTGCGCCGCTATTTAAATTTAAATTTGGCGACTAAAGAATTAAAAACGCTGGAAAAAACGAACCTGCTGAAGGTTTCAAATGTAGTAATGACATGTTTGACCAGTACGTTGAGCAGCACAAAAAATATAAATAAAATCAACAGAATAAATAGCATCATAGCAAAGATAAACGATGTCAGATATCTCGCCGTCGTAGATAAACGCCGTAATGAAGTCAGTGAAGAGTTATCCGATTTGATGCGGATGAAAGTGACGCTAAACAGATTAAAATTCATAGAACAGGAAAAGGCTGCCGCGGCAGTGGAAGCCAGTAAAATAGCCGCCAAAGTGAGTGAGGCCAATCATCGTCGGTTAATAGAACAAAGTCAGAAAGAACACATCATCACCGGTTTGCTTTATTCCAGCACCACACCGCCAAATATGAACATCGACCCAGCTCCGGTTACGGCTGAATTGCAAAAACTGCCGCTGAATATATTAAAGACTGCGGACTCTTTGGGGCAGTTTATAACATTGACCAACGATAATATAACCAATCACCCACGAATGAACGCGCTGAAAGGTCAAACGCCGCGTGGTTGGACCAATGGCAAAACCTGGGATTCAGTCCCCGGAGTTGGGGCTTTGGGTAAAGGGGCAGAAAATGAGTTTCATGCCGATGAAACCGTGGTGGCATTAACGCAACTCGCCAATGGCAGCTGGCAATTAGCGACGGAGCATGGTTCTGCCAATCTGGTTTTGCATGAATACGCGCATGCCATTGATCGCAGCTTTGGTGAAAAGGCAAATATGGGAGATAAAGGTCTTGGTGAGGTTGGCGATAGTTTGAGCTGCCGTCAAAGTTTCCGCGATATATGGCAGACGGAGCTGGGGTCAACCTCCCAAACCGATAGCAATTATTATTATTGGCAAGGCGGTAGCGACGGCGGCGCGGAAGAAGCATTTGCTGAGGCCTTTAGCGATCTTTACGGAGGAACTTCCCAGCGTCCGTGGCCTAATATAAAAGCTTATATTGCCGCAAAAATGGCATCGGTTAATCCGGAGAATTAATCCTGTCGGATAGAGAGTTATCTTCGCCGTACTGATATTGCTGTCATTTTACCTCGGGCGCAGCTAAACCCACGCTTACTCATCTACATCTATCGATAATCAGGAACGTGGCCATAAAAAATGCCAGCCCTGTAGCAGGGGCTGGCATTAATCATTATGTTTCGATCTTGGCCCAATCAGCGTTTACCTGAGGATAAGCGACTTCTTGTTCCGAATCGATATTACTCTGCGGCAGGGGCTTCAGCAGCAGGGGCTTCTTCTTCCTGCGGCATACCGCCAAACATACCGAACAGACCGGCAAATTCCTGCAGCGTCATTTTCTGACCGTTCAGATCGATTTTGTTATCGGCGAAGCTGAAGCTGCTACTGATAACGTCATCTTTGGTCGTGGTCAGTTTGAACATCTGGCCCATCGCGGCAACGCCCTGAACCTGCTGAACGGCCATTTTAGCGGCTTCTTCAGCGCTGTAACCCTGCAAACGTGCAGCCTGAGTCGTGAACTCGGTCGCCATTGGCATTGGGATGGTCAGATTAGCGTCGATTTTCTTGATAGCACGAGTCAGGATTTCTTCCTGGCTGGTGATTGGCGTTGTCACTTTGCTTGGATCGGCCAGCACGACGTCCAGTTTCAGGGCGCTTTCGCCTTTGCCGTTTTTCCAGCTCAGCGGAGAGATGCTGAAGCTAGGATCGCCTTTCAGCAGGCTTGGCAGCTTGGTCAGAACCAGCTCGGTCATCTGCAACTGGTAAGTTTCAGGATCGATGTTACCGGTTTGCAGACCCTGCATAGCGATTTGGTTGTAGGAGGTAGCGAAGTTCTTCACTGCTTCGCCGTCCAGACCGGCAAAGGTAAAGTTCAGCTTACCGGAACCAAAGTCATTACCATGAATTTTCAGGGAATCCAGCGTGTAGCTCAGCTTACCGTTCAGGTTTTTGTCCGACTCGCCCATCTGCGAAGTTAGCGTAAAGCCATCAAGAACCAGCGCTTCTTTGCCTTCCACGCTCAACAGAACCTGTTTGATCGACAGATTCTGGTCGCCGATGCTGAGATCAAACTTACCGGTTTTGCTGTCGTTCTTCAGGCTAAGGCCTTTAACAGTAAAGGTTTCTACCTGATCCATTTCGTTTTTCTTGAACAGCACGATGCTATCGCTTTCGCCGTTCAGTTTAACGTCACGCATATCTTTAGAGAAAGCAGCGTCAAGGCTGGCACCGGAGAAGTTCAGGTTCAGGCCGTCTTTCTCGTAGGTGATAGGGATCAGTTTGATCGCAGAATCGGTGCTACCGTTATAACCAATGCGTGAATCAGCGGTAAACGGTGATTTGCCTTTGGTGATATCAAACAAAGCTTTAACCGCAGCCGTGTTTTCCAGTTCGGAGTGAACCGACGCCATGCTAGGGATCAGGTTGAATTTCTTCAATTGAGCCATTGGGAAAGGACCGTGATCGATAGTTTCGATAAAGGCGATCTCTTCACCTGGCTTCATCACTGCATTTTCGCCGGTGATAGTCCCGTCTGGTTGCAGGATATAACGGACTTTACTGCTGAAGGTTCCGCGGTGGTAATCGGTATAAGCCAGTTTCAGACCGGCCTGTGGCGCCAGTCGTTTAATTTGTGAATTGGCGTTATCGACGATTTCACTCATCCGCTGTTCCATCAATTTGCCGGTGTACCAAGAGGCACCTGTCCATGCAGCGCCGAGAACGACAATAACGCTGACAGCCACTAACGATTTTTTCATGGTTCTGTTCATCCTTTTCTAATTCAGCAAATTCAATACGTTGAACGCGGTTGTAGGCACAATAACGCCCATAAGCGCGTTATTGTGAATGCAATAGCTACTGATTGGCAACAAATAAGAAAGATTTGTAACACCAATTAGTTAAATAATGTTGTAAACCCGCGCAATATGACCAGAACCGCGGAGGTTAATAGGGGATTCATTGGCGGAAACAAAGCAGGATTCCCCAGGTTGTAGCACAATCTGCTGTGAGTCTTTTTGCACAATACTCTGTCCGTCGATACAAAAGATAATCGCCGCGCTGTTCTGCTCGATGTTTTCCGACTCGTCCGTCAGGCGATGAATGGCAAAGGCAAAATCATCCACAGGGATCGGGAAGATCAGCGCGTTACCCTGATCCTTCGGCGCGGTCAGTAACTCCGACTCCGGCTTGGGAACAAATTTCACGTTAGCAACTAACTCGGGAATATCGATGAATTTCGGCGTTAACCCGGCGCGTAGTACGTTATCCGAGTTAGCCATCACTTCCAGACCCACGCCGTCCAGATAGGCGTGCGGCGTTTCTGCATACAGGAACATGGCTTCACCCGGCTGTAGAGTAATAACGTTCAGCAGTAGGGGGGAGAACAAGCCGCTATCCTCAGGGTAGATTTGCGCAATGTGACGAATAGTATCCCACGGTTCGCCTCGCTGATTATTCAACGCGGATTTCAATACGCCCAGCGCTAACGCTTTTTGCTCGCCTTCCATACTTAACAGGCTGGCAAACAGCAGCGCCAGATGTTCGGCATCCGGCTGAAGCAGGAAGGCGCCGATATCCGGATGCGCCGCAGACACTGGCTGCAATAGCCCAACTAACTGCTCTGGCGTGCGGAAACCATTCATAGCGTGGAAGGGCGTCAGTGCATAAACCAGCTCCGGTTTATGGTTGGCATCTTTGTAATTACGCTCGGCGGCGTCTAAAGGAATACCGGCGGCATTTTCACGGGCATAACCGATTTCCGCCGCCTGTTTACTAGGATGAACCTGAATAGACAGTGGCTGAGCCGCACAGAGTACTTTGAACAGGAAAGGTAGCTCGCCAAAACGTTTAGCGACTGCATCCCCTAAATGGCCCGACGGGTCGCTGTCGATAAGCTGGCGCAGTGATTGTGGCTGCCCCTGAGCATCGACTATTTTTGAACTGCTTTTAGGATGCGCGCCCATCCACAATTCCGCCATCGGGATATGTTGCGGATTAGGAATGCCATAAAGACGGGTCAGGGCGTCGGTACTGCCCCAAGCGTAGTTTTGTACTGCATTGATCATCTTTTGCATGATTGAGGTCTGCTGTCTCAGCGGCTGAAAGGAATTCAGGCCAGATTAAAAATATAAGCTAGTAAACAATGAGGTTAGATGGGTTGCAAGGATTGCACACCGGGAATTATGCTTTTTGCCGTAAATTTGCGCGACGATCCCATTGGGAAGGATAGCAAGGATGGGAAGTCATCTGTGTTCTTGGCGCTGATATTTTGGTCGTTTTAGCGGCTAAAAACTGCGGTATAAAAAGAAGGTTTCCCAACAATCGATAACTTGGATAGATACTTTGGCAATGAAACTTGTTAAAGAAAATATAGATTCATGAACCCCAGCGTATTACCGCCAAACTGCTGGTGGGCAATAGGCAATAGGCGGTGAGCGGAAAATCGGCCGTTTACAAAAAATCAACATAAAAGTTATCTCCCAAACCTACAATAAAGGCGTCCCGGTCGCATAATCAGAATGATTGTTATGGCATGATAATCATTATCATCAGCAACTATTATTGCTGATGTTCGATACCTACTTATTCCGCTATCTGTGCTAAGGAGAGAGTCATGGCAGCCACTCGCATTGAAAAAGACTCAATGGGGCCAATAGAAGTACCCGCCGACCACCTGTGGGGGGCACAAACGCAGCGTTCACTGGAGCATTTCCGTATCTCCCAGGAGAAAATGCCGACCGCGCTTATCCATGCGTTGGCGCTGACCAAACGCGCTGCCGCTAAAGTGAATATGGATTTAGGACTGCTGGCTGAAGAGCGGGGCGTCGCCATTATTCAGGCCGCCGATGAAGTTCTGGCGGATAAGCACCCTGATGAATTCCCTCTCTCCATTTGGCAAACCGGTTCTGGCACTCAGACCAATATGAATATGAATGAAGTGTTGGCTAATCGTGCTAGCGAAATTTTGGGTGGAGCCAGGGGGAATGCGCGACTGGTTCATCCTAATGATGATGTGAATAAAAGCCAAAGTTCCAATGATGTCTTCCCGACGGCGATGCATGTCGCGGCGGTACTTTCGCTGCGTGAACATCTGTTACCGGAGCTGAAAGTATTACAAAAAACGCTAGCGGATAAGGCCGAAGCTTATAAAAGCATCGTAAAGATTGGTCGCACCCATCTACAAGACGCCACGCCTCTCACATTAGGGCAGGAAATTTCCGGTTGGGCGGCGATGCTAAACTACAGTCTGCATCATATCGAAGCCTCGATTCCCCATATCTGTGAACTGGCGCTAGGGGGAACGGCGGTAGGGACTGGCTTGAACACCCATCCGGAATATGCAGTGCGTGTGGCTCAGGAGCTGGCAAATCTGACCCAACAACCTTTTGTCACCGCGCCGAATAAGTTCGAAGCGCTGGCGACCTGTGACGCACTGGTTCATGGACACGGTGCGCTGAAAGGTCTGGCGGCCTCTCTGATGAAAATTGCCAATGATGTGCGTTGGCTTTCTTCCGGACCTCGTTGTGGTATTGGCGAAATTGCTATTCCGGAAAACGAACCCGGCAGCTCTATCATGCCGGGTAAGGTGAATCCGACCCAATGTGAAGCCATGACTATGCTGTGTGCTCAGGTGATGGGGAATGATGTTGCAGTGAATATTGGTGGCGCGTCCGGTAACTTTGAGCTGAATGTGTTCCGACCAATGGTTATTCATAACTATCTACAGTCAATTCGTTTGCTGGCTGACGGTATGCGTGGCTTTAATGAGCATTGTGCCGTCGGTATCGAACCGAATCGGGATCGTATTACTCAACTTCTGAATGAATCACTCATGTTGGTTACGGCGCTGAATACCCATATCGGCTACGACAAAGCGGCCGAGATTGCCAAGAAGGCGCATAAAGAGGGGCTGACCCTTAAAGCGGCGGCGTTGAAACTGGGGTATCTGACGGATCAACAATTCGATGAATGGGTAAGGCCAGAAGAGATGGTAGGAAGTATGAAGGATTAGCTCTTCCTTAAGCTAAGGATATAAGAAGTAATGATAAAAGCGTTGGCGGTGGGAAAGCTGACGCTTTTCAGTTTTAGATGACCGCGGTTGGTTTAAGGCAGGGTTCCGGTCAAATTCCAAATAGTCCCGCTATCCATACTTTGGTTCAATACGGAAACGGAGGCATTCACTGCGCCTTTTTGATTGATAGGATCGGTGATCGTTTGAACTGAATGCGCGATCATGGCAGCAGCCACCGTGCCGGTTCCTATTTGAACTTGAATATTGGCATCTCCTGCCGCCGTCCTTCCTTGCATGTCGAGACGGGCACTGCCCACAGTATGTAAAGTCCCAGGGCCACGGCCAAGGTCGGCATAATCAAGCATAAGGATAACTGCCTGACAATCTTTTCGTTGTGCGGAGGTAGGGTTAACAATTCCGCGAATAGGATTTTGAGTATTTGTCTTAGTTAATGGCATAGTATACCTTCCAATTCTATTAGGATTATGGCATTGCGCTGTGAAACGCTGTGAAAATATAAATAATATCGAGCTCTATTAACCCGGAATTATAAATATGCCTGATTCTGGTTATAAAAATAAAAAAAACACGAAAGATTTAGCTGCTTAAATAAATTAAGAGTGAACATTGTGTTAATTTGTTTCTTATGTGATTATTCAATCGGCTATATTGTTTCTTGCGAATATTTAAAATATCGTGTGACAGACTGGATTGGTTAGCCTGCTACTATTTTATCTTTAACTATTTTATCTTTAAGAATCAAACTAAAATCATTTTTATCACACAATTAATTATCTATATTCTGTGTGATGAGTATTAATCATAGCAATAAACAATAAGACTGCCAGAGAGTAAGCGATATTTTTTTTCATCGCATCATTGCGCGTAACTAAATGATTTAAGTTACGGCTGTTTTTGGATAATGGGAAAATAACCCATTGTTTTTTATAAGCGGAAAATCCGCTGAGTCATTCGATATCTGTATAAAGATGCAGTCGTGGAATTAACAACCGCAACGGTTTAGCCTGCGGTTTATGTTTGTGTTTAATCTGTGTGGCATCGTAATTGGGTAGCTCTCCAATTTTAGGCATACCGGCACCTAACTCTTTTTGGCATAAAGCAATTAACGGCATAGGGCAGGGATGCTGCACCTGTTTTTGCTGTTCCTGATACCAGACACGGGCAATGGGCTGAACCTTGACAGGGCGTTTAATTTTCAATTTTGCAGTTTCGGGTAATCTTTGCACGTCGGCAATTTCTTGACTTACCCATTCGGCCCATTCTTCTTTGGTAAAGGGCGGCACGGCGCGACCGGCATTCAGGCTCTTATTTAGCTGCGCCAGCAAATCTTCTTTGGTTATATTTTTAATTATATTCTTATTTGCCCAGCCGAATCGCACTGAACTTGGATTAATCAATGGGGTGAGGGTGCGGTAAGTATTTAGCGTAATCAGGCCGTGCAGGTGAGTGTGAACGAATTCAAAGCGTTGCTCGCTGGGCAGGCCGGACTCAACGGTAATAATCTGCTCTAACTGGTGTTTCAATTGATTAATATGTTCAATCAGGGTGATGCAGTCCCGATATTCTGTCTTATTCAATGCGAAACACAGTACGCCGGGGAGGCGAACGGCCGCTTTGCTGCTGACATTTTGCTTATTATGATGAATAAACAGGCGACGGAAGTGCTGTAAACCCAATTCGCGGGCTTCTTCTCCGACTACTGGCGTGACGTTAATCTGTTCAATCTCTTCATGCTCCAAGCCTTTTTCGATATCGGGCAGGGTGAAGACTTGGGCGGCCAATAATGGAAACTCTGCCAGCTGCTGGTGGAGCGACGCCAATGATAATTCCAGTTGGTTAAAACTGGTATTCATTCTCAAAATCAAATCGTACTTATCCATAGAGTTATCTCGTTAAAAACACGCTTTAGTTACAACATGCATTAAGCTTCTTGCAAACAACAGTGCGCATTCAAGCAAAAGTGCAAAAACATTAAGGACAGAGCTAAATTCTTCATGCAGAACGAAGGGGGGCCGTGGGCAGAATTATGATTTTACTAAACGGTTATATTAATTTTTTCATAAGGTTAGCTTTATGCTGGCCGAGTAGTGTAGCAGAATACGTGGGGGACTATCGGGCGAATATGTCTGACTTTTCGATATGAACGGCTTATCGGTATTTCTGGATGCTCGCTATTTTTTGATCGAACTGATGTTGATTATTTATTCCCTAGAAAATAATCCCTTAGATGTGAATCTGGGTAAGCAGGCTCTGGTTAACGCCCAGAGCCACGAAGATAAATATTCAACAGTTAAATACGCGCAGCTTCAGGTAACACACGTAAACGTTGGCCGACGGCCAACGCAATAAGCAACAGCAGCGCGATAAACCCGGTAACGCCGTACCAGCCCAAATTCAGCCAGAATATGCCTCCCAAGGTGCCCGCGACGCTGGAACCGGCGTAATAGCAGAATAAATACAAAGAAGAAGCCTGCGCTTTGGCGCGTCTGGCGCGGCGGCCAATCCAACTGCTGGCAACCGAGTGTGCTGCAAAGAAACCGGCGGTAAATATCATCATCCCAATCAATATGGCGATAACCGATGAAAATGCAGTAATCAGCACGCCACCCAGCATCAGGCCAATTGACCAGAGCAATACTGGCCCACGTCCCAAACGCGTGGTCAGGGCGCCGGCTTTAGGGGAACTGTAGGAACCAGTGAGATAAACAACGGACAGCAGGCCTACCAGCGCCTGACTCATCCCATAGGGTTCCCCCAATAGGCGATAGCCGATGTAGTTAAACAAGGTGACGAAACTGCCCATGATCAGGAAACCCTCGGCAAACAGCAGCGGCAGACCGGAATCGCGCCAGTGCAGTTTGAAGTTAATCGCCAGCGTTCTGGGGCGTAGCGAAGTGGCACGAAAGTGTCGGGAAGGTGGCAAAATACGCCAGAACATGAAAGCGGCGGCCAACGCAAACAGCCCAATCACCGCCAGCGCTACCCGCCAGGAAAAGAAATCGCTTAATACGCCGGCAATCAGGCGTCCGCTCATTCCCCCAATCGAGTTACCGCTGATATACAACCCCATCGACAGCGCGACAAAACTGGGATGAATCTCTTCGCTTAAGTAGGTCATGGCAACCGCCGCCACGCCGCTGAGGGATAAACCAATTAATGCGCGCATTAATAATATGCCGTGCCAGCTGGTCATCAAGGCACATACCAGGGTGCAGATCGCTGCCAGCATCAATGACACCACCATGACCGGTTTGCGGCCAATCGCGTCGGAAAGCGGGCCGGTAAACATCAATCCTACCGCCAGCATTCCGGTGGCAGTGGATAAAGACAAGCTGCTACTGGCGGGGGAGATACCAAAATCTTGCGACAGCAAAGGCAAAATAGGTTGCACACAATACAGTAAGGCGAATGTCGCCAGTCCGGCGGAGAAAAAAGCCAGCGTGACGCGAATAAACTGCGGTGTGCCGCGTTGGATATAAGGACGTTTATTAATCGGTAAAGTCGAGGTGTGGCGGGCAGAGGCAGTATTATCATTAGCTACCGGTGTCGGCGCTACAGAATTCGCAGAGCGCAAAGAGGTGTTCACTTTCATTCCTTATCCAAAAAACCACACTAAAACAGGCTGTTTGCCCCATAGAAAGGGGGAACACAGTGATCATAGGAATAGCGCAGTTTTTTGTCTAATATATTAATAATTGGGAATAAGACGTTTAACCTATTAATGGATTTTCATGCCAATCGAACTCAGACACTTACGCTATTTTATTGCGGTCGCTGAAGAACTGCACTTCGGACGGGCGGCGGAGCGACTTCGGATTTCGCAACCGCCGTTAAGCCAGCAGATTCAGATTTTGGAAGAGCAAATAGGCGCCCGGTTGTTAGCTCGGAATAACCGTAACGTCAGCCTGACGCAGGCCGGAGAGCTATTTCTCAAAGAGGCTTACCAAATTTTGGCGCAGGTCAATAGCGCGGCGGAAAAAGCGGGGCGGCTGCACCGAGGTGAGTTGGGTGAGCTGACCATCGGTTTTACATCGTCCGCCCCCTTTATCAGCGTGGTATCAAAAAATCTGAGAATATTTAGGCAGTTGCATCCATGCGTGCATATAAAAATGCAGGAAGTCAATACCAAACAGCAGATTGAACCGTTGCTTGATGGGCGTCTGGATCTGGGCGTGATGCGCAATACGCGTTTGCCCGATGCGCTGCAGCATCGTTTACTGCTACGGGAACCTTTGGTCGCGGTAGTCCACGAGGAACACCCGTTGGCCGCAGTGCCATTGGGAACGCTGAAATTCCATATGCTAGCGCAGGAACCTTTCGTTTTTTTTGCTCGTGAGGTAGGGACGGCGCTATACGACGAAATCTTGAATTTGTTGGCGCGAAGCGGCATCACGCCTTACATCACGCAAGAAGTGGGGGAAGCCATGACCATCGTCGGCCTGGTGTCTTCCGGCCTGGGAGTTTCGATCCTGCCAGCCTCCTTTACGCGGGTGAAAGTGGACGGAGTGAAATACCTGCCGCTGGATGAACCTGAGGCAACAACCGAGGTGTGGTTGGTCAATCATCGGCATCGTCCCGTTACTGCTCCCGCCGACGCGTTGATTCGTTTAATGATACCGGAAACGGTGGCGCAATCTGTTTGAATAAACGCCTTAAAGGGTGATATATACTGGGAATGTGTGCAGTAAATCACATAACTAATCAAATAGTTGACGCCTTATACCAAAAGCCCCAACATAGCCGTTAATATTTATTTAGAAGCGCGAAAATACTCGGTAAGTGGCAAAGAAGGAGCCGGTTTTGTGATTATGGATGGACAGCCTGGGCATATTGATCAAATCAAGCAGACCAATGCCGGGGCGGTATATCGCCTGATCGACCATTTTGGCCCAATCTCCCGCATCGAACTCTCGAAACGCGCGCAGCTGGCGCCCGCCAGTATTACCAAAATTGTGCGGGAACTGGTTGAAGCTCACCTGGTAAAAGAAACCGAATTTCAGGATGTCGGCAGCCGTGGGCGTCCGGCTATCGGGCTAGTGTTGGATACCGAGGCGTGGCACTATTTGTCTGGCCGCATCAACCACGGCAGCATCACTCTTGCGCTGCGGGATCTCAGCAGTAAACTGGTGGTTGAGGATTTACTCCCACTGCCAGATTCCCACCCCGAACCCTTGCTAAACCGCATTCTTAACGAAGTAGACCAATTCTTTATCCGCCACCAGGAGAAGCTGGAACGTCTGACCGCTATCGCGATTACCATGCCCGGCATGATCGATGCACCTGCCGGTATCGTGCATAAAATGCCGTTTTATGATGTGGATGAGATGCGCCTCGGCCCCGAACTGGAACAACGCACCGGTCTGCCGGTATTCCTTCAGCATGATATTTGTGCCTGGACTATGGCTGAAGCCTTATACGGTGCCGCCAAGGGCAGCCAGAATGTTATTCAAGTGGTGATTGACCATAACGTCGGCGCAGGAGTGATCACCGGCGGCAGGGTGCTCCACGCTGGTAATCGCAGCGTAGTCGAAATCGGCCATACTCAGGTTGATCCTTATGGTAAGCGCTGTTATTGCGGTAATCATGGTTGTCTGGAAACCGTTGCCAGCATTGAAAATATGCTGGAAATCGCCCAACAGCGGCTCAATGTCTCTATGAGTTCGTTGCTACACAGTTCTCCACTTACGGTGGAATCGCTATGTCACGCCGCAATGGCAGGCGATCAGTTAGCCAAAGATATTATTCTGGGCGTGGGTCATAGCGTGGGTCGGATTCTGGCCATTATGGTCAATTTATTTAATCCGGAGAAAATATTAGTCGGCTCGCCGCTTAATCTGGCGTCTTCTATTTTACATCCAGCAATTGAATCCTGTATTCGCCAGCAGGCATTGCCGGCTTACAGCGAAAATATTCAGGTAGAGTCCACCCGATTTTATAATCGGGGAACGATGCCCGGAGCAGCATTGGTTAAAGAGGCGTTATATAACGGCTCATTATTAGTGAAATTGCTACAGGGTTAATCCACTGCTGCTAATAACTTAGAGTTAATTATTAATAGGTATTAAATACTCTTTTCTCCGCTAATGACTCTCGCGCCATCCGCTCGTTAGCTAAAAAAACATTCCAGTCCGGCAAAACATTGCGCTAACGCAAGCTGTTTATCTTCATCATCGCCTAGACTTTTCAGCTCATCGACAATTTCGCCAAGGTTCGGCGGGACTATTTTGAGTTAAAACGGCAAAATTGCGGAGTAATTCCTTTATGTTAACGCGCGTATTTGTTACTGGAACGGATACCGCCGTGGGTAAGACGGTGGTGTCTCGGGCTTTACTGCAAACTTTCAGTCAGCACGGTAAAAATGCTGCGGGATATAAGCCGGTTGCCACCGAAAGCAAAGAAACACCGGACGGGCTGCGTAACGCAGATGCCTTGGTGTTGCAGGCTTCATCATCCATTGCGCTAGATTATTCGGCTGTGAATCCTTTCCCGCTACATGAGGAAGTGATCCATGCCAGCACTGACACCCTGATCGACTATGATCGGATGAGCGCCGGGTTAGCCGCGTTAGAGCAACAGGCTGATAGCGTAGTTGTGGAAGGCTGTGGCGGCTGGAGCGTGTTGATGAACGATCAACGCTTTTATTCCGAATGGGTGGTTAAAGAAAAATTACCGGTTATTTTGGTGGTAGGAATTAAATTAGGCTGTATCAATCATGCCATATTAACTGCTCAGGCAATAATCAACGATGGGTTACCTTTATTAGGCTGGGTCGCTAATAGGATTAACCCGGGTTTAGCGCACTATGCAGAAACTATTGATGTATTACGCCACCAGATACCTGCGCCACAATTAGGTGAATTGCCTTATTTACCTCGGCCGGAACAGCGCGATCTGGTTAAATATCTGGATTTATCTCCGCTGATTAAAGAGTGAATAAGTTATAATTTTTGCCTCATATCTCTTTTATTTTATATCCGATTTTGGCGGTTATATTTCCCGCTAAATCGGCGGCTTATCCCGAATGGTAAACCGATAATGGTCTTATCCAACGGGCAATTGCCGTTGCGATCACGCAAGATAATAATAAGCCCGGCAAGAGCGTGTATTCGCCCGTCATTTCACACACCATCAGAGCCGCCATAATCGGCGCATGAGTGGTGGCTGCCAGCAGTGTGGCCATGCCGGTCAGCGCCATAAGCAGGGCGACATGTTCACCTAAAGATGGCCATAAGGCGAAAATCTGCCCGATCAACATCCCCAAGGCTGCCCCGACAAATAACGTCGGGGTAAACACCCCTCCAGGCGCACCAGAACCGCTACTGGCTAATACCGCAATTAATTTACAGATCAGAACTCCGCCAATCAGCAATATTCCCGGTGGTACGGCCAGCATCGATTGCACCACGCTATAACCATTTCCCCATACTTCAGGGAATATTAGCGACAGCAAACCAACGATAATTCCTCCCAGCCCCAACTGAAGCGGAAGGGATAAATTCAGGGAACGAAAAACATGACCGCTGGCGGTCATGGCTTTCAAAAATAGTGGCCCGCTAAATCCAGCAATCACACCCAATGTGGCCATCAGCAGATATTGCATCGGTAACGGAGAAGGAAGCGCCTGCACCTGATATAACGGTGCCTGTTCGCCTAAGAGTATATTAGTTGTTAACAGCGCCGTCACTGCGGCAATAATAACGGGGCCTAGCGAAGCCAGCATTAAAGTGCCAAACAGAATTTCGGCAATAAACAGGCTACCCGCTAGCGGAGCGTGATAAGCACTGGCCATACCGGCGGCCGCGCCGCAGGCGACCCAAAGCTTCCACTCGTTAGCTTTGGCATAGCGTTGGGCAAAAACCGATGCAAACAGCGCCGCCAGCAGCACCATGGCACCTTCGCGACCGATGGCGCTACCGCTGGATACCACCAAGAGAGAAGCGAAAGACTTAACCAAACTGGCAGAGATATCGAGCCGACCATCGCCAATCTCGATCGCCTCCATATAATCGGTAGGGGCTGTGGGCCGTTGATGGCGATAGCGCTGGAATAACCACAGCACACCACCTGCCGCCACTCCACCCAGCGCCGGTGTTAACGCCCGCCGCCAGCCAGAAATCGAGGAGGCAGCGGCCACCAAACTGCCATCGGTACGGGCAAATAGCAGCCACTCTAACCCCAACATGCCGCGGTGGAACAGCCAGACAATCACCGCCGAAGTCATCCCCAGCATGATTGCAATCAGCAACCGCCGTAACATGGCGCGATAAAAATGATGATGGAGTGGCTTTTTCATGTGTCGCGAGTTAACTGATTGAATTCAGACCACCATTGTTACTTGGCCGGATGTGAATGGCTAGTGAATATTTAGCTTGGATCAAAACGGAGAAAAATGCAGGCAGTTTTCGTTAAAGAAGAACAATGGAAGTAAAAAGGAAAGATTTAACAAGCTAGAAGCTCCCGCCAGAGGCTGGCCGCAAGGCGGGAGCAAAGGCGATTAAGCGTTATTTTTCAGATGTCAGCGTGAAATAGCTAGTCATCAAATTACGATAATCAGGAATGTGGTTGGAGAACAGCGCGCCCAGACCTTCTACGTCATTGCGCCAGTCGCGGTGCAATTCGCAGGCTGCGCCAAACCATGTCATCAGCTGAGCACCGGCGGCAGACATACGATCCCATGCGGCATCGCGAGTTAACGGATTGAAGGTGCCGGAAGCATCGGTAATCACGAACACATCAAAGCCTTCTTCTAACGCGGACAGCGCTGGGAAAGCCACGCAAACCTCGGTTACCACACCGGCGATAATCAGCTGTTTTTTACCGGTGGCTTTAATCGCTTTAACGAAATCTTCGTTGTCCCAGGCGTTAATTTGTCCTGGGCGAGCAATATAAGGCGCGTCCGGGAACAGGGCTTTTAGCTCAGGAACCAGCGGGCCATTAGGACCGGTTTCAAAACTGGTCGTCAGAATGGTCGGTAAGTTAAAATACTTAGCCATATCGGCCAATGCCAACACGTTATTTTTAAACTTATCCGGATCGATGTCCCGCACCAGAGACAACAAACCCGCCTGATGATCTACCAGCAGCACGGCTGCATTGTCTTTATCGAGACGTACATATGGTTTGTTCATTTCTCACTCCATTGTTTACTACCTGAATGGCCGTTGGTTGATATAAACCAACCCAACAGCGTGTAATCAGCGGCTAATTCCGCTGAGCAACTGTGTAATAAAGTATAGATAAAGTTCCAATAAGTGATAAGTAGCTCAAATTAAGCCACAGTGTTCCATAAACGGAACAATGAGCTTAGCGCGAAGGAAGAGGGAACCTTATTGGCGAACGGAGGAATAGTGCGCTTCAGACCGGATCACAACGAGGAATTTTGGAATGGAGAAAACGTAAATTGAGAAACCGTAAAAATAGAAAAGGGCGCAACCCGTGCGCCCTGATGAATATAGCTTAACGAAACTATTCGCCGCTGGTAATCCGGGTATAAACAATCTTTTGCGTATCGTTTTCGCAGTGCCCAACAACTTGGCCGCCGGCTTTTTCAACCTGATCGTTAGGTACGATTTCCAGCGTAAAACCCGACTCCGGTACACCGTTATTGATAATCTTTTGCGCAATATCCGCTTTCACGCTTTCGCAAGATGCCTGTGCGGCCAAAGGCGCAACCGCCAGTAACAATGTGCCGATAATAAGCGTTTTTTTCATCAGTAAATCCTTATTTGGGATGAATTGCTAGTGTCGCTAATAGTAGTTCAGACAGCCTGAACTTCAAGTAAAAAGCACCGTTCTTAGCTATTAAGGATTAATCTTATGGCCGCTTTGACGATCTAAACAACGCTGGGTATTCGGTTCCCAATAGGCATTGAAATTAGAGCTGCTCAAGCATTTATCTTTAGCATCTTCAGCAACGTCGTATTTGTCGAAGTCTTTCTCTTTACGCGTATTAACCTTATTACGTAGGCGGCGGGTTTCATCCCACTGTTCTTTGCTTTGACGGGCGGCTTCTTTCGCCAAAGGGTCATTGGCATTATTGCCGCCAACGGTAACGCAGGTGCTTCCTTGCGAACAATGACTTAATTGCGCCTGCGCCATAGAGGACCAGGATAAAGGCAGCATCAATACCGCAGCAGGCAACAGAACGCGCAATGCGATACGCAGGCGATTGTTTTTCATCATTAAATCCTTCTTTATCGATGAGTTAAGCGACTCATTTTGTTTAAGCATACAAACCTATAGATAAACTATATCATTGCTCTGTGACGATGTACCCACTACCGCAAACTCATTTAACCTTTAGAGAGAAAACTCGTCGTTATGTTGAAGACTTCATTACTTTTTTTTGCCACCGCACTCGCGGAGATTATAGGCTGTTTCCTGCCTTACCTCTGGTTGAGGAAAGGGGCACCGGCCTGGCTGCTATTACCGGCTGCGGCGAGTTTAGGCCTGTTTGTCTGGTTATTAACGCTACATCCGGCAGCAAGTGGGCGAGTGTATGCCGCCTACGGCGGGGTTTACGTGGCTACAGCCTTAATCTGGCTGCGAGTGGTGGAGGGTATAAAGCTATCAATGTTTGACTGGTTAGGTGCAGGTATTGCGTTGATTGGTATGCTGATTATCGTGGCTGGTTGGCGGGTCAATTAGCGGAAATCAGTGAAAGTAATGAGTAAAAATAGAGCACAGTGACTTCACTGCGCTCGATCTGACACCGCGTATTATGATTCTCGATGAATGTTCAACCCAGCGAATGATTGGCTAACCGGCATCATTTCTAACGTATTAATATTGACGTGAGCGGGCAGAGTCGCTACCCAATAGACCGCTTCGGCAATATCACCTGGCATCAATGGGTTAGCTCCATCATAGGTTTTATTCACCTTTTCATCATCCCCTTTGAAGCGAACGGAGGAAAACTCGGTTCCTCCGACCAATCCGGGTTCAATATCGGTCACGCGAATACGCGTTCCGTGTAAATCCGCACGCAGCCCTAGGCTGAATTGCTTCACAAAGGCTTTAGTAGCGCCATATACGTTGCCACCGGCATATGGCCAGTTTGCCGCGGTCGAGCCAATATTAATCACGTGGCCAATATTACGGCTGACCATTTCTGGTAGCAACGCGCGAGTCATATTCACCAAACCCTTGGTATTGGTATCGATCATGGTTTCCCAATCATCGGCATTGGCTTTGTGCGCGGGCTCCAAACCTAATGCCAAACCGGCGTTATTCACCAGCACATCGATATTTCGCAGTGATGCAGGTAATTCGTCAATAGCCTGTTGAATGGCGGCGCGATTGCGTACGTCCAACCGCAAAATATGCAGGGCCTCACCTAATTCGTTCTTCAGTTGCTCCAGTTTTTCTAAACGTCGCCCGCTGGCAATAACCTGATGGCCGTGGCTAACAAATTTACGGGCAATGGCTTCGCCAAAACCGGAGGTTGCACCTGTGACAAAAACGATCATATTCCGTTCCTTACCAATAAAGTGGGGCGATAACTGATTTTATATCATTAGCATACTCGGATAATTTTTATCACGATATAATTACCATTACTTGGAAAGAATCCGAACTGAATAGGGTGGTCATGGTTAAATCGTGACCGAATACACCGATGTGCGTCATTTTCTTCGGTTACTTTACCAGAGGCAACTTCATCACGGTGAAGCAAAAAGGAAACTAACAGACAGGGAGAGAAAATACCGGGGAGCTATATTCCTCTTTGATTCGCTACAGCCTCTATCCCGAGCAGATTAAGACATTATAGCGTTACAAGAGAGTCTCACTAAAAATTACCGATTGTGCTTATCTCAGGTAAACATTAATCGTGACGCATTCATATGGTCAGTGATAATGGAACGATAAGATTCTGGTGCCAATATGAATGGCACCAGAAAAGTTCGAGCATAAGCTATTATTTAAAGTTATGGTTAATTTAACTTTATAATTCTGAGTTTCGCTTTGTAGTGCTGTGAGTAATAAATTTATATAGGGATATTATTTTTTTTGGTTGTTATCGCAGCTTGTGTAAAAATGAAACACCTCACATTATAATTCAGATGGGAAATACTTTTTAACTAAGGCGGAAAGGACTGCGAGCGTTTCTTCATCCATTTTACCGTCATAGCACTCTGGGCGAAAATGTAGTTGGAAAGCTCGAATTAAAATCTCATAACCTATGTTAGTATCAGCACTACTGGTATCATAACCATAAATATTAAATAATTTTAGAATTTCATCTTTATCCGGCATGGAGTGATTATACTGGCATAAATATTCATTTTTTGTTTCATCATCATACCAGGCTCCGACGCCACACATATACAGTTCAAACCACGGGAAGGCAGCCCCGGGATCACTTTTACGCCCCAAGGAAATATCTGAATGAGCCAATACATGGGTGGGGGATATATCCGGATAACGTTGTAAGATGTTAAGCGCTAAATCTTTTACGGCTTCAATTTGCTCATCATTATAGGGTGGGAAAGTAAAATTACCATTATTATCAGATGCCTGGTTAACAATCTCAATGCCAATCGAACTGTCATTCAGATTGGTTCGCTGGTGCCAGCGACTTTCCCCTGCATGCCAGGCCCGATCATTTTCATCTACCAAATTAAATATACGCAGCTCGTCAAATCCGGCGGCTATATAGCTCGGATCCATAGGATCTGGAATTAAATAATGCGAACTGACTAACGGGCCAGTTAATGCGGTGATCGAACCGGTGAAATCAACGACGGTATAGTGGAGAATCAAATATCTAACGCGTTTATCGAATCCTTTCACAGCACGGAATGAATTATAATCTATATTTATTAATTGAGTGTTTTCCATTTAAGTACTCCTTGTTATTTGTGAATGATTAAAATTATTTTATTCATCTTGCCGTCCATTAACACCGATTGAGATTTACATTAATTTAATTTAATCGAACGGGCAAGTTTGATTTTAAATTATGGTGCGAACAACGACCGTTTTATATCACTAAGTCAATGTCGTATTGAATAGAATCAATAGCATATAGAGATGACAAAAAGTCATTCAGCTCATCTGATTGGTGTGAAACTTAATAATCATTAAACATGACATCTGAAAGTTGTGTGTTACTTATTTAATAGATTTATGAATGGGCCGGGGAAACTAAAAAAATACTGGCGCAGCATTTATCAGATACAGGATGGTTCAGGATTTTATTTCTACTAAATTGATATCTTCGCATCTTAAACTCGCTAAAATGACAGAGACTCATATTAATGACATTATGGATGGGATGCTTAGTTATAATATTCAAGTAAGAAATTATTATTTTAACCGCCTGTTGAAGAACCAATAAAGAGCCAATGTAGCCGCTACGACCTGGAAAAAGTTATGCTGGTAAATATGTCTGTGGCCATGCTGACGACCTTATGTTACCCCGGCGTATTGGGTGGCCCGGCGCTAATTGGCTGGATAACGTATCTCTCTGATCTGTATGTGGCATTTTTTGTGGTTGTGGCCGTATTCCTGATTATTACTTTAGGTGCCTATACATTACAGTATTAGATTTTAACTGAGTGGCAATTGTGCCTTTTATCCTGATTATCTTATACCGCAAGGAGTTTCAATGAGCGTCAAACTTATCGCAGTTGATATGGATGGCACCTTTCTAAACAGCAAAGGTCAGTATAATAAATCTCGTTTCAGAAAACTGTATCAACAGTTATTGCAGCGCGGTATTAAATTTGTTGTAGCCAGTGGCAACCAATACTATCAGTTGAAAAGTTTTTTCGATGATATTGACGACCAAATAGCTTATGTGGCTGAGAATGGCGGATATATCGTTGATAAAAAACAGGAAGTTTACTGTGGAAAGCTACCTTCTGCGCAGGTGGCTCAAGTGCTGGAATGCATCAGTACCTTATCGGGAATCAATTTTCTGGTATGCGGTAAAAAGAGCGCTTATATGCTGGAGACTGGCGCTCCCGATTTCTTTAATGGAATGCGTACCTATTATCACCATCTCAACACAGTCTCTGATTATGCGCAGATCGATGACGTTATCTTTAAGTTTGCCCTTAGTTATGAACAAGATGACGTAAGCGGGCTGATGGATGAAATAACACAAAAAATAGGTGACATTGTCACAACTGTTTCTAGCGGACATGGTTCTGTAGACCTGATAATTCCCGGGAATCATAAGGCTAATGGTATCAAGCGAATCCAAGGCATCTACGGTATTGCAGATAATGAAGTCATGGCATTGGGTGATGGCGGTAACGATCTGGAGATGTTAAGACACGCAGGTTACAGTTTCGCTATGGAAAACGGCTCGCTGGCGGCAAAACAAGCGGCGAAATACCGTGCTCCGGCAAATAATGAGGACGGTGTATTAAAAGTGATCGATGATTGCTTGAATAATCGACCACCATTTGATTTATACCACAAATAAATGATGCAACTACGTGAAATCAGCAGGGTCATAGCTGATGATTTTTCTCAGATTTCACGTAGCGCGATCGGAAATAGGCAGTGGTTTGCTGCTATAGCCAACAATTAATCGATGAACATCCCGTGAGCATCTCGATTAAAATTAATCTTAACGCAGTGTCATTGGTCAATGGGTAGTCAGGTCGTTCACATTAAAATTGGTTCAGAAGAACTGGAGTACTCGAAGGAGCAAGTTGAGTGAGCGAAGCATTCAATGAGTTATCGGTTAGCGGGAATACATGTCGGTCAGTAAAAGATATAGGTAACAAAAGAATGAAGCTGTGAATGAGGAATGTTTGCGAGCTTGACTAAGGATGAGTGCATTATTCAGAATCAGGTTTTAGTTGGGATAAATAAAACCCAAAATGAGCCTGGAATGAAGAGCAACAGGAATAAACAGCCAATGGATAAGGATTAAGGCCAAAATCGGGAAACTCACACACCTTTACCTCGGTTCGCATAATGTATATTATGTTAAATAGAATATGATGGTTGTTAATGAGTTCATGCACCATATCTCGGTGTGTTTATTAAGCCCTTCCCTTTAACAGAGATGCCTCGCTAACTTTGCCATAACAGCGCTTGACCTCCGTCCTTCCGCCTTATTGATTAAATACCCGCCACGGATAATACTGCTAAAGTAAGATTCTAAAATCTCGTGGAACTGGACATGAAAATTATTATCATAGTGCTTGTGTTGTGTATGAGCGCCTGTACATCTTCTAAGCATATAGGTATTAGCGGCGGTTCGGGTGGGATTTCGGGCGTTAGCATGGGCACTGTTATTCGGTAATTTACCGCGTATGTGGTTGATTATAGTGATGACGAATACCGCCTTTCGCGGCATGAACGGTTGTTTCCCTCGTAATATCCTCGATGCAATCTATGGTATAGAGAATAAATGTGAATACAGTCAGGAAATGTGGGACGGTTATCAATAGATACCTTTTTTGTTAATTTTATTACCCGCTATGACTTAAAAACTCTCGGTTTGCAGTACCAATCCTAACGCAGAATATACAGGCCGTTGCAGACTGACATGATGATCAGTCTGCATACAGCTGAGCGAAGCAAAACCGAGAGTGAAAATCAAACCCGCGCTTGGTTAATTAACCACGTAATAAGATAAAGTGGCTTTATCGAGGTGAATATCACATCGATTCTTATCCTCATGAGGCGTTTCCGCTACGGTAGAAACCAGCCATTGCCCTTTCGCCGTAATAGGTAGCGTTAATTTCCCATTGCTGTCCGTCTGGCCTTTTAAATCCACATCTTCAAAGGCGTAAGTGTGCGCCAAGGCGGGATGAGACAATGTATTATTTTTTTCATGGGCGTGATCGTGATGATGGTGTTCATGACCCTGTCCCTCGGCGTCGCTGCGTTCCTCCCCATCATTAAAAATAACGCCAAAGGTGTGATTCGCCAAAGGTTTACCGTTATACAGCAGTTGTAATTCCAAATCGTCGCCAATCGACAGTTCATTCGGATTCTGTAATGGGACAAACTCTAATCTTAATCCCATCGGTTGGGTAATAAACGGATTGGCATCGGGATTTTTCACAAAGCTGATGGTTTTACCGGACATAGTGTTATCGGTGCAAAAACTACCTGGCCATTGGGTTTTATCTTCTTCCTGACGCCATTCGTCTTTCTCCCCTACGCGCTTCACTGACCAAATAGTTGGCTTATAGGTAGACAGAGCGATATAAGAGCCAGGCTTCAAGTTCTCCTGCTGGAATTTGACGTTTTTACCGTCGATGTTAAAACTGTATTCCTTACTGCCGTTGGTCAATTTTAGCGGGGCAAAGAAATGCAGTCTTTGAGCCGGAATCGCTTCCCCATGTGGAAATCCGTGACCATAGGCCATTTCTACCGTTGCCGTAGTGGTGTTCGCCGGAGGCATATTGGTCCATAAATCATGGGCGCTGACCGTTGAATGTAACAACGAAGCGCACAGGCCAAGAGAAAAACACAGGGTATGAGTTCGATTCATTTAACTACTCCATATTTAATATCCAACAATATCTGGACGTTCAGGTCAGCTATCCCTTCCCGGCCACAGAATTTGAGTGTGATAATGTAACAAACTTCATTTCCTATGGCGAATTTTTTGTTATGTTATAACATAATTATCATCGCGGTAATTAACGATATCTCACAAAGTAGCGATAGTGAACATGGCCGCATAAATGCTCTGTAATGTTCTGCATGAAGCCATAACCCCCCTTTCCCGTTGAAGAATGATGAATTAGTGCTTTCATCACCTTTTCTATCGTATGATTGAAATCATATGCATTTCTAACAACTTGATTCCCCCAAATACGACAGCCGTCGCTCACGAGCTCATTTCCGCTTTTCAGCCACGAGCTATAGATAAAATCCGGTTTATAGCTATTTTTTATAACTGTTTTTTATAACTATTTTGTTTATCACCCCTAGGCTTGCAATGACTAGGTTTATAGACATGAGGCGGGAATAATTAAGCCTCCTGAAAACTGCCGGAGAGAATCATTCAGTGAGAAATTACGATGAAAAAAAGTAAGACGCTGTTCTGGCGGCACGCTAGCGCCCTGTTTGGTTGGGCGTTAATCTATTATGTTGCGGGTGTGGTTTCGCAACAGTTTGATTCCCCGGCGTTTCAAATATCTCTGGTGTGGTTTCCCTCCGGGGTGGCTGTCGCTGCCTTTTTGGCGGTCCGCTGGGGCTCGTGGCCGCTGCTGTTCTTTATTTTTTCGATGGTGAGCGTTCTACTTGAACAACACTGGCGCGAAGATGTGCTCAGTGCGTTGTTCTATTCCGTCCTGTCGTTACCTGCCAGCGTGGTTATTGCCTGGATAGTGCGGCGTTTTGCTCGCCCCAATGACGATTTGCACGCTATTTTACTGTGGATAAGCGCGACTCTTATTATCAGCGCGCTGGATGCATTGATAACCGGTGGCGGAATTGCGTTGGCGGCAGGTTTACCGCTATTCAGCCTGTTCTGGGTCAGCCTGATTGCCGACGTGACCGGCATTCTGTTTGTGACCATCATTATTATGGGTTTCCTGAATATCAGAGTGCGTTCCGCTCGACTCACGCTAAGGGCAAAGCTGGCGGGAGCCGTTGTTTGGTTACTCCTTTGTGCTAGCACCTGGCTAATCTTTTCCGGAAAACTACAGGATTTCGCGGCCAGCGGCGCCGCGCTGTATTTTGCGCTGTCCTGCATTCCTATCGCTATCGCTATCGTGCTATCGATTATAGCCGGTAATCGGGGCGGTTCGCTGGCATTGCTGACATTGGGTGCCATTGTGATTTTTTATACCTATCAACACCAAGGTCCATTCTTCTTACAAGGGCTTCATAGCGGCGAACCCTTGCTGCTCACTCAGTGTTATCTGACCGCCACGGCTTTATTGATGGTATTCCTGCGTGGATTATCTCACTCAATACACAGTTTCAACCCAGAAACCGGTCGTATTGAAGGAGACGGGGTGATGTACCAGCTAAACCTGGAATCGGGCGAAATCCTGTGGGATAGCGACATTGGTGCCCTATTCGGTGAGCGAGGATCGACCGCTTTCCTGCATATTGATGCTGTATTGCCGCGCATCCATCCGCAGGACAGAGAAAAACTGAAACAACATTGGCGGGCGGCAGAAGGTCGGGAGCCGCAAGGTGCTTTGGCGTTGCGCATCCGGACAGCCAACGGAGAATGGCTTTCTATCGTGGATGGCGGCTGTGTGCTGCTGACCGGTACTGAAGGTAATCGTGTGATGGGTAACTGGCAAATTAGCCAGTACAACTAGATTAGCCCGTACAAACAAGGGAAATAGAGGTATGAACCGTTATTTACCGCAGAGATGCCTACTATGATTCAAATCGCCCTGCTGTTATTTGGCGTTGATTTTGTCCGCTCCAAAGCCCGATTTCTTGGTTTTCTTGGCGCAGTCTGGGGATTAATTGGCATCGGGATTTTTATCGATGGTATCGATGGTACGCTGTATTTTCCCATAAAGACCTTTGGCGTGCTGCTATTACTGGAAAGTCTGGTGACGCTCAGCGTGGCCGCCAGCGGCGTAGGCGCACAAAAAGCAGTGCTGTATTTTAAAGGCGGGTTGTTTTGTTTCGTGGCGCTGCTGATCCTGTCGAATAAAACCTACAGTAATCTGCTGCTGGCGATTATCTTCGGCTTTGCCTATTTCATTATTGGTGCGTTAGTGATTGCTTCCGCCTGGGTGGTTCGTTATCCCCGCTGGAAACAGGCAATGGCCGGCGGAGGCTGTCAGATTCTATTCGCCATGTTTATGTTTAGCCCTTATCCCACGCACTATCAGGCTACTGTGTCATTCTTTCTGGGTGTCCTAATGTTTATCAGCGGGGTGAATACCCTACTGCTGGCAAGGCGCGCCAACCAGTTGAGTGAAGGCACTTCGGTATTCGCGCTGTTGGCTCCTTCGGATATTCTGTCCGGATTGACCAAAAAGTCTGCGGCAAAACCGAGGGCACTTCCACCTGAGCATGTGGATTTCACTGGACCACTGACCGTGCATATCTGGACGCCGGAAGGTGCCGCGAGTGCCAGAACCATTCCGCGCCCAGTGATCAATCGCTATATTGCGGCGGTGGATACACAAGGGGTGATTTCCACCGGCCATGCGGCGCTGGAATTATCGCCGAAAGTGTACATCAGTCTGTATCCCGCAGCGGATATCGATCGTTCTCCATCCGAGTTCTTGCGGTTGCTTAAGGCTACGCGCGATAACGACGTTGACGGGAGTTTTCAGCCGGATTACGCCACCGAAGCGGCCAATTGGTGTGAATCAGACAGAAAAATATTATTCCATGAATACAACGGTCCGGCGCTTTTGCGCTATTGGGACGTTTATCAGCGCCAGAAAACCTATAACCTGACATCACGTAATTGCTCCAGCAGCGTAGCATACGCGTTAGAAGCGTCATTAGATGGCGTACTGGCCGAACAGGGGAAACACTGGCGGCCAGCGTTACGAACCTTGTTTATGCCTGAACTGTGGATCGCAGCTCAGGTTCGACGACGAGCAATAACCATGGCCTGGACGCCGGGTTTAGTGATGGATTATGCCCGTGCGCTGCGAGCGATTGTGCATCCGGTGCCACAATCCTGGTATCAGCGAATGCCGTGGAAATGGCGCGTAAGCGATGATAATAAGGCGGGAACAGAAACTGATAAGATTTTTTAGACCCAATCTTGTTGATTAAAAGTGACAGCGTCACTCATTCGGTGACGCTGTCGTCGCATTCTGAAAGCGTAGGTAGCGAAAGTTTAACGGAACGGAGGCTCGTTAAAGGTGCGCAATTTACGCGAGTGTAATTGGTCGCCCTCTTCGCGTAACAAATCAATGGCGCGAATACCTATCTGCAAGTGTTCGGAAATCGCCCCCTCATAAAAATGGTTCGCCTGACCGGGCAATTTGATTTCTCCATGCAAAGGTTTATCCGAAACGCACAGCAAAGTACCGTAAGGAACGCGGAAACGATAACCCTGAGCGGCAATGGTCGCACTTTCCATATCCACGGCGACGGCGCGGCTCAGGCTAAACCTCAGCGCTGAAGCAGAGAATCTCAGCTCCCAGTTACGATCGTCCGAAGTGACCACCGTACCGGTACGCAACCGCTGTTTAACCTCTTTCCCCGGCATTCCGCTAACCGCTTTGGTCGCGTCATACAGCGCCCGCTGCACTTCGGCAATGCTGGGAATGGGAATATCCGGCGGTAATACGGCGTCCAGAACGTGGTCATCCCGCAAATAAGCGTGTGCCAGCACGTAATCCCCAATCGCCTGACTTTCCCGCAGTCCGCCGCAGTGTCCAATCATCAGCCAGGCATGAGGCCGCATAACCGCCAAATGGTCACAGATCGTTTTGGCATTGGATGGACCGACGCCAATATTCACCAGCGTGATTCCCTGCCCGTTTTTAGCGATCAAATGGTAGGCCGGCATTTGATGTTTTTTCCACGCCAAATCCGAAGTGGTTTTTTGCGGATCGGCGTTTTCCGCCGTGATAAAAGTGCCTCCGGCGCAGGATAATGCCTCATAAGGGCTACTCGGATCGAGAATCTGTTCGCAGGCCCAACTGACAAACTCATCCACGTAGCGACTGTAATTGGTAAATAGAATATAAGGCTGAATATGTTCGGCTGGCGTACCGGTGTAGTGTTTCAAACGCGCCAGTGAAAAATCGGTGCGCAGCGCGTCAAAGTGAGACAGCGGGAAGTTCTCCGTCGCGGTATCCAATCCATCGGTAATACCGTCGCCAATCTTGGCTAGATCGGTGGTGGGAAAGTGCTGCGCCAATCCGGCGGTCATGGTGCGGTCTAATACCAGATCTGAACCGTCGATCACAAAGGGATAGGGCATATCTATTTGTGACGGCGTCACTTCAAAACGTGCGCCGTACTCACCTTCCAACAGAGTCAACTGTTCGGTGAGATAGCGACGGAACAACGCTGGGCGCGTCACCGTGGTGCTGTAGCAGCCGGTTCGGGAAAAACGTCCATAAGCGCGGGTACGAATATTGTCGCGGAACTGGCCTTCCCAACTGACGCTTAGCTGAGGATAGGCAAATAAACCTTTGGCACGTTCTGCCGCATCGGGCAGTTTTCCTTCGTGCACAAAGTCGCTGATAGCTTCTCGCAACGCAACTAATGCCGCACTGTACAGCGCCTCGAGTTTATCCAACGCCTCCGATGCAGTGAGATGAACACTATCTTGCGTTTTTTTCAAAATATCTCCTTAAAGCAAAGGGTAAGGCGTTTGATTTAGCTTACTAATATAGTCGTCTTTAGGAAATGATTGATATAGTGATTTAGTTTTATCAGAAGAACAAACAGAGCCACCTTCCTGAATCCTTTCTTGTGAAATAAACAGTATGGCTCTCTGCACAAAATGGAGCATTCCAAGCTGACTACTGCCGAAATCATCTATAGTGTTCTGTCTGCTATATGGATGACAGATTTTCTGAAAATGGCCTCAGTGCTGAAGGAACCATGGTAAATAATATAAACGGCCCCGATCATACTAACAAACACCCTATGGCGGGTTTTCCGCAAGTTTGTTACATCAAAAATACGGTAACTAATCCCAATATTATTATCGGAGATTATACCTATTACGATGATCCTGATAATTCCGAGGATTTTGAGCGCAATGTTCTGTACCACTTCCCATTTATTGGAGATAAATTGATTATTGGGAAATTTTGCGCCATTGCCAGAGGTGTTAAGTTCATTATGAATGGTGCAAATCACAAGATATCAGGCGTCTCGACTTATCCTTTCCAAATATTTGGAAACGGCTGGGAAAAAGTAGCCCCTTCTCCTGAAGATCTCCCGTTTAAAGGCAATACTGTGGTGGGCAATGATGTGTGGATAGGATTTGAAGCGCTAATTATGCCGGGAGTGAATATCGGTCATGGCGCGATAATCGCGTCCCGTTCTGTCGTAACCTCAGACGTACCGGCCTATTCGATCGTTGGCGGTAATCCAGCAAAAGTCATTCAATATCGTTTTGCTCCAGACCTGATTGTTAAACTTGAGCAACTAGCATGGTGGGACTGGCCAGTAGAAAAAATCACTCAGAATTTATCGTTAATAGTGTCGGATGACGTGAATGCGTTGGTTTCAATCATGAATATCTAGCTAATGTTGGCAGAGCTGACCTGCGGCGGTTTCCCCGTGGTCAGCGAGTAAGCCATATGAAATAGCTATAACGGAGACTATCTGCGCCAAACGGTAATTCCGACTTTCCGACTTTATTTCCCTCCCTCCTTTTATTCATGCCGAATTAATCAGCGTCGAACAGTTTATTTATTTTCTCTCGATTCTTACCTTATTTGTAAGAAATCAGATAGTGCCAATCACTGCCATTTGAATAATAAGTTCACGCCCATATCTGATATTCAATACCATTATTTATTAAGTAGTTACCTGTGTTATGTCATTTGATTTGGCCAGTAAAGATGTGGAATCTAGGACTTCCCACAAGGGAGAAAAAAGGTAGCGCCAAATGGCTTCAAGGTTATAGGCGCTATAAATAACAACATTCCACCCTTTAAATTAAGAGAGAAATATATGACGACTAACAATTCACAACTGAGACATGGCCGAATTACTACTCCTAAAACTCGCGGATTAGTGGCAACCGATTTAGGATTAATCGGCGAATGGGAAAATAATGAAATGGAAGGCGGGAAAAATTTCCCTGACTTAAACGCGGGTCCGGTTCCTGCGCCGTTCCAGGCGGATAATCCAAGTAATATTCCTCCTAAGGATGGGTTGATTCTCAGCGGCGGCCACGCAGGCAACCGTGAATCGGTCAACTTTACCGATCAGGAAATGCAGCAAAAGCTGCGAGCGCTGGGCAAAGCCGATGACAGTTTCAGTTGGCCTAAAATTGCGGTAAAACCTGGCGAGCTGTTTGACGTCAAATGGGCCTACACCGCCCCTCACACCACTCGCGGTTATCGCTGGTTTATTACTAAGGACGGTTGGAATCCGCAGGCGCGCATCACTCGCGATCAGCTGGAAGTGGCTCCGTTCAGCGAAGATTTCTACCCGTTCGTGCCTTATTACTCACATCAGGCTAAATTGGTAGCAAAAACCAACCATCAGGTTCTTTTACCTACAGGTAAAAAAGGCCATCACGTTATTGTACTGCTTTGGATCGTGGCGAACTCTGGTAATGCTTTCTATCAGGCATTTGACGTTGATTTCGGTGCATAAACCCCATGGGTGATGCTTGACTATAATTGTTATCGCGACGCCGGTCTGCTTAGGAGTACCGGCGTTTTTGCCTTGTTTCCCGCTTTTCTTCTTTAATGTCCCTCTTTTGTACACTATCCCTGGTTCGCCCCTATCTTTTCGCGTCAATTTATTCCGTATAGCGATTGTTTTTGATAAACAAGGGGTGGTTTTGCCACCTATTCAAGCGTTTGATTGGTGTTAATGAGAATTAAAGTATCCGCTGTTGCAGATAACACATTATTTTCTGCGTTAGACATCTCTCATAAAGGGTCCCTTTTGCGTGGCAAAATCATTTTTACGCAGTGGAAATTTAGATGACATGCTTGCCTTGGGCGAAAATGGGCAACCGGTTTATGCTTCGGCACTCCAGCTTCGGGAAGCGTTACGCTTAAGAAAACAGCAACATATTGCTGACTGTCTGGCGATTCCTCAGCCAAATGAAGACGGCGACCGCATGGATTGGTATTCCCCTATATCAGGCAAGGTTACCTCCTGGATTGCGGCCAGCCATAGCCAGCGCACTTCGGCCATAAAGCAACTGGAAATGTGCCAGGCCACGGTGGCGGCGATTAGCCAACGCGCTCAGCAGGCGGAAAAAACCGGTCATAAGCTATTCGGCGCGCTGTTGGCAAAAGCCTTCCAATTTCCCGATCAGAATCACGTTTATTTGGTAGATGACAAACCAGTCATTACCTTCTGGGGTTTCGTCAATCTGGATAAAAAATCCCGATCCGACGCTCTGGATTGCCTGCGTGCCACGGTGCATGAGCCAGCCGTTGAGATGATGCCAGCGGCTGCGCCGGTTAGCCCGAAAACAGCGTCTGCCGCGACCATACCGCCGACGATCCCCGAGCCGGTGATTGCCCCGCCGCCACCGCCAGTAGCAGAAAACCAGCCGGTGCCGCCAAACCGCTGGCGTCGCCTGCGTTTATGGCTATTGTTACCGGCCGCCGCCGTGATTGCGGTTTTAGCGCTGCAACTGTCAGCGACCAAGCCTGCCCCCGTAGCTAAGCCTGCAGTCAGCCCGACCGTGACCAAACCGGCCACTAAACCGGTAGAACATCCTGCTTCAAAACATCCAGCTTCGGCAGCTAAACCCGCGCCTATCGTGGCCGCCGCCCAACCAGCGGCAGACAAACCTGCGGCAGAAGTCGAAAAACCCGCGCCGACAAAGACCTCAGAAGCGCGACTGCCAAACCCATTGCCGGTGACTCATGCGACAGTGATCGCTCCAGTCGTACCTGAGCCACCTGTGGCTGCCGCAGTAGAAACCGTTGCCGTGCCGATTCCGAAAGATGCGTTGGTATTGCCAGCGGACGCGGTAAAAATCGGCTCCACCAAGTTTCTGAATGGCCGCTGGCGTGTATTTGTGGATATCAAAGATCCACTGACGGGCAAACCACCGGTACTGAAATACCAGATAAATGATGGCAAAGGCACCGCCCGCATCACCTATGGTGACAACATCAGTTGCCGGGTCAATGTTAATGCCGGTCTGATGCAATCTGGCAATCTGGTGATCAATAGTCGTACCAAGGCCCGCTGTAGCGATGGTTCCCGTTACCAGGTTCCCGAACTGGTGTGCAAACAAGGCCTGACCGGCCCCGCTGAATGTACCGGCCGCTATGACGCTGAAACCCTTCTTCCAATGACGATGAAACGTGAGAGTAAATAAACACTATGCTGGCAACGATCACGGATTATAAACAACGAATTACGCTGATTCAGAACAGCGGGATTCAATTTTTGGACTTTGCCTTAACGCCCGTCGTGGATGCCGATTTGCCCCATGCCTTTGTGCGTAAAAGCGCCAATGGCCCATTATTGCGTTTGATGTTTAATCAAGAACGTGGCAAATACCTGTTACCGGTGGCGGGTTCAGCGCCTGAAGTGGTGAAACCTGAATTCAGTTTCCCGCTGGATCAGTCACTTAAGTTGCTGGAGAACATCTGGCTGCCTTTACCTTTCTTACGCTTTAATCCGCCGCGTAACTTTATCGGTGGCCCGGATAACTGGGCGCGGATGCAGATTTTAGCGTTGGAAACCCCGGATCAGGACGGCAATACTCACCGTGTCTGTTTGGCGTTTGATACCAAGGTTTATCCTGAAGGTCACGATAACGAATTCCTGGCGCCCACCGAGCATGATATTGATACCGGCACGCATTTTGCGCTGGCATATCAAAATGATGAATTAGGTGAATTTCTCGATCTGACCTGGGTAGACGGCTGGCTGCGGGAAACTTTTATTCAACAGGTTAGCCAGCAGGAACAACGTACCGAGCGCGAAATTAAGGCCTCGCTGCGGGAATTTGAATATCAGGCGCACTATCTCAACCTGCTGGATATGTTAGGTAAGCAATTAGGCATACCGGACATCAAAATGACCACCGCCACGCTGCAAGAGCCCGCGGTGAACGTGGATCTGATTCTGGACGTAGGGAATTCCCACACGTGCGGCGTTCTGGTGGAAGATCACGGCGACGGAATCAACGGGTTGCAGCAGTCTTACGAGCTACAACTGCGGGATCTCGGCCAGCCACATTTTTTGTATAATGAACTGTTTGAAAGCCGCGTCGAATTTTCTCAAGCGGCCTTCGGCAAGCAGAATTTCTCGGTGGAAAGTGGCCGGGACGACGCCTTTGTCTGGCCGTCGATCGCGCGCGTAGGCCGCGAAGCCAGCCGAATGGCGCTGCTGCGTCAGGGTACCGAAGGTGCAACCGGTATTTCCAGCCCGCGCCGCTACTTATGGGATGAAGAGAGTTTCACTCCTGGCTGGCGTTTTAGCCGTACCGCCACCAAATCTCACGGAGAAGCGCCGGCGATCGCCCTACCGTTGACCAATCTGATCAATGACGAAGGCCAGCCACTCTACGCTTTGCCGTTGGAAGAACGTCTACCGGTATTTTCCCCTCATTACAGTCGCAGCGCCTTGATGACTTTCATGTTGTCGGAACTGTTGGCGCAAGCGTTAATGCAAATTAACAGCCCAGCGCAGCGGCAGAAAATGAACCATGCCACCGCACCGCGCCAATTGCGTAATATTATTCTGACGCTGCCGTCGGCCATGCCGAAACCGGAGCGCGAAATATTCCGTCGCCGGATGCATGAAGCCATTGGGCTCATCTGGAAAGCGCTGGGCTGGCATCCGATGGACGATGATTTCACCCGCGCTGAAGATAAAGCCAAAAGCCGCGTACCTGTGCCAGACGTTCACATGGAATGGGATGAAGCCACCTGCGGACAGATGGTTTATCTGTATAACGAAACTCAGGTGAATTTCGGTGGCCGCACCGAAGCCTTCTTCGCCAGTATGGCGCGTCCGGATAAACAGCTCGCCGCAGATGAAACAGCAGGGAAAAGTCTGCGTATTGCGTCGATCGATATCGGCGGCGGCACCACCGATCTGGCGATTACTCAATACGTTTTAGATGATGGCGTTGGCAGCAACGTAAAAATCACCCCGCGCCTGCTGTTCCGAGAAGGATTTAAAGTCGCCGGCGACGATATTTTGCTGGATGTGATTCAGCTTTATGTCTTGCCAGCGGTGCAGGCCGCGCTGAAAAAATCCGGTGTGCCTGCTCCTGACCTGCTGATGACTAAATTATTCGGCAATGATGGCCGCGCCGATGGGCAATCGACACTGCGTCAGCAAGTGACTTTGCAGCTATTTATGCCGCTGGGCCGCGCCATTTTACAGGCATATGAAGGTTTCGATCCGTTAGACAGCAGCGCCGAGATCGACGCTAGCTTTAGCGAATTGCTGATTCAGGCTCCCACCGCGCGCGTGCTGGACTATCTGAATACCGAAGTGCAGCGTGAGCTGCGCGCCGATGCTGAGCCTTTTGATATTCTTCAGGTTGCGCTGATCGTTAAACTCAGCAAACTGCACGCCGAGTTTCTTTCCAACCGAATGAACCTGACCCAAAGCCTGCGTTCGCTGTGTGAAGTGGTGTCGCTATACGATTGCGACGTTTTGCTGCTGACCGGCCGTCCTTCCCGCTTCCCCGGTATCGCCGCGCTATTCCGCCATTTACAGCCGTTGCCAACGAACCGGATTTTGTCGCTGGATGGTTATCACACCAGTGAATGGTATCCGTTTAACAAACTGGGTCGCATTGATAATCCGAAATCCACTGCCGCCGTCGGTGCCATGCTGTGCCTATTGGCGCTGGATCTGCGTCTGCCGGGCTTCTATTTTAAAGCCGGTGATTTTCAGCCTTATTCCACCGTGCGTTATCTTGGTATGTTGGACAGCAATAACACCCTAAGTACGGATAATCTGTATTACAGCGATATCGATTTGGATTCACCGTCCTACCAGTTACCGGCGAAAGGCAGTTTCCCCGTGCGCGGCGCGCTGTGTCTGGGGTTCCGTCAGTTGGATAACGAACGCTGGCCCGCTTCGCCACTCTATACTCTGTCGATTACTGATACAGAATTAGCGCGAAAAGTGGCTGGCGACGGAGATCTGCGGGTAAGACTCGCGCTGGTGAAAGGTGTGCAGGATAACAGTCCGGAACGATTCGAAATTGCCGAAGCGTTACTCGGAGACGGCAGCCGCGTGCCGCTGCAACATTTACGACTGAAATTGAATACTCTGGCCGGTAATGGCACCGGCGAGACGCATTACTGGATCGACAGTGGGAGCGTATTTAAAAAATGAAATCTTTAACACCCGAACAGCTGTCGGCCACGCTCACCCATCAGTTACAGGCGGTTGTGCAAGGCATTGATCACAGTTTTGGCTGGATTGAAAGCTGTCGCCAGCAGGCTCCACGTCTGGATACCGAAGCTGAGCGGCTAAAAATCAAACTGCGCCGCCATAGGAGTGAGGCTCAGCGTTTGTCAGTTATTTCTTCTGAAGCAATGACCATCGGGTTTTTTGGTCAGTCTCAGCAGGGGAAATCCGCGTTGATTACCGCGCTGACCACTAACGGCGACAATAAGCTGGAAACCCGCTTAGGGGATAAAACCTATGATTATCTGATGCATATCAATCCGGATAATCAGGCTACCGCATTGGCAACCCGTTTCACCCGCCAGAATGTGCCAGAAGATCGCGCTTATCCGGTACGGCTCTCTTTGCTCAATGAAACCGATTTAGCCAAGATGACGGCCAACATCTTCCTGCATGATTTTTTACAGGAAAAGGCACTTTACCAGCCTGATGCCCACTCTATCACCGAACATCTCAACTTATTGGCGATGCATCGCCAAAGTCAGGCCGTGAGCGGTATCACGGAAGATGATGTGGTGACGCTGTGGGATTATTTGCTGCGTCAGGATAAAAACAGCCAGTCCCTACTGAATACGCATTTCTGGCCCACGGCTATCGAACTGGCGCCCTGCCTGAGCGTAGACGATCGCGCGCGTTTGTTCTCGCTGTTATGGGGCGAAATCCCAGCGTTAACGGCAGCTTATCGTCACTTTGCGCATACTTTACAGCATCTTAACGGCGCCACTGTGGTATTGGCACCTTTGAGCGTATTAGTTGATGACCTACAGTTACCGGCGAACGGCCTGATGAATATGACCACGCTGGCCAACCTGAATGCGCCGTCGGATATTTCGGTTCAGGTTAGGCCGCTCTGTCAGGGGGAAAAACAACGGGAAGTGACATTGTCACTATCTGAGCTCACGCTACTGAGCGCCGAGCTATGCATCCCGCTACACTCCGCCCCGCGCGATCCGGCTTTTGCCACCGTTGATATGCTAGATCTGCCCAACTGGGGAGCCCAGCTTGATACGCCTATGTTAAGCGAATCCGAAAATTTGCCGCGTTACCCGTTGGCACAGAATTTTTTGCGCGCCAAATGTGAATATTTGCTGGATCGCTATACCGACCATCAGGCTATTAACCTGCTGATGTTATGCAGTGCCGCGGGTCAACGTTCTGAGGTGAAAAAAGTCGCCAAGGCATTGGATTACTGGGTAAAAAAAACTCAGGGAGAAAGTGCGCAGGTGCGTGCACGTCGTCATCCGGGGCTAATTTGGGCGCTCACTCCTTTCGATCAACGCGTCACTCATGGCCAGCATTATGACGAAGCGGTACAGCGTCAGGTTGGCAATCCCGGTGATAGCTGGGGCTCGGTGCAAGCGCTGGATGAACGCGGTACCGAACGAATGGCGACCTATTTAATCGGAGAAATCGCCCGAAATATTAAAGGCGAGCGCCTGACGGAGCAACTGCATGAATTGCAACGGGAGTTGCAGGATAATCTGCTCGGCCACTGGTATCACTCCGAAGGTGTCAGCGATCCGCAGAAAAGACAGCGCATTGCCGAAACTTTGATTAAAACCCTGCAAACTCGTACCGGCGTTCACGGTGAACTGCTGGAGCGTTTATTACCTGCCAGAGAGGAACTGCTGCGGTTATTCCTGCAACAATCTCACGGGGTTACCAAACAACCGCGAGCCGATCAAAAGATAGCCCAAACCAGTAGCGAACCCTTCAGTGTGGGGATTGAAATCGATTTATTTAGCGAATTACAGGAAGATGTCGACACAAACCTCGACGTTACCCCATCATTCACGACAAATAACGACTTCAGCTATGCCAAAGAGGTATACCGCTATTGGATCAACCATCTGCGTAGTTTGCCAGAAAATGGCCCATTAGTGGCTCTGCTGGGCGTGTCGAAGCCGACGATTGAAATGCTGATGGAAGAACTGATTACCGCCAGTATTCGTCTGGATATGGAAGGTGCCCTACAGCGCAAACTGGCCGATCAGGAACTGCCAGGTACACCGCGGGAACAGTTGGCAGATCAACAAGTTTCGCGTGCGTTAACCGTGCTGGGTGATTTTGTCGCCTGGTTGGGATTCCTGCAAATTGAACCGGCGCAGCGTCCAGACAGCCGGATTAATCGCGGGCATAAGATTTTTGCTCAGCCAGAAAAACCGGTAGCAAACTGGGGCACATCCCAACGTTTGACTCGTTTGGCTCTAACGCCAACCAATACCACCGCGTTTTATATTTATGACTGGCTGGTTGGCCTCAATGAACTGATTATGCAAAACCTCGGTTACTCGGCCGGAAAAGAATTGAGCGTGGCGCAGCGCGATCGGTTGGGTGCGATATTGCAGTTGATTAAACCTATGGCACTGTAGCCAGAAAAAGGTGCCTGCGGGTTATTAACCGTCCGGTTATTTTTGTCTGCGCTTTCCCCCTTCCGCTTGCGGCCTTGAATATCAGTGGCCGCAGGCGGAATATCTGTCATCAACCGCCAACGGCTACCTTTTTTTCCTCAGGCTTTTTATCTCGCTGAATGCTGTTTTTTAATCAGCTTAAAGCCAGACAAACTTTCCAGCATATTTTCAATCTCCGGCCATTCCCCGTAGCCCGCCGCCGTATGAAAATGGCCACCGCCTGATTTTATCACCCTCTCACTGCCCCACTGACTGGCAAACTGCTGCGCGCGATCCAGCGAGAGATATTCGTCATTATCACTGCAAATCAGCGTGCTGGGGAACGGCAACGGTTTTGACGGAATGGGGCGCTGCACCTGAATAGCCGCCGGTGCCGTAATGGCATCCACATCGGCCGGAGCGACCAATAATGCGCCAATCACTTTGCCGGAATGGTAACGCTCTGCCCACTGAGTCACGGTAATGGCACCGCAACTGTGGCCTACCAGAAAAATATTACCGGGAATACCGTCGATAGCGCGAGCCAGCCTCTCCCGCCACGTGTCACGATCCGGATTATCCCACTCTTTCTGTTCAACTCGCACTGCATTGATATATTTGCGTTCGATAAATGACTGCCAGTGTTCGGGGCCGGAATTGGTATAACCGGGAACCAGCATAAAGGTACATTGAATCATGGGATATCCTGCAATCAGAAATAAAACAGATATTGAGTCTCGATTATAATGGAACAGTTTTTAGCAACGGCGAGTTCAGCATCGCTACCGGGGAAATTACCGGTGCGTCCAGCGGCACATTTTTGCCGTAGCGCTCTTTGATTTTTTGCTGCACGGCCGGTGCGGTCAGATTAAACTCTCTCACCTTTTGCAATTGACCAATTTCTAGCCCGGTGGCTCGTTGATACATTTTCCACACCAGTTCGGAACAATACATCCGTTCATTAGACCAATCAAAAGTCAGATCGTAAGGCTTGTTTTGGAAGGCTTTTCCTTGCTCATGCAGCTGCCTGACCTGCGCTGCGGTCAATGGCGTCTTTAACCGTTTCACCAGATACTGCCCGCGGGCACCGCGTTTGATCCAGCGATCCAGCGGTGTGTATCGCACCGTGGCAACCGCTTCATAAACATAGGGTTTTCCCTGCTTAAACAACACTATTCCCATATGGCTATAGCGGGAACCGGTAGCAAACTGAATGGCCTGACTTTGGGATGAAGTAGACGAATGGAAGATAATGTCGCCTTCCTGCGGCTGATAGGCAAAAGCCAGCGCGCTGAAAAAACAGCCCAATAGGACAAACGCCAACTTTATCATCGAGATATATCCCTATCAATGTCGCTATTAATCACAGCTGACATCCTAACATCCTTCCGTGGCAGATATATCCATGAATTTTTGGTAATAAAAAGGGAACTGACGTTATTTACAACAGGTCAGTTCCCTAACACAGCCATCATTTATAGACTAGGCAGCGTTAATTATGCCGCCGCCGCTGCTTCACTCACCAACTGCTGTAGCTGCGACCATAATGCTTCTACATGGCGGCGCTCAGTGCCCAAAGTGCCAATGGAAATTCTGACCATCCAACGCCCGCCTAAAGTTGCCGTAGTCACATAAGCATTGCCCGACTGATTCAAGGTTTCCGCCCAAGAACGGGTGTAGGCATCCAGCGCTTCTCCTTGTAAACCCTTCGGTTCATGCCGCACGCACAGCGTTTGCAAATTCAGCGGAGCCACAAGCTTCCAATCCTCATGTTCCGCCATTTGCTCTGCTAACCAGCGGGCATTATCGATATCGCGACGCAACCGCGCCTGTAGCCCTTCAACGCCCTGCTCACGGATTAAAAACCACAGTTTGAGCGCCCGGAAACGGCGTCCCAGCGGAATCCCCCAGTCACGATAATTACGTACTTGACCGTCAGCCGTCGACTGTAAGAAGCTCGGGTTGGTGCTCATAATACGAATCAAATGCTCCGAATCACGTACACAATAAACCGAACAATCAAAGGCAGCTCCGAGCCATTTATGCGGATTCAGCACCACCGAATCGGCTTTTTCGATCCCAAGCCATAAGTGACGGAATTCCGGCAAAATCATCGCGGAACCCGCCATTGCCGAATCAACATGCATCCACAGCCCGTACTTCTGGCTTATATCACCGATAGCATCCAGCGGATCCATCGCCGTGGCCGCCGTGGTTCCGGTGGTAGCAATCACGATACAAGGACGGTTTCCAGCGGCCAGATCCTGCTGTATCGCTTTATCCAGTGCGTGGGGAGACAGGGCGTTGTGCTCATCCGTGGCGACTAACCTGATGTTATTTAAGCCAAATCCCGCCAGCATCGCCGCTTTGTTCACGCCGCTATGGGCTTCCTGCGAGGTATACACAATAAGCGGCGCGGCGCTATTTTGCATGCCGTCCTGCATCAATGCGTAGTCGGAAGTCCGTTCCCGTGCGCTGATTAATGCCACCAATGTCGCAGTCGATGCGGAATCCTGAATGACGCCACTCCATGCATCACTCAGACCAATCATTTTTAGCAGCCAGTTGGTCGTGACTTCCTCAATTTCCGTCAATGCTGGGCTGGATTGCCAAGATAGGCCAATTACGCCTAGCCCGGTACTCAGGCAATCACCTAATACCGATGACAGCTCAACGTTGGAGGGGAAATAACCGAAAAAGTGAGGATGCTGCCAATGCAATAAACCGGGCATCACTAGCGATTCCACATCCGCCATAATGTGTTCAAAGGATTCGCCTTTCTCCGGCGCGGTCATTGGCAGATTGGCTTTAATCTCACCCGGCAGCGTATTCGGATGCACCGGCCGCTGCTCAATATTCTGGCGATAATCAGCAATTAAATCGATTATGGCGTGACCATGCCGACGAAATTCATCAGGAGTCATAATTTATTATCCTAAAAGGAAAAAGTTAATGCCGCTTAGCACCAGAAATAGAATGGTTCATTGGTGTTATAGCCGATAAATGACTGCATGCTGATGCGTTTGCCCGAATCAAACCCGCAAATTGCATGTGGTCGACGCGTATTAATAATCACCAGTTCATTCTTTTGCGGCTGAATTCGCAGCGGGAATTGCAGACGTTCCTCTGGTAATTGATCGCCCTCAAACAGTTCGACCTCATCAAATGAAAACGCCTCCGTGTCCCATACCATTAATTCTCCCCCGGACGGTGGAGTTTCAATATAAATATTGGCGCTAAACTGATGTTCTAATTCGGCTATGGAGAATGGTAGGCAATCCACGTGGGGAACCGTTTCGGATAGATGAGCCGTCTCCGGGAACATGGCGCGGATAATCCCGGCAAACATCGGTTTTCCCTCAAAAGATGCGGTAACCGCTCCGTCTGGCCAATGTTGTTGGAAATGGTCAATCAATGCCTGCACCGGTGGTTTTGCTGGCGCGCAAATATTATCGATCAGTTCACGCATCTTGGCTGCATCGGCATAATATTTCTCTTTGGCACCGTCGCCATCAGGCTTGCCGTAGGTCATATTGAACGGCGTCCCCCAGCGATGCACGCCGTAGAAATTCTGCACAACCTGACCATCTTCATAAGTTTCATGGGTGTACTGGTGCAGTTTTGCCGTTTTATCGATGTAATCATTCAGCGATGAGGCAGTTTCTTCCGTACAGTAGTTAGGGATTCTTATGGCAAGAATTTCGCCACTGATTAACTTTTCCAGACTGCGTTGGTCAAGTTGTTCTAAGGTCACAATTTTGGATTGGCTAGCCGTTGTGGTCTGGTTGGTGATGTCTTGTAGGTTAGACATGATGATGATACTACTCCGTTAGTTTATATTCACTCATCAAAACCCTTTAAATACAAAGGATTACATTATCATCACTGCATTTTTGAGAGGATGCGCCAACCTGAGGCAATGGCTTCATTCAGCGTTCCCTCGCTAATAACCAAAGATGATAATAGTTATCTTTACCAATAAATAATCGCCTGTATATAACAAAATTAATTTATTTTATGAATATTTTGATTTTTTTCGTATAAAGCTATTTGTCTATAGTCCTGACCTGATAAAAAACCAACAAATACTGATTATTTATCCACCTAAAGGCCCACTTGAGGGAAAAATCGGGGAGATTGAAACAGATGTTGAATGAAGTGGTTAAAAATAAAATCTATTAATTTCAATGATAAATAGATTTTTTATATGCGTATAGCCAATGATTTGATGACGAGATAGAGTGAACCTTGCCAAAATTGGCAACGCTCTACCCTATTGACTCTGCGGTTGTTTACAGATTAAAGACTTTAGGCGAGGAGTAAATGCTGCAACTCAGTTAAAGAACTGACCTGATAGCGCGGTTGAATTCCTTCTGGACGCGCATGCCCCTGAGTATTTAACCAGCAAGTATCAATACCTGCGTTAATTCCGCCCTGAATATCTGAATGCGGATTATCGCCTACCATCAAGATTTGCTCTTTGGGCGGATTTGCCATCAGATTGAACGCATACTCGAAAATTCCTACGTCCGGCTTGGCTACCCCTACTTCTTCGGAAATAACCAGCGGCGAGAACACGTTCTTCAAACCGGTGCGTTCCAAACGAACATTCTGTAAGTCAGTAAAGCCGTTGGTAATAATCCCCAATTGAGCTTTACCATGCAGCGCATTAATTAATTCCTGCGCGCCGGGAAGCAGAGCGCAAATATCCGCCATCGCGACCAGAAACTCACTGTTTAGCGTATGGGGCGATACGCCCAACCTGTTCGCCCACATTTCAAAACGAGTGCTTTGCAACTGTGCGGCATTAATTTTCCCGTTTTGATAATCCACCCACAATGGCTGATTAACCAATTGATAATGCTCATAATCCTGTAGCGTAAATTCAGTTTTGAAGCGGGAAAACATCAGTTTTAACCCTTGGTAAGCATCAAAATGAAATAGCGTTTCGTCCGCATCAAAAAGTATCCACTTGTACTTCATTCTTTCTACGACTCCTGCGGTTAATACGCCACTTGGGTTCCTGATTTTATCTTAGCCGGCTATTCTCCGGTAGTTTGTCTGTATGAGCAACCTTACAACGCCATACATCGTGCAAAATATCAGATCAATAAAAGCCTGATTCGGCTTTCTGACCGGATATTTACTCGGCTACGCCGCTAAAGAGCGCAGTATGGTACGGTTGATTTTTACTGGGCGATTGCCTTCGGTTAATGGCAAATTGAAAACCGAGTGCGTTTTTTCATTCAGCGTAGACAAGGCTTCATCCAATGGGAGTGCCATATCTTCCGCAATATCGATAAGTTCATCTCTGGACCACAGCAGCCGACCAATTAATAAACGTAATAGCGCCGAATGATCGGCATCTAATCCAAAAATTTCCACCGGTTTTACCCAGGTGGCCATGGGCTGAATAGGCTTAGATTTTTGTTCTACAGTAGCGGGAAACATCGTTGATAGCACTTTATACAGTTCGCGACTTTCCTGCTGCAATTGCGCCACTCTGGCATTATCGTTAATCATTTTAGCCGTGGTCTGAGTCACGCTAACCGGCGGTGATTGATGCAGGTCGGTATAGACCAATTTACTGTCCAGTGATAACCGCACATAAACCCGCTCCAGAAATTTCACTTCCTGCGGGGTAACTTTGCCATCGGCCTGAACCAGGTGGGCCAAAAACGCGGCAATAGCCCGTCGGGTTGTGACACTGAGCGGCTCCATTTTTTTACGTAACGCGCCCAAGGTGCTGGTTTTCTTTATTCCCGGCTGTAAATACGCTTTTAAGCGCATACGTTGACCGGGGCTGATATGCCCCCAGGCATCGACATGTTGGCTGAGCATCATTAATTCTGGCTCAGAAATCCCGCCGTCTACCATTACCGCCGCGCAGGCCAGATCGAGCGTTACCACCGTTACCCGATAAGCCGGGAGCGTTTCTGATTCCGTTGCTAGCACCGTGATAGGAAACAGTGCAATCGTATCCTGTGCCGACGGAGTAATATTATCGGATAAAATATCAGGTTCGACCCCAAGCTGTATTTTCTCCATAGCTCGGACTAACGCCATGACTTTATTACGCGTCACCTCTCCGGGGCTATTTAAGCGGGTAAATAGTTCGTTGTAGGTCATGAGCAGTAACCCGTATCCCACCCGCTCTTTGATATTGTCCAATTCTTGCTTTAACGCTTCTGGCCACAGCGTCATTGGCAGTAGCAAAATAGCTTCCAGATCGTTAATTTTATCGGGATTGAGCGCAATAAACTGGCTGTAACCGGCTAACTCGGTGTAACAATCCTCCAGAATCAGCCTTAGTTTCTCTCTGCTATCTTTAGCCACGACCACATCAGGCAAATCATGAATACGCCGGGTAAACTGTTGATCCATCAGCCCTGCGGAAGCCGAACGGTAGCAAATCTGTAGTTTGGTTTTATTCATAGGCAGTATGAAACCTTGCGGGAAATACTGTCTATATCGCTGTTGGAACAGCTGCGAGAAAACGCCAAAATTGCGCGTAGCGGCAATATTATGCGGCAAGTTAGGATCAGATAATGCCCAGGCTACGGCCCAATCCGCCGGTAATGGATGCTGGTCAACGGCTAACTGCCCTAAACCGATTCGTAAACCTAATGGTAAATCTGTCCCGTAGCTGCCAATCGGCGGCGAAGAAAGATAAGTTTTTTCCGTGGGATCGAGAGGTGTGAGATAAACCAATAAGTTACGTGCACAACGTTCGAATTCACGATGCTCGCCATAAATTCCGAGTAAACGGATAATTTCCGCTTTTAACGCCGGTTGCTCATTTTTGGCTGCAACGTCTACGTTTGCGTCAATCAATAAGCGATGTTCTAATCCATAGAAGAACAGGAAAACGTAGCCAATATAAGCTTCAGGAGCCTGACGCCCTTCTGCCAGCCATTGCAAATAAGCGCGGCGAGCCTCTGGCGATATCATGGAGTAGTTAGGACGTTCATCAGTCAGCGGCAAAGACATATCAACATGATCGGCGGCCACTTTCAGCGTTGGGTTAATAAACGCAGGCTCTGCGCCACTGCGATTACTTTTCAATTTATTCCCGATGTAGATCATGCCATCCGGTAAATTAATTCCGGCCACCACGGCCAGTTCCCCAGGAGGCAGCCAAGAGGCTCGCGATAGTGAGCCTTGAGGTAGCACTGAAGCCTGATAATTTTGTTTATTCAGCTCATCTGCCAGCCTGAAAATATAAAACTCATCGTCCGATTGCAGCGGGAGCGTCGCCGAGATGTCCCTCTCGTCGGAAGGTATATCGGAAAGCAAAGGCGAAGGTTCAGTTGCCAGTTCGAGCTTCGGCTTAGAGACACGCTTTGCGGCTTTCAAATAATGCCAAAAGAAGAAAATGCATAATAGTGCAGCACCAACGGCTATTGATGTTTCTTTTGGCAGCAGTGATAGCAAAGCCAAAAGAATCATTAACAGTATGACCCAGCCAGTTGTGGCAGATTTTATCTTAGTCACGATGGTTTATAAGCCCCTATCTTGAAATAATAATTTTTATGCTGCCCTTAAGGGCAATTTCTTAATAATAATTCTATTTTTATAAAGTACGCATTGCAGATAGCCGAAATCCCCCCGAGTTAATACAGGTGAAATCAACTCAGCAGATTATCAATATAAGTAATTTATAATAAAGCCTCCCGATAGCGGGAAAAACAATTATGCCAGCAGACGCTAGTTTGAGCACGCTGTTTGTAAGGAATAATGCCAGGGCGCTAACAATATAAGTGGCTCAAAAGTAGGTAGCAGTTGCCAGAACAGCCTGAGTGTATCCCTATCACACATAAAATGCTGAATGATTGCTATTTTCAAACAGAAGAATCTCGGTTAATCTCTCGGAATTAACTTTCTGTTTTAACGGATATTTTATTCTGATGGGAAAAATCTCATCTCAATGAATAAATGCCCTGCAAACATACTGGTTGCAATACAAGGATGACGGTGACAAACAGAATTAACTGGCTTGATACGCCCTCGCGTTTTGGTTTAATCAGTCGGACACTTCATTGGTTGATGGCTTTGTTATTTTTATGGCAATTTTTCAGCGTGATTGTCTGGCATACTTTCGGACGCACCGCATTTACCTTGTGGATGGATAAACAGGGTTCCCACGCAACCGTAGGCTTTTTGCTATTTATCCTGGTAATAATACGTGCTTTATGGCGTGGGTTTAATAGACACCGTTACCCGCTTTCGAGGCCAAATAAAGCGAACAAGATCGCCATTGTTGGGCATATTACGCTTTATTTATTGATGTTTGTGATTCCCTTTTTGGCCCTTCTCCGCTGTTATGCTGATGGCAAAGGCGTGGTTGTCATGGGCATCCCTGTGTTGCCAGCCACGGGGATTGAAATCAAAGGGATTACCGTTTGGATCGATATGATGCATGGGCCACTAGCATGGCTGCTGCTCTTTTGCATTGGCGGTCATATCCTGATGGCAATAATTCACAGTTTTATACGTCGGGATGCTAATCTCCGCCCCATGATTTAAGTAGAGGCATCGATTCAGGATCAGGGTGGAGCTTTTCTATTACACCCTCAGCAATGTGGCAGAATAACATTTGAACAAGGAACCGAACGACATGATACCTAAGACGAAATTGAGGAAAAACCTTCCCTACGTTTTGATCGGACTCAATTTACTTTTTACGGCGCAGGTTCATGCTGAAATTGACGATCGGCGCGTGATTGCCGACTGCAAAAAAATTCCTTCTTACGCTAATGCAGGAAATACCGCCTATCAAAAAGGTGATTACGTTACAGCGCAAAAGCATTTTATGAATCAGGTTGCCTGGACAGAAGCCTGCCACTTCTCTGACGAGGTAAAAGTAGATAGCGGCGCCCGAGCTACGGCTTATAACAATATGGCGCTAACCTATATTCGTCAGGGAGATCTGCTTAAAGCAAAAGCCTGGTTAATGATTGCTCCAGAAGATAAAAAATCGCAATATAACCTGAAGCTTATCGCTGATAAAATAGCCGCATTACCTAAACCGACAACTTATGCTGGTGAATATTGGCAATATTCAGGACTGGGTAATTGGAACTCCATTGAAGTCACGCCAAAAGGTAATAAATTCACCATAGATTACAATGGTTACTATTTTGGTATTATGGGCATCTACTATGGCCCTAATATGGGGCAATTCTCTTTTGTTAGCAGTATTCCAGCTGATGGCAAGGTAGAATACGACCAGAGTAAAGCAGATAAAGAAACTGATTATTCCGGTGACTGCAAAGTTAATATGCAATTTACTCATGCGGATGTGACTGTAGAAACTGCGGGTGACTGCGGATTTGGTCATAACGTCAGCGCTGATGGCAATTATATTCGCGTCAGATAATCACTGTTTATTAGATCAGGCAATCGGTATGGTTGCCTGCATTATTCTATTCTCATTCCTCTATTCCCCAGCAACACCTCATCTTATAACGTAATGACCGAGTAAATGTAGGTATTTATAACGAAAGCTGGCCTATTTACCTATGAACTAAATAAATTTAATATACTTAATTTTTTTAAAGCAAAAATAAGCAACATAATTATTTATTTAATACTAAATAATTAACAATTAATTTAAAATAGTGATCTTGATCACGTTTTATTTGATAAATATAGATAGTATGAATTTTGAGCACATCAGTGCTTGTCTATTTAAACTGCAAAGGAGTGTTAATATGGGATATATGGTTTCGTTTAATGCTAATCCAGTAAATGCGTCAGAAGAGAGCCATTCACCTCAGGAAGTTCATTTGACTCACTCTGAGACCGAAGCTCTTAAGGATGACGAGTAAATATAAGTAGTCATTAACATACTGACAACTAAGTTATTTGTCTCTTATTTTAATGACTAAAAACATTAAGCGCCGATAGTGGCCTCATCGGCGCTTAAATAACTCCCTTTCCATTAATAGTATCATTTAACCGAAAATTCCCCACATGACTGCTTGCTATTCCAGGGAGGAATTCCTATGCGTCCTATTGAGCGCGATTTCACATTATCCGATGCAAAAGATCGCGTTATCAAAGAAATTGATAATCTGGGTTTGATGTGGCGTAAAGAAGTTTACGGAAAGAATATTCTGACGATTGTTGTTACGTTAAAACATCCAAAGAATAACAATCAAACGATGGGCGTAGGTAAAGGAGATTATGGCAATGCTTTTGTTGGGGCATTATTTGAAGCACTGGAGCATTATATTGAGGATTTTTCCTCTCCTCTAGCCACAGTACGGCCTGCAAAGACTCTGATGCGTAAGGGAATACTAGCTAGTGACGATGTGCTGGATATGATTAGCACTCAACCTGATAGTCATCTGGCTACGCGCCGCTTCGCCTCTACCGCGGGAGATTTTTATTATCCATTAGCGCTTTGCGATCCCAATTATTCCCGTAAACCTCTTGCCGATGATAATTTTGACTATCGTTATCTCGCTCGCTATGGAAGCAATAGCGGCATTGCTATTGGCGCAAACCGAAACGAAGCTTTATTACATGGCATAAATGAATGTATAGAAAGGGATGCATTATCTTTGTTTCTTATCCAGGGTTTATACAGCCGAAGCCCATGTACAATATATGAAATTGATAAGCAGAGTTTACCGGAAGACGTCGCACGCAGCTGGCAAAATTCAGAAGAGGAAATTCAACAAAGGATACGAGTACTGGATATTACTCAGGGACTGAAATGTCGTACTTATCTGGCGTTAGCTGAAAAATCAAAACTAATAAAATATCCAATAGGCTGCGGAACATCGCTACATCCGCACCACGCACTGCAGCGAGCGTTAAGTGAATTGGTACAAATCAATGCGGTATTTAATCATAGCCAAGAGATTCAACGAGAGAACGAAGTATTGCATCAGCGGTTATTAAGATACAAAAAATTAGAGCGTTGTTTTTGCATGCGAACCGCGGATATTTTTAACACCAATGAAGTCTTACTGTGTCGCCTGCCAGTTTCAGACCACGCAGACAGTCGCCCCGCCGAAGATCTTGTCGAGATAGAACAGGATTTAATTGAACAAGGGTTTGTTATCGGGAAGAGTATTCTCTATGAAACTTCTCAGGTGTGTCTAACCAATGTTTTAATTCCTAGCTTTGAACGCTTTTATATTATTACCAGCGGGAATATTGTTTTACCTCTGTTAAGAGGAAGGAGGTCTCTTGAAAAAAAAACTATCTAAAGATGATTTTGCCGTCAGGTGGTTAATCAGAGAACATCAATATATTAAACACCAGAAACAGATAGGGGATATTCCCGAAGGCAATATAGTGACCTTAACCGAAGAGGTTGACCTTAGCATGGGGAGTTATTTCCTGGCACATGCGGAAGAGGAATCCTGGCTGGGGCGAAAATTTATATGTGAAAATGAATTAGGTCGACAAAGCTGGCCCAGCGTATTAAGCGATATTAATTTATTAGGTCCGTTCAATTCTGCCAGACGGGAAGGAAACCATGTCACGTTCAGTTATATTGCCCCCTCTTCTCGCCGGCGCTCTAGTTTTTTCCAAAGCCTATTAACCGACCCTATGGGCGAAATTGATTTTTGTTTTATTCGCGATTTTGACGGCGCACTTCCCTCTGGCGATAAATTTTGGCAAGTTGACCACCTTTCTGCTGAGAGAATGGCTAGGGAAGAACGCCATTTTCAGATGCACACAGAACTCAGCCTTAAGGTGTTAAAAACCCAGGGTGTTATTTACGATCCCGCCTGTTCTACCGGTGATTTTCTGGCATCCCTGGCTAATAAACTTCCTGAGTTTAATTATATTGGTTCAGATATTTCTCCTCAGATGATCGAATTTGCTCGTGAGAGACATAAGGAACGGCCTATTTCTTTTTCCGTTGGCGACGCCATGTCTTCCCGGCAACGCTGCGATATTCTTATTCTGCGCTTTCTGAATGATGAAGTGATGCAAATAGGTAGCGCGGCGCTCGCTTTTAATCATTTGATCGGCCTATTGAATCCCGGCGGGATAGCATTTGTTTTTGGTCATACTCCCGTATTGGTTCCCATCACAGACCTGGCCTCGGCGCTTGGATTTGAGGTAATAAAGAATACGGCCAGCTCACTGGATCAGTGCCACATATTTCAGTTTTATATGTTGAGAAAATACCCATGACGCAAGTGCGTAGCTCAGGTTTCTTCCCGGTTGATGATCTGCACTCCATATATTGGGAGCGGCATGGAAATCCGCAGGGCGAACCTTGGATCGTTCTCCACGGAGGGCCTGCGGGGCAAAGTCATCTTATTCATACGGCATTTTTTGATTTGTCACTGTGCGACGTTTTAATTTTTGATCAACGAGGTTGCGGCCAATCTCTTCCTTACGGCGAGCGAAGAATCAATACCATCAACCATCTGGTGGAAGATATTGAGAGGCTTCGATGTTTTTTAAAAATGCCGCGCGCCAATATTTTAGGTCTCTCCTGGGGCTGTTGGTTAGGCATTTTATACAAAATTCGCTATGGCATGAGCGGTTTGAAACTGGTAATCGGTTGCCCTTTTATTCCTATTGCGACTGTGCAGGAGCTGCATTGGTTTTATTTCCATCAGCAGATCTGCCAGACGCATAGGCTAAAACCTTTTATTTTTGCTGAAAACCAACCTAAATCGGCCACCTACTATCGCTGTTTACAGATTTTGGCCACGGGCCTAGCCAGTCAGAAGAGATCTATTGCTCAACTTTGGGTGAATACCGATGAAATCGCGACAAATGCGCACCAGGATTTCCATCAGACAATCACGTTAACCGATGAATTTTTCAATCCGCGAACTTATTCCGCCATCATGCTAGAAATTCATTACCATGCCGCCGGATTTTTTATTACCAACGATATATTGCGACAAGTTGCGCAAATGGACGCTCAGGGTGTCACTCTCGTTTGTGGTGAAAAAGACCGAATGGGAATGGTTGCAACCAACTGGTTAGCCGAACGGGTTAACGTTGAGGTAATACTCGTGCGGGATATCGCTCATCAGGCGCTTCATACAGAAATGATTAAACAACTCCGGCATCTTATTGCCCGATAGACATCGCGCTATAGGCAGAGCGTCAATGATAAAAATCCCCGCAGCCAACGCAAACGGGGAGTATATTATTTCCAATAAAATCAATTATTACTTCAACGCCATTACTTCAACGCCATTGCATCACGCATGGTAAAGAACAGGTCGGTTTGGTCAGTTAGACCCACGACGTTAGCCGCGTGAGGGCCATAGGCAGCAATGCGTAGCTGCGTGCCGGTATGACCTTGAGAGTCATCTTCGGAATTCCCATAACTGATCGCCATCACCGCGCCATCTTTGGTCATTAATGCCTGCGTCAACCCCGGCGCCTTGGCATCGGCCTCGACGATCTGGCTGGAATGAGCATGGTCGGCGGTCACAATCACCAGCGTGTTGCCGTCGGCTTTTGCGAACTCGAGCGCTTTTTGTACCGCTTCATCCAAATCAACAGTTTCACCGAACTGACCACAAGGGTTCGCGGCATGATCCTGTTTATCAATTGACGCCCCTTCTACCTGTAGGAAGAAACCTTTTTCATTGGTTTTCAACACTTCTATGGCTTTTTCTGTCATGGCGGCCAACGTTGGAATATCCGCAGTGCGTTCCGGATTCACCTCGCAGGTGACTGGAGATTTATCGATATTACCGTGGTATGACGCCTTCGGGCCTAACCAACGCACTGGCATATTACCCGCCGAGAATAGGCCAAGAACGGGTTTATCCTGATTTGCCTGAGTTACCCCATTGAGATCATTCAGACTCTCAACAATCAGATAACCGCGGGCAATAGCCTGGTCGCGCAAGGATTTATCCTTCCACTCGCCGGCCTTAGCCAGTTGCTCAAAAGATTTTGCTCCGCCGCCTAGCGTGATATCTGCCCGGGCTTGGATCATTTGCTCGGTTATCGAACCTCTTCCGCCGTTTTCCAGCGCATTGGTCGCGCATTTTTCGCTAGTTTCTTCAGGGCCATAGCATTTGCGACCGGTAACGTGAGCAAACTGAGCGGCAGGCGTGGCATCTTGCAACTCTGCGGTAGAAACGTTGCCAGTGGCTTTCCCTGCCGCTTTCGCCAGTTCCAGAATGGTGATGTGATCTTTGCCTGTAAAATCCACACCCAACGCGCCGTTATAAGTTTTAACGCCGCTTGACCATGCGGTGGCTGACGCAGCGGAATCAGTTACATAATTCGGTTTTTGCGTCTTTTTGTCTAAAGAGTAATGCGTGTATTGACCCGTCAGTGGCAAGGCATCAATGCCTTTGAAGAAACCGCCGGCACCCGCCGCATAGTTACGCGCCGAGGTGATTTCAGAATCGCCCATTCCATCGCCAATCAGCAAAATGACATTTTTTACGGTTTTATCCGATAAAGAGTCGCGTAAAGCCTGCGTCTGGTCACTATCTAATCGACGAGCTCCGCCGAACTGAGTGATGTCGCCTTTCGCGGAACGGTCATATAAGCCCGTTTCTGCGGCACTGGCGTTAGGCATCAGTAATGTGCAACTGGTAGACAGCAACAGCGTTGATAATGCGACTCGGGAAGCGGTAGAAATGCGCTTTGACATCGGTAGAGTTCCTTTTGTAACACACTAATACAGTTTGTATTTATTGGTTACATTGGATACTAGAGCAGCCGGATGACGTTTTTATGACGGCTTATGTTAATTATTTCACCCTCATTTTTAATCAAACTACTTTAAAAAACATCGGCTCAATTTTACTAACAGAAAGCGGCATTTTGCCGCTCTGGCATGCTTTCCCATGTTCCCTATTTACCGACATCCCTGCCTCACTGAAACATCACCATATTTATCAAAAAGTTAAACCAGTAAGGGCAGAATTTAGCGAGTAGGAAAGTATTCACTCCGCGGAGTACGAGTTACTCGGTGTCCATCGGTCTCACTGACTGATAGATATCAATATCGAAATAACCGTCGGCCATTCCGTCATTCAAATAGACCTCAAAACACGCACCTTCTGCCGGGAGGTAGCCACTGGCGGGTAAATGCAGGTTATACAACTCTCCCCATGCCTTGGCATAATCCCCATCGGTCACCCGCGCACGATAAACCGCATAAGTCCCACCAGGTATTATTTGTAAAAGCACACCACTGCTGGCATGCGCGGGCAAGACAAAATCATCGGCCACAGAAAAAGCCACATCAGCCCGCAGATCGGCGGGTGGCGTGGTTTCAGGGTTATCCCAATAAAGCGCTAGCCAGGATTCATAGGGTAACGGGTGCTGCTGCTGCCAGGATGATAACTGTTTGAAACCAAGAGGAATGGTTTCGGCGTAAGGGCCAATCACCCGAATACTGACAACTTGCTGCGGCTGTTTTTCAATAATGCGAAATGTCATCGTAGCGGCCTCTCAAGATAAGATTTAGGAAGATCTCTCTTCTCACGAACGGTTTCAAATACAATACTGAGCCTGATTGAACGTGAGTAAATATCAATGCGTCGTGGCACTGTATAAATAAACAGTGCCACGATATTATCTGACTATTGCTCATTTATACAGCGTTAATTGCGCTATTTTTGTTCTATTTCGCGCCAATTGACTCATCAGGCAAGCGCTCGCCAGCACGTTGTTGGTTGGCGGTTGTTTATTTTGGACAGATTTCACCCAATTGACTCTTCCTTAATTCGCGACCAACTCGCCGCACAATCAGCAACGGTCACTAAATTGTTGCCACAGTTGCGTTAGAATACGCGACAATTTTTCTGCCCATTGCTGTTGTCCAAAGGATTGAGTGATCAAATCCTGACGAATCTCAATGCCTACATAAGGTAAATATCGCCTTTCAGCGTGGAACGGCAAGGTGTAATCCGTCGCATCAGTCATGGCATAAGGTTCGTTGACCCCGACCTGTAAATCGCCTTCTGCACGTAATAATTCAACCAGCAATAAAGCCCATTCCGGATTGCGGTTAAACAGCGTACCGATCTGCCAAGGTCTGGCCACACCTTTAAAAGTTGGCGTAAAACTATGCATAGAAATGATAACGCTAGGTTGCCCTTGGGCTGCGCGTCGATCCAGCGTTTGGCGAATAAGATCGTGGTAAGGCTGGAAAATTTCGGTTCTGCGGGCTTCTGCCTGCGCGGGGGTGACACTTTGATTGCCTGGAATCGTGGTTTGCTCGGAAATTTCAGGGATAGAACTGGCGATACCGGGAGTACGGTTACAGTCGATGACCAGGCGAGAATAGCGCTGATGGATTAAGGTGGCGTCCAGCAGCTCACTGAGCCGTTGAGCTACGGGTAAAGAGCCGATATCCCAGCCAATATGTCGATCTATTTCGCCGGGCGGTAGGCCTAAATCACCTAATCGCGAGGGGATAGTTTGCCCGGCATGGTCAGCCAGGAAAATGAAAGGAGAGACTGCACAAGCGCGTTCTAGCACGGCCGGCGAGCAATCCTCAGCGGTTAATAAGGGCTGCGGGCGGTCAACTGACATCTTTCTGACTCCGATAGATTAGGCAAAACCTCATCCTAGTCGCTATTTAAGGCTATGCCCAGTCACGGCTGATAACCTGGCATAATCAGTTTGAAGGATAAAGACTAACGCTTTGTAGTTAATCAGTGCGAACCACTTCGCATTGTCAATGATAGGCGGCATAAAACTGACAGAGGCTATTCAAAAACGCCGGTTTTTCGTGCCATACTGCTGTTGATAAAACCAGTAGATAACCCCCACGGAGCCTTATGGAAACCTTTTACATTGACCGTACTGACACCCCAGCAGGTGAACTGGTCATTATTGGCGATAGCGAACATAACCTGCGCGCCATTGATTGGGTCGATCACTATGAAAGACTGCTGAAATTACTGACGTCTCACTATGGGCCAAATACTTTTACGCTGACTGAAAAGATTAATCCTGGCGGTTTAACCGAGAAAATGCAGCGTTACTTTGCCGGTGAGCTGGATATTATCGATGGCCTGCCGGTAAAAACTGCGGGGACGGCGTTTCAACGGCAAGTGTGGCAAGAGTTGCGCAACATTCCCTGCGGGAAAACCATATCCTACGGCGAATTGGCTCAACGAATTGGTCGCCCTACTGCTTCCCGCGCCGTGGGCATGGCTAATGGCCTGAACCCAGTCTCCATTGTGGTGCCCTGTCATCGCGTCATCGGCGCGTCCGGCTCGCTGACCGGCTACGCCGGTGGCGTAGAGCGGAAACGTTGGTTATTGGCTCATGAAGGTTATCTTTTAGCGCGCTAAGCATTGTTACTCTTATCAGACGCCTTAAAAGATGTTAAAATTGACAAATATCAATATTAATGGGAATACCCTCATGATCCCGGAAAAACGTGTTATCCGACGTATCCAGTCAGGTGGTTGCGCAATTCATTGTCAGGATTGCAGCATCAGCCAACTCTGTATTCCTTTTACCTTAAATGAGCACGAGCTGGATCAGCTCGACAACATCATTGAAAGGAAAAAGCCTATTCAGAAAGGACAGGCGTTGTTCAAAGCTGGCGATGAGCTGAAGTCTTTGTATGCTATTCGTTCCGGGACCATTAAGAGCTATACCATTACCGAAGAAGGCGATGAGCAAATTACCGGTTTCCATCTGGCTGGTGATTTGGTTGGTTTCGATGCGATCAGCAATTTACAACACCCGAGTTTTGCTCAGGCGCTGGAAACTTCGATGGTCTGTGAGATTCCGTTCGATACGCTTGATGATTTATCCGGCAAAATGCCTAACCTGCGTCAGCAGATGATGCGTTTGATGAGCGGTGAAATCAAAGGCGATCAGGATATGATTCTGTTGCTATCGAAGAAAAACGCGGAAGAGCGTCTGGCCGCCTTTATCTATAACCTGTCGCGCCGTTTTGCCCAACGTGGTTTCTCACCTCGTGAGTTCCGCCTGACGATGACGCGTGGCGATATCGGTAATTATCTGGGGCTAACGGTTGAAACCATTAGCCGCTTGCTGGGCCGCTTCCAGAAAAGTGGAATCCTCAGCGTAAAAGGCAAATACATTACCATTGAAAATACCGAAGCGCTGGCACAGCTCGCGGGTAACCCAAAACCGGTGTGCTAATCTGACCTAATGCCAGATCAATAATTTGCATATTTATTGGTCTGGCTCTCTATCCCCCCTGTTCTGTTTTTCCATCATGGTTTACTCTGTAAGTAACACACTGTTAATAGTGATTCGCAGTTGTAAGGAGACCCTATGGCAAAGTATCAGAATATTCTGGTGGCTATTGACCCCAATCAGGACGATCAACCGGCATTGCGCCGAGCTGTTTATCTGGTGCAGCGTAACGGCGGGCAAATCACAGCCTTCCTCGCTATCTACGATCTTTCTTATGATATGACCACCCTGCTTTCGCCAGATGAACGAACGGCGATGCGTAAAGGCGTGATCAGTCAACGCGCAGCCTGGATTGCCGAACAGTGTCGTTTCTACGTTGAAGCGGGCATTCCCATTGATATTAAAGTGGTTTGGCACAACCGACCCTATGAAGCCATAATTCAGGAAGTCCTGAGTGCGAAGCATGATTTGCTGTTAAAAATGGCTCATCAGCACGATCGGCTGGAATCTATTATTTTTACCCCAACAGATTGGCACTTATTGCGTAAATGCCCCTGCCCTGTGTGGATGGTGAAAGATCAACCTTGGCCTGAAGACGGTACGGCTTTGGTGGCGGTTAACCTGTCCAGCGAAGATCCACTTCACGATCCGCTCAACCTCAAACTGGTACAAGAAACCAAAGAGCTGGCCGAGCATGTTAACCAAACGGCGGTGCATCTCATTAGCGCCTATCCGGTGACGCCAATCAATATTGCCATTGAACTGCCTGATTTTGATCCGAGCGTATATAACGATGCTATTCGCGGCCAGCATTTGATAGCCATGAAAGCGTTGCGGCAAAAATTTGGTTTGGACGAGAAATACACCCATGTGGAAAAAGGTCTACCGGAAGAAGTGATTCCGGATCTGGCTGAGCACCTACGCGCTGGCGTGGTCGTACTGGGCACATTGGGGCGAACCGGTCTTTCCGCCGCTTTTATCGGTAATACAACCGAACATGTGATCGACCATCTGAAATGTGATTTGCTGGCAATCAAGCCGGATGGATTTACCTGCCCAGTGGAGTGTAATGAGGATGGTGACGGTCTGTCATCCAACGGATAACGACCACTAAGCTTAGCGGCGATAAATTTAGCGATAACCTCTTCAATACCAAAGCCAGTCTGTGAAAACGGACTGGCTTTTGCTTAGTGAGCTAACTCAAAACGATATCAAAACGATAGGTTGTCTGCTCCGCACCGGTGCCGATAAATCAGGCACATCCGGTGCGTTCCCTACCCTTGAAAATTCCCTTACAGCAGTGTAATAGCAGGTTTTTAGCCTTAGCCTTTGGCTGATAAAAAGGACGCCAGTCGCTCCAGCGCCTGCTTGCATCGAGTATTCATTCAGCTACAGGAAGGCTTTGTATGGCAGCTCTGGCTCATCGATAAAGATATCGTGGAAGCCTCGGTTATGCTGATAATGCATTTTATGCTTGTCCGTTGGATAGGTGTACTTTCCGCCGACTTGCCAGAAGAACGGCGCAAATTTGTAGTCCAATCGATCTTTTTTCATTTTCCACAGTACCTCGATTTCACGAGTGTCACTTTGGAAGTTAGCCCAGATATCGTGATGGAACGGCACCACTACCTGCGCATTCAGAGATTCAGCGGCGCGCAGAATATCTGATGAAGTCATTTTATCCGTTACACCGCGCGGGTTTTCACCGTAGGACAACAGCGCGACGTCAATATCGTAATCGTTACCGTGTTTAGCGTAATAATTTGAGTAGTGAGAGTCGCCAGAATGGTAGATCGTGCCACCGCTGGTTTTTATCAGGTAGTTCACCGCACGCTCATCCATGGTATCCAGCAGAGCCTTATCCTTGGAGGATGTGCCTTTTGGTAATGTAATCAGTGCAGTACGGTCAAAAGAGTCCAACACGGTGATTTGAATATCGCCAATATCAATCACCGATCCAACTTTTGCCACGATGCAGCGTTCTTCCGGGACGCCCCAGCCAAGCCACAGATTAACGCAGGCCTGCGGGCCGATAAATTTCACATGATCGTCGCAGTTTTGCAGCACCGCGGCAGCGACGTTGACGTCGATATGATCGGCGTGATCGTGAGTAGCCAGCACGGCATCAATTTTCTTGATGGCAAAAGGGTCTAATACAAAAGGCGAAGTCCGAAGATTTGGCTGTAATGCCCGCACGCCGCCCATACGCATCATTTGATGTTGAGCATTCATATAAGGATTAGACTGCGTTCTTTTCCCAGTGCCACACCAAAAATCGATAGAAATGTTGGTATCACCGGCGGATTTAAGCCAGATACCGGTACATCCTAACCACCACATGGCGAAAGTATTGGGTTGAACCTCGGTTTTTTCGATTTCTTCATTTAACCAGGTTCCCCACTCAGGGAAAGTGTTCAAAATCCATGACTCACGGGTAATCTCGTTTACTTTGCTCATAATCAGACCTTTAGGATAAAGAAATTAGACCAAAATGACGTCTACCCCCTGCGCTTTCAGGCTGCTGATAACCTCTGGATTTGCATCCTTGCCGGTAATCAGAATATCGATTTTACTGGCTGGGCAAAACAGTAATCCCGTGCGCTGCCCCACTTTGGAGCTATCAACGACCACCACCAGTTTGCTGATTTTGTTCAGCATCTGCTGTTCCGAAACTGCGGTTAACATATCGGTTTTATACAGCCCGGTTTCATTGAGCGCCTTGCCACTTGTAAACATCCATTTGCCTGCATAAGCATCAAAAGTTGTCGAGGTAGGGTTAAGAATAATATTTTGCGTTTTGTTGTATTGACCTCCAATAATGATCACGCACTCGTGGTCGTTCTCAATCAGATAACAAGCCAGCGGGAAGTAATTCGTCACGATTTGTACGTCGCGCCCGCACAAAGTTTGTCCCAGTAAAAATGCGGTGGAACCGCAGTTAAGCACTATGCTGTCACCGTCCTGACATAGTTCCGATGCCTTGGCGGCAATGCGTGATTTTTCTTCATAGTTATCGGCGTTATTAATGTTCAGCGGCGACCAGGCCTGCTTCTTTTTATCCACGATGCACTCCGCACCGTTGCGTACCTTTCTTAACTGTTTCAATGCATCCAGCTTGGCGATGTCACGTCGTGCCGTCGCGGGTGAAATATCAAAACGCTCAATAAGATCGTTAATAGTGAGAGACCGCTTCGCATTTACCCAAGCCACGATTTCATGGTGACGTTGCATTTCATTCATTTCAGTCATCCTACGATAACCGCTCACATGCTGATTACATGGTGATTGGTTTTGATTTAAATTGATCATATACGTGAGAAAAATAACTGTCAATGTCATAATATTCAACAATTGAATGGCTACTCTCTCGGTATACCCTTAATTTCTTTATGCAAGAAAGGTCATTTATTACTTATCACAATCTATTTATATGTTTATTTTCAATACCTTAAATTAATTACATAACCACAAAGCCCTTATTAGTGTGAGTAAAATCAAATTAATCACATTGAATCATTGAATGATCACCTTTGATTATATAGCTTGTTGTTGTGTCATGTATTATCCGAGAAATGGATCTCTACAGGGCGGTGGCAAAGATTCCGTCCAACCATATTAGTGTCAGGGGGTGGTATGGAGTATCTGTATGATGTGTTTTATATCTTCTACAGCCAGGTCATGACCAAAGCGCCGTTGCTGCTTGGTCTGGTGACTTGTATCGGCTATAGCCTGCTACGTCGTGATATCACAACCATTATTAAAGGAACAATCAAGACTATTGTCGGTTTTATGCTGGTACAAGTCGGCGCAACAACGCTGGTATCCAGCTTTAAACCGGTCATCGAAAAAATGGCCGAATTCCACGGTCTGACAGGATCGGTTATCGATCCCTATACGTCAATGATGACAACCATGGAAACCATGGGCGACGATTATTCCTGGGTCGGGTACGTGGTATTACTGGCGCTGGCAATCAATATTCTGCTGGTGGTGCTGCGTCGCTACACCGGGATTCGCACCATTATGCTAACCGGCCACATTATGTTCCAACAGGCTGGGTTGATCGCGGTTTTCTACTTTGTGATGGCGGTTCCTATGTGGGAAACCGTGATTTACTCATCGATTCTCCTCGCCCTTTATTGGGGTATTTTCTCCAATATTATGTTTAAACCGACGGAAGCTGTGACCGGCGGCGCAGGTTTCTCTATCGGGCACCAACAGCAGGCCGCCTCCTGGATTGCGGTAAAAGTTGCACCTAAACTTGGCGATCCGAAAGATAACGTAGATAATCTGAAGCTGCCGAAGTGGCTGCATATATTCCATGACAGCATTGCCGCCACTGCTATCGTTATGACGCTGTTTTTCGGCGTAATTTTACTCTCTTTCGGCATGGATAACTTGCGTTCGATGGCGGGCAGCACTCACTGGGCCATCTATATCCTGGAGACCGGCCTGAAATTCGCCGTAGCAATTCAGATTATTGTGACCGGTGTGCGTATGTTCGTGGCCGAGCTGTCTGAGGCTTTTAAAGGCATCTCTGAACGCGTTATTCCCAATGCGGTACTGGCGATTGACTGCGCCGCGATCTACGCCTTCTCCCCTAACGCGATGGTATTTGGTTTTATCTGGGGCGCTTTAGGGCAGTTCACTGCCGTATTGGTGATGCTGGCCTTCAATACATCCATCATGATTATTCCCGGTTTTATTCCGATGTTCTTCTCCAACGCCACTATCGGCGTGTTTGCCAACCACTTCGGCGGCTGGCGTGCGGTCATGAAAATCTGCTTTGTAATGGGAATTATCGAAGTATTAGGATCTGCCTGGGCTATTGATCTGTTTATGCAGAATGGCACTACCTTCAATAGCTGGATGGGTATGGCCGACTGGTCTCTGCTATTCCCTCCTATCATGCAAGGTTTATCTGCTTCATCCTTAACTTTCTACCTGTTGATCGCACTGGCGCTGGTTTATATGTTCTTTGCCTCCCGCACTTTACGGGCTGAAGAAGATGCAGCTAAAGCGCTGACGGCACTCCCCCCTGCGGTAGATGAAAATCCGGCCGAAGAGGCAAAACCCGAACATTCTACCGATGCGCCCAGCGTCGAAGGCGCTAAACCGGTTCGGATTCTCGCCGTCTGCGGCAACGGGCAAGGTTCTTCTATGATGATGAAAATGAAGATCGGCAGCTATCTAGAGAAAAAAGGCATTCCCCATCACATGGATTCCTGCGCGGTTTCTGACTACAAATCCAAACTGGCTAATACCGACATTATTGTTTCGTCAAAACACTTGTCGAGTGAAATGGAAGTTGGAGAAGGTAAATTTATTCTTGGGGTACAAAATATGCTGAACCCACATTCTTTTGGCGAACAGTTGCTTGCTCTGATTGAGCAAGTTAACCAACAAAAATAACCTAAATTTTAATTTTGATGACACACCAGAGCTAACCGGGGAGATATCACTATGACCACCTCATCACTGAAAAGCTCGTTGATAGAAAACCGCTCCATCATGTTACAGGCGCAGGCCGAAGACTGGCGCGCGGCCATCAAGCTGGGAACCGATATGCTGATTGCCTCAGGTGCTGTGACGCCGGCCTACCATCAGGCCATTATCAACAGCGTTGAAAAGCTCGGCCCTTATATCGTTATTGCACCAAATTTTGCTCTGCCTCACGCCCGACCGGAAGACGGCGTAAATCGCACGGCGTTTGCGTTAGTGACTTTAAGCGAACCTATTTATTTCGACGGAGAAGACGACGCGGTGGATGTGCTGATCACCCTCGCAGGCAGCAGTTCGGATGAGCATATGGCGGGATTAATGGAGGTTACTCAGGTTCTGGATGATGAAAACAGCGAAACCGGAGTCGATCTCGACAAACTGCGCCGCTGCCGTAGCACCGAAGATGTTTATGCGGTGATTGATGCGGCGCTGCGGGTGTGACAAGGAGAATAAATTATGTATCAAGCTTTGAAACATCGGGTGCTGGAAGCCAACTTGCTGTTGCCTCGCTACGGTTTAGTGACCTTTACTTGGGGCAATGCTTCCGAGATTGATCGAAAGCATGGCGTCATGGCCATTAAGCCCTCCGGCGTGGAATATGACCAGATGAAAGCCGAGGATATCGTGGTGCTGGATCTGGAGGGCAAGGTGATCGAGGGCGATTTAAATCCCTCGAGCGATACCCCGACTCATCTTGAGTTATATCGTCTCTTTCCGGCGCTGGGTGGCATCGTACATACTCACTCGCGCTACGCCACTATTTGGGCGCAGGCGGGGAAAGATCTTCCGGCGTTGGGAACGACTCATGCTGACTATTTTTACGGTGATATTCCCTGCACTCGTCCACTAAAAGACAGTGAAATCAATCAGAATTATGAAAGAAACAGCGGGCTGGTGATTGATGAAACCTTCAGAATGCGCGGAATCGATCCGGTAGCCGTACCCGGCGTATTGCTCTATGGGCACGCCCCCTTTACCTGGGGAAAAAATGCGCTTGAAGCGGTACATAACGCGGTGGTTTTAGAGGAAGTCGCCGCCATGGCGCTGGCGACACGCTCGCTCAATGCACATATTCACCTGCAGAATGCTTTGTCAGATAAACATTATCGACGTAAACACGGCAGCAACGCCTACTACGGGCAGCGCTAGCCGCACCACGCTCCTGCTTCGCTATCACATCGGCATCTGGTTAACGGATGCCATTGACTGAAAAGGACTATCACTATGGCCAAACCTATGCTTCAAATCGCCCTGGACCAAACCGATCTGGCCAGCGCCGTGACTCTGGCAAAAAGCGTCGCGGGTTACGTCGATATTATCGAAGTCGGTACTATTCTGGCCTTCGCCGCCGGAATGGAGGCGGTGACGACGTTACGCCAAAACCATCCGAATCACCTATTAGTCTGCGATTTAAAAACCACCGACGGCGGCGCGATTTTATCGCGAATGGCTTTCGAAGCTGGCGCAGATTGGCTGACGGTTTCCGCCGCCGCGCACATTGCCACTATTGAAGCCTGCAAAAAAGTAGCCGATGAGTTGGGCAGAGAAATTCAAATCGAAATCTACGGTAACTGGACGCTCGATGATGCCAAAGCCTGGCGCGCTCTGGGCATTAAACAGGCCATTTATCATCGTTCCAGAGACGCAGAATTGGCCGGCGTGGGCTGGAGCGATGATGACCTACTTCGCATGCGCGCTTTGTCTGATTTAGGACTGGAACTCTCTATAACCGGCGGCATAGTACCGCAGGATATCCGCCTGTTCGAAGGCATTCGAGCCAAAGCTTTTATTGCCGGGCGGGCGTTAACCGGCGAAAAAGGTCAGTCCAACGCGCAGGCATTACGCGCTGAAATCGATAAATACTGGTCGTAACCGATATGGCCCGGGAGGCTGATAATGTATACAAACAGGGTAAACCAGATTGTCGGGATCTATGAGAAAGCTCTCCCCAACGCCATGCCGTGGGAAGAAAAACTTAGAGTGGCCAAATCTCTGGGCTTTGATTTCATGGAAATATCGATAGATGAATCTGATGAACGACGCGTGCGACTGGATTGGTCAGACGAGCAAATCTATGGCCTGCGTCGCCTGTGTGAACAGTATCAAATTCCGTTACATTCCATGTGTCTCAGCGCTCACCGCAAGTATCCCTTTGGTTCCGCAGATAAAGTTATTCGCGAACAGGCTAAAATCCATATGGAAAAAGCGATTGATTTTGCTTACAAGCTGGGGATTCGCGTGATCCAACTGGCAGGCTATGACGTTTACTACGAAAGTTCTAACGAACATACTCACCAGCGTTTTATTGATGGGATGAAATGGTGTGCCAAACAAGCCGAGCGCGCAGGCGTGATGCTGGCGGTTGAGATTATGGATACCGACTATCTGAATTCATTGAGTAAATTCGAAATTCTCAAGCGGGAAATTCCCTCCCCTTATTTTATGGCCTACCCTGACGTGGGCAATATTAACGGCTGGAATTACGATACGGTAACGGAGCTGAGGCTAAGTCGCAACCATATAGTCCAGATTCACCTGAAAGACACCCTTAAGGTCAGAGAAAATGCACCGGGCCAGTTCCGCGATTTGGTTATTGGTGAAGGCGAAGTGGATTTCACCGCCATTTTCCGCGCGCTTCGAGATATGAATAGCCGTGTTCCATTGGTTATTGAAATGTGGGCGCAGGATGAAAACTGGCGCGAAAACATTCTCACCGCGCAAAAACAGTTGAATCAGGCCGCCGAACGTGCCAACTTCCCGCTGTATTTATCCCCGTTATCTCACTGATTTATTGATATAAAAAATCCGGAGACAGTTGCGCTCCGGATTTTTGTTTTGTTGCTTGGAATTCGTTTTTACCGTTCAATTCAAGGAGCCGAATCTTCTTCCCGCTCCTTTTCTTAACGATTACAACGCGCGCAGAATGGCTTCCACACTAGCTTTAGCATCGCCAAACAGCATTTGCGTGTTGTCCTTGAAGAACAACGGGTTCTGAACGCCAGCATAACCGGTATTCATTGAACGTTTGAACGCAATAACATTCTGCGCTTTCCACACTTCCAGCACCGGCATTCCGGCAATAGGACTGCGCGGATCTTCCAACGCCGCCGGGTTAACCGTATCGTTGGCACCGATGACCAGCACGGTTTCGGTCTCCGGGAAGTCTTGATTGATTTCGTCCATTTCCAGTACCACATCGTACGGTACCTTGGCTTCCGCCAGCAGCACGTTCATATGACCCGGTAAACGGCCGGCAACCGGATGAATACCGAAACGAACTTTGATACCGCGCGCCTGCAGTTTGGCGGTGATTTCTGCCACCGGATACTGCGCCTGCGCTACCGCCATGCCATAGCCCGGAGTGATAATGACCGAGCTGGAGTTTTTCAGCATTTCGGCCACGTCTTCCGCCGTCGTTTCACGGTATTCGCCCATTTCTTCCGCATCACCGACGGACGAACCGTCAGTACCGAAGCCACCGGCAATAACGCTGATAAACGAGCGGTTCATTGCCTTACACATAATGTAAGACAGAATCGCACCGGAAGAACCCACCAAAGCGCCGGTGACGATCAGCAGGTCGTTGCTGAGCATAAAGCCCGCCGCCGCAGCAGCCCAACCGGAGTAGGAGTTCAGCATGGAAACCACAACCGGCATATCCGCCCCGCCAATGGAGGCCACCAGATGCCAGCCGAAAGCCAGCGCTATGGCGGTCATCAGGAACAGACAAATGCCCTGCATCGCTACGCTGTCGGTTTTCACAAACAGCACCATCAACAGGAATGACACCACCAACGCCGCCAGATTCAGCTTATGGCGATGAGGCAAAGTCAGCGGTTTAGAAGAGATAATCCCGCGTAATTTACCAAAGGCCACAATAGAACCGGTGAAGGTTACTGCACCGATAAAGATGCCAAGGAACACTTCGGTCAGATGAATGTTCTGCATCACCGGCTCCATTGGTGCGCCGTGATCCAGATAACTGTTGAAACCAACCAGTACCGCGGCCAGACCCACGAAGCTATGCAGCACCGCAACCAGCTCTGGCATTTCGGTCATTTCGACTTTTTTCGCCAGATAAATACCGATGGAGCCACCGATAACCATAGCGACAATAATCCAGCCAACGTTGCCGGAATCCGGCCCCATAATGGTGGCGATCAGTGCAATGGCCATACCGGTAATACCAAAAGTATTACCCTGCTTGGAGGTTTCGTGGCGGGATAAACCGGCCAGACTGAAAATAAATAAAATCGCGGCAACTATGTATGCAGCTGTTACGAGACCACTAGACATCAGTTACCCCTTAGTGTTTACGGAACATTTTCAGCATGCGCTGAGTCACGGTGAAACCACCGAAAATGTTGATGCTGGCAATCAGTACGGCAATAAAGGATAAGAAACTTACCCAGCCGCCGTGGCCAATCTGCAACAACGCCCCTACCACAATGATGCCCGAAATAGCGTTAGTGACCGACATCAGCGGCGTATGCAGCGCATGGCTGACGTTCCACACCACGTAGTAACCCACTACGCAAGCCAGAGCAAACACGGTGAAGTGTGACAAAAACTCTTTCGGCGCCACGTTGGCCAGCCAGCCAAACAGCACGATGGCGATCGCCATAAAGATATATTTGGTCCAGGGAGACGAAGGTTTAGCCTGAGGTTTTTCAATCGGAGCCGCCGCTTTTGCCGCCTGAGGCTGAGCAGAAACCTGAATTGGCGGCGCAGGCCAGGTAATTTCACCGGTTTTCACCACGGTAACGCCGCGAATCACGGTATCCTCGAAATCGATATCAATTTCGCCGTTCTTCTCTTTGCACAGCAGTTTCAGCAAGTTAACCAGGTTAGTACCGTAAAGCTGGGAAGACTGGGTTGGCAAACGACTTGGTAAATCGGTGTAACCAATAATTTTAACGCCATTATCAGTCACGGTGATTTTGTCTGCGACGGTTAGTTCGCAGTTACCGCCGGTTTGTGCCGCCAGATCGACCACCACGCTGCCCGGTTTCATCGAGGCAACCATTTCTTTGGTGATCAGCAACGGAGCAGGTTTGCCCGGAATCAGCGCGGTAGTGACGATAATATCCACTTCCGCCGCCTGCGCCGCAAACAGTTCCATCTCTGCCTTGATGAAAGCTTCGGACATCACTTTGGCGTAGCCATCGCCGCTGCCCGCTTCTTCTTCAAAGTCCAGCTCGAGGAATTCGGCCCCCATACTCTGAACCTGTTCTTTCACTTCCGGACGCGTATCGAAGGCGCGAACGATAGCTCCAAGGCTGCCCGCGGCGCCAATGGCTGCCAGACCGGCAACGCCAGCACCGATAATCATCACTTTTGCCGGAGGCACTTTACCTGCGGCCGTAATCTGCCCAGTGAAGAAACGGCCGAATTCATGAGCGGCTTCCACAATGGCGCGGTAACCCGCGATGTTGGCCATGGAGCTTAAGGCATCCATCGACTGCGCCCGTGAGATACGCGGCACAGAATCCATCGCCAGCACCGTCACTTGACGTTCTGCCAGTTTTTTCAGCAGTTCTGGATTTTGCGCAGGCCAGATAAAACTGACCAGCGTGCTGCCCTCACGCATTAAGGCAATTTCATCCTCAAGGGGCGCGTTAACTTTTAGGATCAGATCCGATTGCCACACATTCGCCGTATCCGTAATTGTGGCGCCAGCTGACTGATAAGCCGCATCGTCAAAACTGGCCAGTCGCCCGGCATCTGCCTCTATGGCGACGGTAAAGCCCAACTTCAGCAGTTGTTCCACCGTTTTCGGCGTTGCTGCAACCCGGGCTTCATTGGCCAACCGCTCTCTTGGTACACCAATACGCATAATGTTCCCTTTTAGTTCTCTTCGATGATGAGTGTGTCGTCATCCTGCCTATAGTTGTGATTTCGTTACGCCGAATCTTCGCGCCGCCGAAACCTGCTTGCTACAGCTTCCTATAACCTACTGAAAATGTGACTGATGATCCATATTTGTCTGCATCACATTAACGCTTTTTGCATAAAAACTGATAGCCAATGGGAAGATTGTATAAATGACTATCAATATTATATTTACCAGAGTCTTATCCTGCCATTTATGGTTAGATTAAATTTATTCCATCCATTCTATGAATCCAGTAAATACGTGGCCTGAGGTTAGCAAAATGTAAATAAATCGAGCTTATGTCGTTAATTGTATTATTATCAAAACTTATCTGTATTAGCGGGAAAGAACGCCATTGATTGCCGGTAGTAAATAGTCACACTGTGCGGCATAAATTGCTGAGACACCTGCCATTATTACATGTAATAATCATCGGCTATTCTGTTACACATCAATAGTTCTGCTCGTATAACGTTAATGCGCAAGGCGAAAGGATTTTTTATGAAGCTGAAATACACGATCATCGCGTCAGCATTGCTATCACTGACTGCATTTTCTGCTGCACAAGCCGCGCAAGAATTAGCGCCGGAAAAAGCAGCCTCCATTAAACCGTTCCAACGTATAACAATTACCGGTCGGTTTAACGCAATCAATGAAGCAGCCGCTGCGGTGTCACGTCGCGCTGACGCATTGGGCGCAGACGCTTTCTATATTCAGGATACTAACAGCAATAATAACGGCGGTAACTGGCGTGTAACGGCCGATCTGTACCACAAAGATGCGGAAAAAGTGAGTCAAGAGACTCAATACCGCACCTTCAACGGCGTAAAAGAGCTGCCGAAGAACGAAGCTTATCTGCTGGAGCCTTTTGATACCGTGTCTGTCAGCGGCTTCTTCCGCAGCCAACCGGATATTAACGACGCAATCTCTAAAGAAGCGAAAAGAAAAAATGCCAGCTTCTTCTTCATCGTGCGTCAAGTCGATGCCAACGGCGGCGGTAACCAGTTTATCACCGCTTACGTATATAAAGCTGATGCGCCAAAACGTAAGGTGCAAAGCCCGGACGTCATCCCTGCTGATTCCGACGCAGGCCGTGCCGCACTGGCAGCGGGCGGTGCCGAAGCGGCTAAAGTTGAACTGCCGGGCGTTGCCTCTTCTGGTACGCCAAGCAATGCCGTGGGTCGCTTCTTCGAAACTCAGTCTTCAACCGGGAAGCGTTACACTGTAACTCTGTCCGACGGTACGCAAATTCAGGAACTGAATAACACCACTGCGGCACAAATGGTGCCCTTTGATTCAGTTACCTTTACCGGTCACTTCAACAGTATGACCGATGTTTCGCAAGAAGTGGCTAAACGTGCCGCAGCGAAAGGAGCCAAGTACTACCACGTGACTCGTCAGTGGCAAAACAAAAGCGGCGGCAACCTGACCGTTAGCGCTGATTTGTTCAAATAATCTTTGCGGGGCCGCCTAAGGTTGCCCCGTTTTACTTTTGTTTCCGCCATTCTTTACCCTCTTCCCGCCCAACGGCCTTTCTGGTTGCGCAAATCCTGAACGACTGAATAACTTTTTATCCTAATCGCATAACCAATCATTGCATCCACACCCCGCACTCCGTAAAATCTTGGCACTTTTTAGGGCTATTATCTTTCAGCTATCGGTGCCGACTCCCCATATCCTGCTAGTTGATAGCTGACATCCATAGATTAATTCTTTAAATACCAGGACTGCTAGCATTGGAAAAAAAACTCGGCCTAACCGCGCTAACCGCACTTGTTCTCAGCTCCATGCTAGGCGCCGGCGTCTTTAGCCTACCGCAGAACATGGCTGAAGTTGCCAGTCCAGCGGCGTTACTTATCGGTTGGAGTATTACCGGCGTAGGGATTATCTTCCTCGCCTTTGCCATGCTGTTGTTGACTCGCCTCAGGCCGGATCTGGATGGCGGTATCTTTACCTATGCTAAAGAAGGCTTTGGCGATCTGGTCGGCTTTTTCTCCGCCTGGGGTTACTGGCTGTGCGCGGTGATCGCTAACGTGTCTTATCTGGTTATTGTGTTTGCCGCGCTGAGCTTTTTCACCGATACGCCAGATCACATCGTTTTTGGTGAAGGGAATACCTGGCAAGCATTGATCGGTGCCTCTTTCCTGCTGTGGGTGGTGCACGCCTTGGTATTACGCGGCGTACAGACTGCGGCCAGCATCAATTTGGTGGCGACGCTGGCGAAACTGTTACCCTTAGGCGGTTTTATTATTCTGGCGGCGATCGCCTTTAATCTCGAGACCTTTACGCTGGATTTCAGCGGCATCGCTTTGGGTACGCCGGTGTGGGAGCAGGTTAAAAGCACCATGCTTATCACTCTGTGGGTGTTTATCGGTGTGGAAGGTGCAGTAGTGGTTTCGGCGCGGGCGCGAAATAAAAAGGACGTTGGTCGGGCAACCATGCTGGCGGTGTTATCTGCACTGAGCGTGTATTTGCTGATCACCTTACTGTCGCTAGGCGTAGTACCACGCGCCGAGCTGGCAGAGATGCGCAACCCATCGATGGCCGGTTTGATGGTTGAGCTGATGGGGCCACTGGGTGAAATCGTTATCGCCACGGGTCTGATTATTTCAGTCTGCGGCGCTTACTTGAGCTGGACCATTATGGCCGCCGAGGTGCCGTTGCATGCGGCTAAACATGGCGCTTTCCCGAAAGCGTTTTGTCAGCAAAATAAGAATAATGCGCCATCCCAATCGCTGTGGTTTACCAACGGCGCGGTGCAGATTGCGTTGGTACTGATTTGGATTACCGGAAGTAACTATAATACGCTGCTAACTATCGCTTCTGAAATGATTTTAGTGCCGTATTTCTTGGTGGGCGCATTTCTGTTTAAGGTTGCGCTAAAACGTCAGGATTGGCGCTTGATTGTGGCGGCCAGCGGTGCCTGCTTATACGGTTTATGGCTGATTTACGCCGCCGGTATGCTGCATTTGCTGCTGTCGGTATTATTGTATGCGCCGGGATTATTGGTGTTTATTTATGCTCGGAAAAGTCACCATGATATGCGCATCTTAAATAAAATGGAGCGCGTGGCCATTTGTCTGGTAATGGTCGCTACCCTGCCCGCGACCTGGTTAATTATGCATTAATTTCTAATATGTTCAGCTATCTACATATGTTAGTAAAAATAAAATGTCAGTAAAAATAAAGTAGATGCTGAACAGCCTTTTGTAGCAGAAATGCATGAATCAAAATTGATATTGAGGTGGCAAGAAGCCCATCGATTAATAGAAAATTTGGAGAGAATCACAGTTGGAGGCAGTTTCGAGGAAGCAGTAAAGCTAATAAGGCTGCTTTTCATGGAACCAAGGCATTGATAAAAACAATCCAAGCATCGAAAAAATCTCATTACCCAAGGGTATCAACACCATCCGACTAACAATGAGACGTTACAGGATAGCAACGATAGACTAGATGATATTGAGCAACGCATAAATAACGGAAAAGAAACCGAGCATCAAATTCAAATTATCAGTGAGCAAAGCCGAACTTTTGCTGAATTTCTGAGTGATAGAATATAAAGATAAAATGGCCAAGAGCGACGCTTGCTCGCCATGAACAGCATATTTAAGGCTGAATGACGGGCAAATTAACCAGCAACCGCTCGCCGTTTAACGTCAAAGCAACCTGCGGTGAGCACTGACGTGAAATAGCCGCCAATTGACCGATATCCAAACCATAGGGTAATTGGACTTCCAGAGATTGAATCCCCTGTTGGCGTGCCAACCGAATTAACCGAATCATATTGGTTTCATCGCTCACCTGTGTAGATAGCACCTGCAAAGCTAAGGCGGTTAACTGCTCTTGTGGGTTCTTTTCTGATTCAGTTTGAGATTTTTTTACCACCATGCCGAAGATAGGCATTACACCATAAATCGCATCGACAAAACTCCAGCGTTTTTTGCAGGAAGCCGATAGAAATTTCATGTAATCAAAGCAGATGGTTTCGCGCTGTATCCGCTCACTACTCATCCCCTAATCCTCTCTTAATTCAAAATAGTGTTGGACTACGGCTAAATAGAGACGACGTGACAGTCAGTGTCACCAATATAATGACATAATTCCCTTACTGTTTACCAGACGGAGCCGACGCTTTAATCATACGAATGAATAATTGCGCGATACAGCTCAAGATTAGACACCAAATCCTCATGGCATTGCCCTCTTCGGCGCGCTATGCTGAATTCCGTCACTTTTATCGCAGATTCTTATAGACCGGGAAACATGACTAAAATTGTTTTTGTCGAAGACGACCCAGAAGTCGGAAAGTTGATTGCCGCCTATTTAGGCAAACATGATATTGACGTTCTGATTGAGCCGCGAGGCGACACCGCGCAGGACTTTATTACCGAGCAACAGCCGGATTTAGTGCTGTTGGATATTATGTTGCCGGGTAAAGACGGTATGACGCTTTGCCGGGATCTGCGTCCTCATTATGATGGCCCGATAGTCCTGCTGACCTCATTGGATAGTGATATGAACCATATCCTATCGCTGGAAATGGGTGCGAATGATTATATTCTGAAAACTACGCCACCTGCCGTTTTGCTGGCGCGGCTGCGTTTACATTTACGCCAACGGCAAAGCCAGAGCAAAGAGCCACAGGTAGCCACGCTGACCAATCAAAACGCGATTCGCTTCGGCCTGCTCTGTATCGATCCAGTTAATCGTCAGGTCAATCTGGGTCAGGAGGAAATTACGCTTTCCACGTCAGACTTCGATTTACTTTGGGAACTGGCCACCCACGCCGGTATTATTATGGATCGGGAAATCTTATTAAAAAGTCTGCGCGGCGTCAGCTATGACGGAATGGATCGCAGTATCGACGTGGCAATCTCTCGTTTACGTCGCAAACTTTACGATAATACGCTGGAGCCATTCCGCATTAAAACCGTGCGTAATAAAGGTTACCTGTTTGCTCCTAACGCCTGGGAATCCGTCCAACAATGAGAAAACTATTCATACAGTTTTTCTTATTGCTGTTTGTCTGCTTTATGGTGATGGCGATGCTGGTCGGGCTGGTTTATAAAGTCACCGCCGAACGCGCTGGGCGCCAGTCTTTAGACGACTTGATGAAAAGCTCGCTGTCATTGATGCGCAGTGAACTGAGAGAAATCCCCCTGCGTGACTGGAATAAAACCATCGAAACGCTGGATTTGAATCTTTCGTTTGAACTGCATATTGAACCGCTGGATAAACGAGATTTAGGGCCACGCCTGAATAAACGACTGCGGGCAGGAGAGATCATCGCTTTAGACGATGAATACTCATTCTTGCAGCGAATTCCGCGCAGTCATTATGTATTGGTGGTCGGACCGGTTCCGTATTTATTCTATTTACATCAAATGCGGCTGTTGGATCTGGCTCTGCTGATTTTAATCGGTATGTCGCTGGCGTTGCCGGTTTTCCTGTGGATGCGCCCGCACTGGAAAGATCTGCTACAGCTAGAAAACGCTGCCCAGCGGCTGGGTTCCGGACATTTAGATGAACGGACGCACTTTGATCCGACTTCCAGTCTGAATCGTCTCGGCGTCGCTTTTAATCAGATGGCGGATAACATCAGCACTCTGATTGCCAGTAAAAAACTGCTGATTGACGGCATAGCCCACGAGTTGCGCACCCCGTTGGTTCGTTTGCGCTACCGTTTAGCCATGAGTGAAAATCTGAGCGAAACAGAGCAACTGGCATTAAACCGGGATATCGGTCAGTTGGAATCATTGATAGACGAACTATTGACTTATGCTCGTCTGGATCGCCCTCAGGTTTCTCTTAATCTGGAGCCAATAGATTTACCGACCTGGCTGCAAACTAAAGTCGAAGATATGCGCCTGATTCACCGCGAGCGAGAAATCGCGCTGGATATTCCGCACAGTGGCGATTTTGGTGCGGTGGATTTACGCCTAATGGAACGAGTGCTGGATAATTTGGTGAATAACGCCCTGCGCTACTCCAATCAGCGTTTGCGCATCGGCCTGTGGTTCGACGGCGATGAAGCTTGTCTGCAGGTTGAAGACGATGGTCCCGGCATTCCGCCGGATGAACGCACCAAAGTGTTTGAGCCTTTTGTCCGCTTAGATCCAAGTCGCGATCGCGCGACCGGCGGCTGCGGTTTAGGCCTGGCAATCGTTCACTCCATCGCGCAGGCTTATCAGGGACGCGTTTTTGTAGAAAGCAGTTCTTTGGGCGGCGCGAGCTTCCGTTTCTGCTGGCCAGTCAAAGATTACTACAGTTTATCCGTAGATTCAGACGCAGTATCAGATAAAAAATAAATAGCAAAAAAACGTTGATTATCATCGGTTAACTAATGGAGTGCCCTATGATCACAGCCTATCATCAGCTGCGCAGCACCTTCACTCGCCTGTCTCGTTTTGAACATCTCTCGGCTATTGCCGGCTGGGACATGCAAACCATGATGCCCCCTAAAGGCAATTTGGCTCGCTCAGAGGCCTTGGCCGAGCTAAACGTGCTGCATCACCAAATTCTGACCGCGCCACAGGTCGGCCAATAGCTTGAGCAGGCGGAACAGGAAACTCTGAACGATATTGAGAAAGCGAATCTGCGCGAAATGCGTCGCCACTACGATAACGCGGTACTGGTGCCAGAAAGTTTGGTTGAAGCGAAATCGCTGGCAGGCGCGCGTTGTGAACATGCCTGGCGTCAGCAACGCATCAATAATGATTGGGCGGGCTTTGCAGAAAATCTGCGAGAAGTGGTGAAACTTAGTCGTCAGGAGGCCGAGATCCGTGCGCAGGCTGCCGGCACATCTCGCTACGATGCGTTATTAAACCTGTATGAGCCGGGTTTACGCAGCAGCGATTTGGATCGTATTTTTGGTGATTTAAAGCAATGGTTACCAGATTTGCTGCAAAAAGCGATCGTCAAGCAGGCTAAACAACCACATTTAACACCAGTCGGCCCATTTGATTTAGAGAAACAGCGCCAGCTTAGCCTGAGTGTCATGGCGCTACTTGGTTTTGATTTTGACGGTGGCCGGGTTGATGTTAGCGTACATCCTTTCTGCGGCGGTGTTCCGCAAGATGTACGTATCACTACACGTTATAACGAGAAAGAATTCACTAGCGCCCTGATGGGGATCGTTCACGAAACGGGGCACGCCCGCTATGAACAGAATTTACCGCGCGAATGGTTAGGCCAACCTATTTCTCATGCTCGCTCCACGGCGATACATGAATCTCAAAGCTTGCTATTTGAGATGCAATTGGCACGTAGCGACGAGTTTCTAAAGCTTTTGCTCCCCCTTGCTATCAAGCACTTTGGCGAACAAGCGGCGTTAACCGAGGACAACTTTATTGCGCTTAATCAGCGTGTTGAAGCCGGTTTTATTCGGGTGGATGCCGATGAGGTTAGCTATCCGGCTCATGTGATTTTGCGTTACGAAATCGAAAAAGCGCTGATCGAAGGCGAAATTGAGGTTGAGGACATTCCGGCACAGTGGAATGAAAAAATGCAGCGTTATTTGGGGCTAAATACCGAGGGCAACTATCGCAACGGCTGCATGCAAGATATTCACTGGACCGACGGGGCTTTTGGCTATTTCCCAACTTATACCTTGGGCGCAATGTATGCCGCTCAATTATTCCAAACGGCTCGTGAAGCGATTCCAAATCTGGATCAACAAATTGGTAATGGCGATCTCAGCGCCTTATTCGCTTGGTTGCAGCAAAATATCTGGCAGCACGGTAGCCGTTATCTCACCGACGAGTTGATAATTAAAGCCACGGGCGAAACTCTTAATCCGCGTTTCTTCCGTCAGCACTTAGAGCGCCGTTATCTCTAAATCTTGCCTCAGGCCGCCTGAAAATGGCGGCCATGCTTTGCCCCTGGCATTCATAAATTATTTAATAACAACCACTCACACTAATTTTTAATGCTAATCGCACAGCCGAACGTCTAATACAAACAAGATTTAAACAAAATCCCGTTTCCCCTGTGAAATCCCCTAAACCCCTAAATTGGATATTTACACACCAAGACAGAACGCCATATTGAGCAGCTTGGGGGCTACCTAACTGCCCTGCTACTATCTGCAGGACTTTTAGGCGTTGTTATATTCCCCGATTATTTGTTAATCGCAAAAGCTTCAGATGGCATTATTTGAACTAAAGCACGCTGTATGTTGTAACTAAAATGAGATTCGAAGTGATGAAGTTATGCTTTAGCATCATCAACTCTTGGCTATGTGCAGAAAATGCAGAAAAGTACGATGGGTAAGCTTTTACTCTTCAGAGGCGTAAATTGCGTCGCTTGATTTGTCATTATATTTGATAGAGCTGCTTAGTTAGACTGATAAGAGAGGTTCCGGGGTTAGTTCGAAATTTAAGCGGGTAAAACTATCAGCCCACAAATTCCTTTGTTTACCTCAGTTAATGCTCGATATTTATTTTTCGATGCCCCCTCCCCGCACCTCTTTAAATAAGAATGGCCATCCCTGATAGAGATAATCGAGGGATGGCCAGAGTCTTAGATTAGATTTATTACAGTATCCAGTATGGCATCAAACTCTGTTTACAATGCCACCCCATTAACACTGAATTCCAGGTTGGATGTTGGTTTAGCAATATCAATGGACGATACCTCCACGCCGCCGACAAAAATAGATGCTTTTATCGGATTCAAACCTTCCTCTACGTTAATGTGGAATTTGTTCATACAGGTGGCATCAATGCGGTTAGCAGAGAGTTTGAATTGCTGAACGACCCCACCTTCGAATTGTACTTCGAGATAACAAATATTGGCTCGGTTACCGTCACCTTGATAAACCATACCGAATGAACCATGTAATGCCGGGAAGATATAACTGCTCAGCGCCCCCTGAGGATCGTAATAACCAACCAATGTAGTGACCGCTACCCCTTGTTTATATGGACGTTTGGCTTCGCTCAGCGAGTAATCGGCAACTTCCAACCAAGTTTTACCATTAGATAAATAAACGGTGTTGTGGTTATAGGCAATGGTATAGAGCTGGTTATTCACATGAAGCAAAGAAGTAGAGTTAGTTACGTTTTTAACTCGTACGGCTTTACCTTTATTCTCCTCTGTAGCAATAGGAATATAAATATCCTTAGCAAAACTCTTATTTTTAAACGACACGGTAATCAGATCATGGCGTTCAAGTAATGCCGTCATTGATGCCATGGTAACTTCTGAAGGCGCTGCATCTTTATTTGACTTGGTTTCCACCCGGTTTTCCCAAGGTTCCATTGTTTGAGTCGTGGCATTCCACTTATTAAAACCGGTAGGCGAATGGCGATCAAATACGGCTTTATTCTCCAGGAAAGTTTGAATTTTTGATAACGAATAAGGTGTATGCAGGGTAAAAGCATTACTTTGCATATACATTGGCGAACCACTCGCCATCGCATCGCGACCAAAACTGTGCCCGGCAAAAGGTGCTGCGCATTGCTCATCCTGACAGGTTGGTTTGTTGCTGATTGTATTTTCGAAGTTAGGGATGAACTGATCGTTATCGCTGTCCCAACCCCAGCAGGAGTTTGGCTTATCCGGAGCCTGATGAATAGAACCCGCGTATCCGTTTGGATAATGTCCTAAACCGTAGTTATGGCCAACTTCATGGCTGAACTCATTCCCAATACTGCTTTCCAGGGTCACAATACCGCCGCCGCCGGATAAACCATGTACGATAATCCCATTGACGTACTTACCAATGGAATTATGCGCAGTAAGCTGTGCGGTACTGTACGGATGGCCGTTTTCCCCTTTCCCTTGTGAGGAGTTGATACCGTAGTTAGCATTATTAATACCGATGGAAATCAGTTCTTTACCAATGCGCTGACGCATTGTTCCCTCATAAACGCCACCGGTGCTTGGATCGTAATCGGTTAGCAGCACACCTTCCGGCAACATCACTTCTTTGAAATACTGCGGTTCGTACTGTGAAACGATCAGTCGGCTCAATGGAACCTGTTGGAAATACTGGCGATGATATTCATTTTTTTTCTGGAATTCGAATGCGTTGCGATACGGCGTTAACATACCTAAATCAATGGTGTGGATAATTAACTCGTTCGACGCCCCAACCTGGATATTACCAAGTTGGCCGTGTTTGCCGTTATGTTCAAAATCAAGCTGAATACCTGGAACGATTTTTTCAAACGGAATAATGACCGACCAGAAGCCTTCACCAAAAGAAATCTGGCTATATTTCACATCATCCAGACTGTACCAAGAACCTTTATAATTACGCAGCACTATGGTCAGACCACGATTCAGCGTAACTTTTTTACCTGAGTAGTGGATAAATGAATTATATCCGGCATTCGAGGAGAAAGTGACTAATTTACCATCCAGTTCATCCGCAACAGGCATATAAAAATCTTTAATCCAACCACCATCTCGAGTGCTGATCTTTAAACTGTTATTGGTAGAAAGAATGGATTTAATCTGATTACCTTGCGTATCATTTTGTAGTTTATTCAGCTCGGCCTGACCAGAAATGGATTTGTCATAAACTGCCGGTTCAATAAAGTCATCTTCACTGCCGTTGAAGTCTTTAATCTGCTCAACCAGCCGCGTCAAGTCCTTGGGCGGACGCAGGGTGTAAGTGCCAGCCACCTGATTTTCCGCATCTTTCAGAGTCAAAGTGACCGGAATAGCCTCGTCAATCTCTTGTTTTGATTTAAACAGGACCATAGTTTTCTTATGCGATGTTAAATGCGGCTGAATATCATCGTTAAGATGTTTACCAGCCGGAATCACACTGTTCTGTACAAAAAGAATAGAGGCAGAAAGCTCCCCACCGAGATCGCTTGGAAAATCGTTGTTATTAAATGTAATAACGTTTTTTTTGTCGGTCGTTGTCTTTTCCATTTTTAATACCTTATTTAATTGATGTTTTTTTTCACAGAGTAATAGTCTTGGGCCAATATCTACCCTTCCCATCCACAGATATTAACTTGCGTATTATCATCTACTGCCAGTTAATTCCGCGGCATCAAGTAAATTGCATAACACCAGATAGAATTAGACTGAACTGATTGCTGCGGCATTCCCTAGCAGATAAATAAATTAATTTTATTATTAATTGTAAATAATAAACTCCTTATCATTTCGCTTGGGAGTTAACAGCCTACTCCAATAAATCCGATAATATGATTTAATTGTCTTTCTCAGTTAAAAAATAACTGAGCGAGTGTAACTTACAAATAAACATTGAGTGCAGTCAGAAATTATCGGGGTAAATAAGAATATGACTTCTCAACTCCATTAATTTTGATGGGATGATTTGCATACGGCTAGAACAACAAAAATTGTTCTCTGAAACCAAGCAAAAAGACTCACGTATAATTGGGTGTTGGCTGGCCGGATGCTCTGATAAATGTTTATCTCGTCTTTGATAAAATTTATTATCACTATCGCGCTATTTACGCTAAAGAGATTCTAAAAGATACCGATAAGTCATAGTGTAGCTTACATGGCGTCGCCTTAGGCGCTCGTTTTTTATTCGACCTGAGCAGGCCTTAAGAATGGAACAGGTGTTACCCTCAACGATAGAACTAACGCCCAGATCGGAGAAGATAGTGCCTTATTCTGCTCATGCGCAATTATCAACGCGAAACAGGGATAGCACAGAAAGTAACTTGCTGATAACAGAAAAAATCGACAACAAAGATTCTGGCTATTTGACGTGGCAGAAATCGATCGGTGATTCACTGAGTGACCTTTACCAGTTATCTGATGCTCAGACAAAACAAATTCAAGAACAAAATGAGCAGCATAGATTGCGTATTCACGCGCTGTGGCAAGATATGGAAAGTCATATTTTTCAACATAATAGAGAATACAGCCAGCAATTATTGTCCTATCAGGATAAAGTGCAAAAATCGCTAATTGAATTTGCCCAACAAAACCAGTGTGATGCTCAAAATTACAATACAAAGATGGCTGAAGCGTTAGAAATACGATTTAGTCGGTTAAACCGTCAATTGGAATTAAGTAATCTGGCTTTGGATAAACAAATTAGCCAACAGCATCGTATTACCAGAAAAATGACGCTGGCATTAGGCCTGAATATTCTATTTTCATTTATGTTACTGATGACATTTTTTTATCAACATCTCGGCTGGTTAACCATGCAGTAATTCAATATTAGAACAGAAATGGCCCATATAAATATGAGCCTTTTTTATCAATTTTGTCTTAGCATTAATTCCGCAGTTCGCGTAAGTCAAAACGAACAGGAATAGTAATGCTGATTTCTTTTCGATTAGCCATTATTTCCTCCGGCGCTGGCGGTAAAGGTTGCGCACGCTTAGGCAGAGCCAAAGCTTCATTATCCAACGAGTCAACGCCGCTGCTTTTCATTAAGCGAGTCGCTGAAACCAGCCCTGCTTTATCCAGCGTAACGCGTACCAGCACGATACCCTGCCGACTCTGGCGCACCGCAATGGGCGGGTAACGCTTATGGCGGCTAAGGTGTCCCAGCATTAGGCTACTCCAGTCAGGTATGCCTTGGGTCTGCGCAAAACTGTCACTGGTGTAAGGCGCGGCGATACGTTGCTCTGCTGCGCTCGGAGGCGCGCTGGTTGCTTCGGCTGACGGCGTAGTACTTGGTAACGAGTCCAGTGAGGGCGCATTATCGTTTTGCGTTTCACGACGCTGACTTACCGGTTTCGGTTTTTCTATGACCTTATTTTTCGCTGCCAATATTGCGGGCTTCATCGCTTCCGGCGCTGCCGGCTGCACGCTTTCCTGCCGTTCCGTTTCTGATTTCACGCTGGATTCCGGCGCAGATAGCACTTTGGGCGGCCCCATAGGGACATCATTTGGCGCGGGGACGGATTCTATTTTGTCTGCCAATACCAGCATCAACGCCGGTGGCGGCGCGGCGGTAACCGAATCCGCAGCAACATAATGATAAGCCAGCCAGCAGATCAGGCCGCCGTGTAACAGTAAAGCCAGAACGGTGCTACCACTCCAACGAACACGCTCCCGGCCACGCATAGGCATCATGGCAATATCTGACGGCGCCGACAGGCTATTTTTAGTGGTTTGCATTGTTTTCCTGCTTGGGTAAGAAAGGATAACGAGGTAACTACAAAGAAGGTCACTTGAGTTGGCTATTTGGGCAGTAAAAAAATAAAAACAGTATAAACATTGGTAGATTAGTTATTCGTCAGCATAATTCATCGAATATCTATCTGAACCCAATAACGAGAGAAATATTTGACCTGAACTGGCAAGACATCGGGTAACGCTTTAAGAATGCGGTCAGTATCCGCCAAAGGGAAAACCCCCGACAAACGCAGACTGGAGGCTTCCGGCTGACAACGCACTACGCCGGAACGATAGCGGCTTAGTTCGGCAAGAAAATCACTGAGTTTCTGATTGTCGACTAATAATTGCCCATTTACCCAAGCGCTTTTTTCTCGTATTAACGGCTTCACCCCGCATCCAGATGCGGACAGCCAACCGCCCTGCCCAGCCGGGATAGTCAGGCTCTGCCGAAGAGACCGCGGTGATAACCTTACCGCCCCCTGATAAACATCCACCTCACTCTGCGTTCCCTTTAAGTAAACGCTAAATCGTGTTCCTATCGCCACAATACGGCCCTGTGGCGTTTCCAGGCTCAGCGGACGGGGAAAATGCGCCTGCTGTTCCAACTGGCCACTTTCCACCATCACTTCCCCCCGAATTAGCACAATCTGGCGAGCCACATCGCTGTAACGCACATTAACCGCCGTTTGAGTATTGAGCTGTAGGTGCGTGCCATCTTCTAGCGTCAGACTTTTTTGTTCGCCAATATCGGTGTGATAGTCAGCCTGCCAAGATAGCCAGCCCCTAGAGTGACCACCCAGAATCACCCCTCCGCCGGTGATACAGCTGGCGGCCAGTAACTTCAATACGCCCCGCCGATTGGTTTTCCCCAATTTGGTTTTCCCCAATATAGATAAAGTGCTGTGGGCTGCCTGAACGTTGAGGCGACTAAAATCGGCGCAACAAGACTCAATATGCCGCCACGCCCGCTCATTATCCGGATGCTGATTACGCCAATGTAACCACGCCTGCCGATCCTGTTCCGTCGCCGCATCGTCCATTAAATGCGTCAGCCAGAAAACCGCCTCCCGCGCGCTTTCGCTGGCAATAGGCACGCCTTGGGCATCCTGAATCGTCGGATTATTCATTGGGGGCATGGTCATTTCAGCAGCTATTCATATAGGGAGATGTTTACTTAAGACGGCAGTCATCTAAGAAGATAGCGCGAAAAAACACTGAAGATTAGCGCGCTGTAGGTACTGTTTAACCGAACTGGCAGAAACCCGCAGACGTTCAGCAATATCGCTGTAGCGCATACCCTGTAAGTGAGCCAACAGGAAGGCTTCCCTCACCTGCGGCGGTAAACCATCGAGCGCGGCATCCAGTTTTTCCAGAATTTCCAAGGTTAATAGACGAGTTTCAGGCGATGGCGTAACCACTTCGGGTAATGCACTGAGAGCCGAGAGATAAGCATCTTCAATCGTTTTGCGACGATAGTGATTAGCCACCAGACGCCGCGCCACGGTGGCTAAAAAGGGACGGGGCTGACGAATTGCCTGCGCATCGGGATTAATCAGGATATTCAGGAAGGTATCTTGCGTGAGATCTGCCGCATGTTGCGGACATCCCACTTTGTTGCGCAACCAGTGATAAAGCCAACCGTGATGTTCGAAGTAAAGTCGCTGGGCAAAACCATGCGCACTGGCTGATGTCTCCCTCATCGTCAATTTTAACCCCGAAAATTACAGCTCACTTGAATGATAATGATTATTATTTATATTTTCATTATTCTATGTCAAGTTATTACTCGCAGTGAGTCTTATTTTTATAGCAAACCGCTTATTTCTCCCTTTTGGTTTCCCGTCGTAGTCCCTGTCTATATGGCAAAAAAACGGCATCCGCCAAGGATGCCGCTGTTTGAGCTAGCGTTGGTCTTAGAATCGTTGAGAAACGCTCAGCTTTATATTACGACCAACGCCAGAGACCGACTCGCCAAGGTACGGGTAATACTCAGTGTTAAACAGATTATCAACCGCCACCCGTGCTTCAAATCCATCCAGCGAAGCTGGCTGCCAGCTGGCAAACAAACCGTGCAATACGTAACCTTTGGTTTTCGGTAATGACCAGATATCCGCTTTAGGATCGCCATCTGACGGAGAACGGTCCTGCTTCCGCACGAAATCCCCTTTCCAGCCGAATGCCATGTCCCATTCAGGCATTTTAACCCCTAGCATGGCATGTGCCGCAGTCGGTGGAATTTCTGCAATCCAGGTGCGGTTGCCCCAAGGGTCGCGCGGCGAAGCATCTCTTTCCCCACGAATGGTGGAATAAGACAAGTTGCCGAAAATTCGCTCACTATCATAGAAGGTTTCAATTTCTAACCCTTCGATGGTATAGCCCGGTAAATTGCGGTAATTGGAAAGTGTCCCACTACAGGAAGACGAACTACCGCTGACAGATTGGGCGTCACACAGCACGCCGCGGCGATAGAAGATTTCGTTTTTACCCCGGTTACGGAACAAGGTAGTTCGAATTTGCAGACTGTCCTGTTTCGTCATCAGATCGTTAAAATCGAGGATTGCGCCCATGCGAATCCCGGTGATGGTCTCCACATCCAGATTGCGACTGGTGCCCGGTATGCTGGACGCCCCAGACTGCACCTCGTACTGCTCATCCACCACCGGCGCGCGCCAGGTGCGGCTGATGTCAGAGAACAATGACAGATTCTGCGTTGCCTTCCACATCACCCCCAAATGCGGAGACCAGCCGGTGTAAGTCACACGACTGTAGTCGTGACCGGCCGCTGGATCGCGGTCATTAAAACGCGGAGCGAAGTTCGGCTGCCCGGTATTGGTCACGTGATCGTATCGCACACCCGGCGTGACGGTCAGGCTCCCCAACGTCAGCGCATCTTGCAGATAGAGGCTGCGGGTTTCCTGCTCTCCCGCTGGCATATAATAAGGCTGGAAATAGCCATAGTTATAGCTCGGGTTATTTTTTTGAGCTGGATAGTACATCAAGGTGTCGCGTTCGTGTTTATGCCAGCGCGTCCCCACCGTCAACACATGTTCCAGCACACCAGTGCTAAAGCTGCTTTCATTGTTGATATCCAACATGTTGTCTTTATAACTGACCCAGCTTTCATTACCCAAACTGCCGAGGAAACTGGTAGATGCCGTTTTCGGCCGCTGATCGTATTGTTTGGTGCTGGAATTGGCATAAGTCACGGTCATATTCAGTAACGGGTTATCTTCCGGAGAAATATTCCATTTTACCGAGTAGTTGCTGTCCACCTGATCCCGTAACACCAGCTTACGTCGCCAGGCTTCTTCATAGCCATATTTCTTGATATCTGCGGCTGATGGGGACGGCATATCGTCACGTTTGGCGGCAAAAGGCTGCCAGCCATCGGATTCCGAACGCATCGCCGATAAGGTTAGAGTCTGAGAATCTGTCAGATAAATATTGGTCTTGAGTAAATAAGAGGCCTGATCGTTAGTGGAGTAGGCAAATCGCGTGCCGTCCGGGCGGCGGATATTATCTCCGTCACGTTTACTCATATAGATTAAGCCGTCGGCCAGCCCGTTTTCCGTGCGACCGTATAAAGCAGAGCTATAGATATTCTGTCTATCATTAGTGTGGTAACTGTATTTCAGCAGGCCACCGAAGTTTTCACCCGGTTTAAGCATATCACCGGCGTCTTTGGTTTCGATTTTCACCGTCCCGCCAAAGCCCCCGTTACCATTCAGCAGATTGTGAGGGCCTTTATCCACATCAATACGCTTAATCAGCTCCGGCTCAATAAATACCGAACCCTGTCGATATTTTTCGAATCCTTTTGGCGCACCATCGAGGGTGATTTTTACATCTTCCATGTCGCCCATGCCCCAGATATTCAGGCTTTGCCCGCCGGGACGTGGCGATCCAGCCATAGAAACACCGGGTAAACGGTCAATTAAACTGGCCAGATTATCCGCCTGCGCTCGGGCGATATCTTCCTGACGCAAGGTGGAACGCCCTGCCTGTAAGCTGTTTGCCATTCCACCAATCACCGACAGCTCCGGCATGGTAATGCTGTCATCGGAAAGCCACGCCTGCGGAACTTCCATCAACCGGTAACCATTCGGCGTTTTGACCGCCTGTAGCCCGCTTCCCGCCAAGAGTTGTGCAAACGCCTCCGACAAACTTTGCGCGTTATTCACGCTAGCAGCGGTTTTGTTCTGAGTCTGCTCGGCGGTGAAAGTCAGAATAATGTTAGCCTTGCTAGCTAAGGTCTGTAAGGCCGCGGTCAACGATCCTCCCGGAATGCTGTACTGCGTCGTCCCCGCGCTAACATGCTGATCCGATATTTTTTCCTGAGCCATCAGTTGACCCGGCAGACTAATACCTAACGACAGTAGACCGGATAAAGCGTAGCTGACAGGGCGAGCGGCGCGATGAGATGATAGTTGCTGGTGAATAAAATGCGCTTTCTTAACTGCCACGGAAATATGCTGTGATTTCCCGCTATTTTTTATAGTCATAACGTTCCCTGAGTGCATTGATATGAAAACTCATCAGAGAGGTCACGCGAGAATAAAAATCGGGCAGAAAAAAAACATAATTGTATATATCGTCGTTTAGCCTGAGCAATCGCCCCCACGCAGGCGACTGGTTTTCAAGTATAAACAGCCGCTGTACAAACGGTTACACGCCGAAACCAATGACTCACGGATCTTCCCATCAGCATTCCCTACACTCTTTTTAACGGCCCAATCGAGCCGCCCCTAAACAGAATGCCGAGGAAACACCCATGAAAAAATTATTAGCCTTAGTTGTTGCTGCTACTCTGGGCTTGTCTTCTGCGGCTTTCGCCGCTGACACCACTGCCGCTGCACCAGCAACCGCTGCCACTCATAACACCACGGTAAAAATGGCTCATGAAAAACACGCCAAAAAAGCCGTGAAGAAAACCGAGCAAAAAGCACAGGCTGCTAAAAAACACAATAAAGCCGTAACCAAAGCGCCAGCGCAGAAAGCGCAGGCCGCCAAAAAACACCACAAAGCCGTAACCAAGGCGCCAGCGCAGAAAGCGCAGGCCGCCAAAAAACACCACAAAGCCGTAACCAAGGCGCCAGCGCAGAAAGCGCAGGCCGCCAAAAAACATCATAAAGCCGTAACCAAGGCGCCAGCGCAGAAAGCGCAGGCCGCCAAAAAACACCACAAAGCCGTAACCAAAGCGCCAGCGCAGAAAGCGCAGGCCGCCAAAAAACACCACAAAACCGTAACCAAAGCGCCAGCGCAGAAAGCGCAGGCCGCCAAAAAACATCATAAAAGCACGGTAAAAGCGGCACCAGCGGCTAAATAACTGACCGAATGTAACGAAGTCACACCTGACTCGCTCAACACCCGGTTATACCGGGTGTTTTTTATCGGGGGTCGTCACCATGCTGCGTCGCTACCTATTCGAAATCATCCTGACCGCTCTGATTCTGTGCGGTCTGATTACCCTTAGTTTTTACTTATAATTCTAATTAAGCCATCACACGAAAATATCGAAAAATCAATTGCTGAACAGCCCGACAGGGTGAATTATGTCTATAGTTACCGGTAGCAATATTCCTAATTTTGCCGGAATCAGCGGTTTTTTTGAGTGTTAATGGATGACCTTTGCAAGGCAGATTATTTATGCGCTTATCATCACTACTACTGTTGAGTCTGTTACCTTTTTCCGTCTCCATGGCCTACGCCGACTCCCCAGAAACGGCCAGCGCCAAAGATCAAAACACGTTATTCTTCGGAAAAGACGATCGAACAGAGGTGACCAACGGCGCGGATTGGCCGTGGCAGGCAATTGGACAAATTGAAACGGCGAGCGGCAACTTATGTACCGCAACGCTTATTTCCCCTCACCTGGTTCTGACCGCAGGCCATTGCGTACTGGCTCCTCCAGGAAAAATGGATAAAGCTATTGCTTTACGTTTTATTTCCCACAATCAGAAATGGGCATATCAAACCGGGAAGCTGGAAACCTTAGTTGACCCTAAACTGGGCAAGCGCTTGAAACCGGACGGTGAAGGCTGGATCGTTCCACCTGCTGCGGCGGCCTATGATTTTGCTCTTATTCGGTTAACCAGTTCAAAATCCTTACCCATTAAACCCTTACCTCTTTGGCAAGGCACATCAGCAGAGCTAACGCAGGCACTCAAACAGGCTAAGCGACAGGTAACTCAGGCGGGTTATCCGCTGGATCATCTGGATAGTCTGTACAGTCATGAAAACTGTCTGATTACTGGCTGGGCACAGCAAGGCGTCCTATCCCATCAGTGTGATACTTTGCCCGGCGACAGTGGTTCCCCGCTTTTACTCAAAGGCCCGGAAGGCTGGTCGCTGATTGCAATCCAAAGCTCGGCCCCTGCGGCTAAAGACCGTTATCTGGCGGATAATCGCGCGCTGGCCGTTACGGCTATCAGAGAAAAGCTAAATCTGCTGAGCAAAAAGTCTAAAGATAAGTAAATATTCTTCGCTGAATTGACGAGTGAATAGCCGGCGTGCTCATCAGAGCACGCCTTCTTCCTTCCTTCTCCTGCTAGTCCTGGGCTTCATTTAAATAGCAAAAATAAAGTCATCAACCTTGCTTTGGATTTTCTCTTTTACTCTCTGGCTAATGGCGGCGTAGCTTCTTTCATGCAGTGTTGCTGTCGTCATATAAACATGAATATCGCCAACAATCCCCTGCGTAGAAAATTTCTGGCTAAGTAAATGGCCTTTCACTGTCTCGGCGGTGGTGAAAAACAGGCAAAGCGTGGAAATAACATTCAGATCCGACACAAAATTCACCTGTAGCTTCACTCGGGTGACAGTGCCGGAAAAAGGTTCACGTATAAAATCATCGGAATCTGTTTCAGCGAAAGTTCCAGCGTGATAAACCTCGATTGCCTCCTCAGTGAATGGCTTCTCAAGTAATAATTCCATTCCACTGGCGACGAAACGCCAGGCATCTGGCGGCACCATCTCTTTAAAAAAATCGCTCATCATGTCTTTGAGCACTAGTTCTGCGCCGATCTTATCGGGTCGATATCTATCAGATTGTACGTCAGAGAACTGCCAGAAGATCGATTCCAATATTTGCACATAGTTCACAAACCAACTTTTGGATGACAAGAATCGCGATGTTTTTTCATCTGCGTTTAATTGCGCTAAGAAGTAGGAGTAAAGCGAGTTTTGTCGGAATAAATTATTCGTTTCAGGATGAAAGACAAATAAACTGCCGTAATCCACATACACGTCCGATTGATAGAAACTCATACACACCTCGCTTGGCATGAATTGAATAGCATTACAGGGGTGTTCTGACGGTCACTCATCTATAAACATAGATGAAAAGCGTTATTAATATAAAAAATTTTTATATTAATATTCATTGTCCGAATCAACTTCCAACAAACGCTAACCTTCGAATAAATATCTTTACAGCCCTCACAAAGCGGGCGCAACCAATTATAATTAAAGGAAAATTTAAATAAAAACCATGAGCAAAATCAATTATCGCAAAGAATGCACCAGCCTATAATAAAAATAACATTCAAATAATTATTGATATTAAAATTAATGAACTTATAATTCATTCACTATCTTACTCCACAGTAACTATTAAATTAAAACTTAGAGCAACAATTAATATTTATAGTTAAATGGTTAAATGGTTAAATGGTTAAATGGTTAAATGGTTAAATGGTTAAATGGTTAAAATATTATTTATTAATAATAGTTTTCATAAAGAATCTCATTAATATACGTTTAATTATATTGATAAAAGCAAAGTAATAGATTCTGTATCTTTCCTCACCGTTGTTTCTGAGTCTAACGAGATACCACCGCGCGATCGCCGCGTACAACGGCGGACTGCACGGTGATAGCCGATCAAGACTGGGCGGAAAGTTGCTCGATAGTTTGCAGGATACGTTTATCCGAAACCGGATAAGCGGTACCCAATTGTTGAGCAAACAGACTCACCCGCAACTCCTCGATCATCCAACGCACTTCCTTCACATCATCATCCTGCGCACGTTTCGGCGGCAGTTTATGTAGCCACTGCTGCCAAACCTGCTGCACCTGCTCAACCCGCAGCATTTGAGCGCGATCGCGATGAGGATCCACCGCCAGTTTTTCCAACCTTCGCTCAATCGCATGCAGGTAACGCAGCGTATCTGGCAGGCGTTTCCAGCCGTTGTTTGTGACAAAACCTCGATAAATCAGGCCGGAAAGCTGCGTTTTAATATCAGAAAGCGCCAACGCCTGCGCGATATCAACACGCCCTTTCAAACGTTTGTTGATACTGAATACCGTCGTCAGGATTTGCTCTACCTGCTTGGCAATCTCAACCACGGTATCATTCAGTTCCGCCCGAACACTCTCCTGTAAGCGGCTAAACTCCTCCGCTTTCCATACCGGCCCGCCGTACTGAGCCACCAGTTTGTCTACGCCGCAGGCAATACAATCGTCAATAAGATCCAGTACGTTGCCATAACTGTTGAAATACAGCCCTAATTTGGATTTATTCGGCAGTTTTTCATGTAAGTACTTAATTGGCGACGGAATATTTAGCAAAAGAAGACGCCGTGTGCCCTGCCACATGGCTTGCTGTTGCTGAGTTTCAGTTTCAAATAAACGAATGGCTACGCTGTCTTTTTCATCCACTAACGCCGGATAAGCCTTCACTTCATAACCACCGCGACGCTGTTCATAGCAGGTTGGCAAATCGCCAAAGCTCCAGATATGCAGATCGTTTTGCTCCAAACCATCGTCAGCCACGGCGGACAAGGTTTCCTGCACTTTTTCCTGCAACTGGATTTTAAGCGCAGCCAGATCCTTACCTTCTCGCAGCGGGCGATTTTTATCGTCAACAATACGGAAAGTCATGCGTAAATGGTCAGGCACCTGATCCCACTGCCAGCTCTCACGTGACACCGTCACGCCAGTCATGCGCCGCAACTCCCGCTCCAGCGAATCCAAAAGCCCGGTTTCCAGTGGCGTGGCGCGAGCCAGAAAGGCCTCTGCGTAATTAGGAGCAGGAACAAAATTCCGTCGCACCGGTTTCGGCAGGGATTTAATCAGCGCGATAACCAATTCCCGACGTATCCCCGGAATTTGCCAGTCGAAGCCTTGCTCTTGAATCTGATTCAGAATGGGCAAAGGAATATGTACCGTCACCCCATCGGCATCAGCGCCCGGCTCAAACTGGTAGGAAATACGAAGCTTCAGGCTACCCTGATACCAAAAATTAGGATAATCCAATGGATTAACTTTGTTGGCACCATCCTTAATCAGCATGGTTTTTTCGAAGTTCAGCAGCTCAGGCTGTGCCTGACTCGCTTTCTTCCACCAGCTATCAAAATGGCGCGCTGAGACCACATCACGACCGATACGCTGATCGTAAAAGTTAAACAGTGTGTCATCGTCCACCAGAATATCCCGGCGACGGGACTTGTGTTCTAACTCTTCCACTTCGGCCAACAGTTTCAGATTTTCACGGAAAAAAGCGTGGCGCGTCTGCCAATCACCTTCCACCAGACCGTGGCGGATAAACAGTTCACGGCACAGCGGTGGATCGATTAAGCCATAGTTAATCTTACGCGCCGCGACAATCGGCAGACCAAACAGCGTCACTTTCTCACTGGCCATCACCGCACCCTGAGCTTTCTCCCAGTGTGGTTCGCTATAGTGATGTTTGACCAGATGCTGTGCCAGCGGCTCAATCCATTCCGGTTCGATGCGTGCGGCAATTCGCCCCCACAGGCGACTGGTTTCCACCAGCTCCGCGACCATGACCCATTTCGGCGGTTTCTTGAATAAACCCGAGCCTGGGAAGATAGCAAAACGGGCGTTGCGAGCGCCGGTATACTCTTGTTTATCAGCATCTTTCTGCCCGACATGGGAAAGCAATCCCGTCAACAATGCAGTATGTACGCTGCGATAATCCGAAGGCTCACTATTCACCGGCAGCCCCAACTCTCTCACGACCTGACGCAGCTGGGTATAAATATCCTGCCATTCCCGAACCCGCAGATAATTCAAATAATCGCTGCGGCAAAGTTTACGGAACTGCGCCGATGACAACTCTTTCTGCTGTTCCTTGAGGTAATCCCAAAGATTAACAAAGGCCAGAAAATCTGATTCTTTATCTGCAAAACGGCGATGTTTCTCATCTGACGCTTGCTGCTTATCCATCGGCCGCTCACGCGGATCTTGAATTGACAGCGCGGCGGTAATAATCATGACTTCGCGCACACAGCCGTTTTTCTGGGCTTGTAATACCATGCGAGCTAAGCGCGGATCTACTGGTAACTGAGCCAATTGGCGGCCCAAAGGCGTAAGTTGCTGATGCCCGTTATTTGCAGTTTGGATCGCCCCTAACTCTTCCAGCAAGCGTACGCCGTCCTGAATGTTGCGTTTATCCGGAGCTTCGACGAATGGGAATGCGGCGATATCCCCCAGCCCTAGGGAGGTCATTTGCAGAATAACTGACGCCAGATTGGTGCGCAGAATCTCCGGATCGGTAAATTCGGGACGAGACAGGAAATCCTGCTCCGAATACAAGCGAATACAAATACCGTCGGACACCCGTCCACAGCGCCCTTTACGTTGATTAGCCGAGGCTTGAGAAATCGGCTCAATTGGCAAGCGCTGCACTTTGGTACGGAAACTGTAGCGGCTGATCCGGGCAGTTCCGGGATCGATAACGTATTTAATCCCCGGCACCGTCAATGAAGTTTCCGCGACGTTGGTAGCCAGCACAATGCGCCGCCCGTGGTGGGATTGGAATACCCTATTCTGTTCACTGTTGGACAAACGCGCATACAGCGGCAGCACTTCGGTATGAGGCAGATTCAGCTTAGTGAGCGCGTCGGCGGTATCACGAATTTCCCGTTCCCCGCTCATAAAGATCAGAATATCGCCTGGGCTCTCTCGACCCAGTTCGTCCACCGCATCAAAAATAGCCTGTAGCTGATCCCGCTCCACGTCATCGGCATCATCCACCACGGGGCGATATCGCACTTCCACCGGATAAGTACGGCCGGAAACCTCGATAATAGGTGCGTTGTTGAAATGACGAGAGAAACGCTGCGGATCGATAGTCGCAGAGGTAATGATAACCTTAAGTTCAGGACGTTTCGGTAAGAGTTCACGCAGATAACCCAGAATAAAATCAATGTTCAGACTGCGTTCATGCGCTTCATCAATAATCAGCGTGTCATACTGCATTAACAGTCGATCTTGCTGAATTTCAGCCAGCAAGATGCCGTCGGTCATCAGTTTAACCAGGGTATTCTCACCCACTTGATCGTTAAACCTAACCTTATAACCGACGCAACCGCCGAGAGTAGAATCCAGTTCATCGGCAATACGGTTCGCCACGGTGCGAGCAGCCAAACGCCTCGGCTGAGTATGACCAATCACGCCTTTCACACCGCGTCCCAGTTCCAGACAGATTTTAGGAATCTGCGTGGTTTTACCCGAACCGGTTTCCCCTGCCACGATCACCACTTGATGATCGCGAATAGCATTATAAATATCTGCCTTTTTCTGGCTTACCGGCAGGTTTTCCGGGTAATTAATCGTCGGACACGCGGCTCTACGGCTGGCAACCCGCTGCGCGGCAACGGCAATGTCATTCTCGAGTTTATCGAGAATCGGTTGCAGGTCCTGCGGGTTAGTGATTTTGCGTGCGCCTTGCAGACGACGACGCAGCCGTTGCTGGTCGCGGAGCATCAACTCGCCAAGCTGGGCGGATAATGCGGCGAGAGAAGATTTCACGTTCGGTATTCCTTGTTACATCGGCCTTGGCTCTGGGCGGAGGCATGATTTTCTTAGACTATATTGCGAGACATGGTAACACAATCCGCTTTTCCGCCCTATATTCCGCGGGTTGTAGCCTTCCGCAAATTTTATTCAATAAAATCGAACAAAGAACGCAAAATATTGCGCTATCCCTACTAGAAAAATATGAATACAGTGTATTCCATTGAAAGGGTATCCCCCTTATATCACTGTTACCTATTAAGGAATTCCCATGAGTAAAGTTCTGGTTCTTAAATCAAGCATTCTGGCAACGCACTCACAGTCCAACCAGCTGGCCGATTTTTTTGTTGAAGAATGGAAATCTGCTCACGCCGGCGACCAAATTACCGTGCGCGATCTGGCAGCTCAGCCGATTCCTGTTTTAGACGGTGAACTGGTTGGCGCACTTCGTCCTTCTGATGCAGGTCTGACTCCGCGTCAGCAAGAAGCTCTGGCTCTTTCCGACGAGCTGATCGCCGAGTTACAAGGTCATGACGTGATCGTTATTGCCGCTCCAATGTACAACTTCAACATTCCTACTCAGTTGAAGAACTATTTCGATCTGATTGCCCGCGCTGGCGTGACATTCCGTTATACCGAAAAAGGCCCTGAAGGCCTGGTCACGGGCAAACGTGCCATTATCCTGACCAGCCGCGGCGGTATTCATAAAGATACCCCAACCGATCTTATTGTTCCTTACCTGCGTCTGTTCCTGGGTTTCATCGGTATTACCGATGTGGAATTCGTATTCGCCGAAGGTATCGCTTACGGACCTGAAATCGCAACCAAAGCACAGACAGCAGCCAAAGAAATGTTAGTTCAGGTAGTTACGGCTTAATTCCGCCCTATAGAGGCAGAATTTTGCTAGGCCCTCGTCATACCCATTAGTGTTATATGTCATTGCGCACCGTCGGGTGCGCTTTTTTAGCTCTGGCAGTCTACGGGCGTAATGTTTCCCTCATTGAGTCCGTGTCTAACAACATCATCGTACTTTTACTTTATTCATCAGTCGCCAGCCCATTAACCCATTGCCCTTTTAGCGCTGCTTTTATTGCCTGATGTTTTTCGTGTCCCCCGGCAATAGCAATAACCGTTTTTTGCGGCTTGACGTGCAAAGTGACGCTGGTCAGGTAATTACCTTCTCAACGCTGCATCCACTGGCCGTTAATTCCCCGCACAAATTCCCCCGGCTGAGCACGACTCACCAACTTTTGCCCTGCAAGTTTGGCCACTTCATCGGTTGTTACGTGGTTATTTTTGGCCACTTCCTGATACTTTTCTTCTCTCGCCGCATTAATCTGCGCCACCAGCGCCAGCGTTTCGGCATCTTTCTTTACCGGTGCCAGGTAGCCACTAAGCGTTTCCCCCACTCGTCCCTGCTGCTTGGCCTGATCTAATGTCAGCGCCCAAGCGCCAGGGCTAAACAATAAACTGCTTAATACCAGACTAAGGCCAACCCACCATTTCGTTTGCTTTTTCATGTTGGCTCCTAGAACAGTTCAGATTGATTTTTCAATAAATTCTCTACGTCTTTATCGACTTTGATGCGAATTTCATGCTCTATCTTTACGTTCATATTGATGGTAATCGGTTTCTCTGGCGTCGCAACCTCCAGCCGCACACAACCACTGAGTAGCAGCGTGCCTAAGACGATGATTACCCCATACTGCTTTGCCAACATCTTCATTTGGTTTTCCTCGTCGATATGCCCGACCGCCGCATAACGCTGTAATTAATCACCCTATCTGAAAAGAGCCCTCCGTGAATGGAAAACCTCCCTACACACTGATAGCACCTGCCATAAGCTACTGAATTGATTATAACCGTAACCAAGACGGTTTCTACCGCTAACCGCGGCTAAGCACCGACAACCGAACAAATTTGCGCAGCGCTACGCATAATTTACGGCAAAATCTTCCCCAACGCATAAATAGCTTTATGCTGTCGCCATCAAGGTAGAATTTACGCAATACCAACCACATAATTTGAATATGGAGCAATCAACATGGAACCTCGCATCGCCACGCTTTCCGCCCCCATCACCGTATCTGGCCTACGCATTCGTACCCAGAATAACGATGAATTTAATCAAAAAACCGCCAAAATCACCGGTCTGTGGTCTGAGTTTTTTTCCAAAAATCTGGCGGAATGCACGCCAAACAAGCTCGATAACTCACCGATTTATGGCATTTATACTGCCTATGATGGCGGAGTAACCGGTTACTTTGACGTAATGGCTGGCGTCGCAGTGAAAGAAAAAACAGAGGACGCAGACTCAATTGAGATTCAAGCCGGGTCTTATCTGGTTTTTGAGGCTAATGGGCCAATGCCAGCGGCCATTATTCAGGCGTGGGGCGATGTCTGGGCTTATTTTGAACAGCACCCTGAGGTAAAACGACGTTTTGCTACCGACTATGAAACATATATCGACGCAGAAAGCGCGCAAATTTATATCGGTATACTGCCCTAGTCTGTGGGGGAAAGGAAAGCCCATTGCAAGTGGCTGAAACTTGTAAATTATGTTAAATATCAAACGTCTAATAGAGTTAATACATTTTTTAGCGACGAGTGACTAATGAGCTTCCCTGTGATTTCAAGCCTAAGCAGGCAAACACGATGCGGTTAGCGCTTTCACCCTAGTTTTAACGGAGGCACACTATTTTGTGGCAACCTTATCATCTGAATCTGACGCCGCAGCAACAGGTGCCGTCGGCATAGAAAGCGTCTGCTCCAACCATTCCTGCAGGTTGTCGCCAAAACGCAGACTGCGCCACAGTTGAAATACGTTTTCCTGATGGGTGTAATTCAACACAATCGCACGCTTCGCGTTTTTCTGAGTATTGACGCCGTGAATTTTAGATTGCAACGTCAACTCACCCAGATTATTCAGACTCACCTTGGCATAGGAGTGAGAAATCTCCAGATAGCGCAGCCAGTCAATCACGGCACCGGTGGCAACGTTGCTTTCGCCAATAGAATCCGCCAGATCCTTATCCAAACGCAGAGTCAGTAATCCTGCGTTGGCAATCCAGCCGTCGCGTACCAGCCACTGCGGATCGTTTAGAAAGAGCGGCAACTCGCCGTCGACCTTGCCAGACATAGCAAATTGCTTGGGCTTCAAAACGGTAAACAAAGCGCTTAAATCGACCTGTTTTAATTTCAGCACCGCCGCATCGTGCTGTGGTAAACGCAATGCCGACAGGCTTAAATGTCCATCCAGAATATCCATTCCCACGTTACTGAGGGTTAATGGTTTTTTCTCGGTGTACGGATAAGTGCCCTGCAGATCGGCCGTAATATTTTGCATTTCAAACAAATTGGTTAAGGCGGCAATTCGCAGAGTCACCGGTTCTTTAGCTCCAAGCTGCCACTGATGGTCTTTCAGGCGATAAGACATCACAAAATCCAGACCGCTCATTTCGCCGTCCTTGAGCCACATACCGCCCTGTTTGACCACCCAGTGTCCACCGGCGGTAAAACCTTGCTCACGCGCGGCAGAAAATGCGGCTTGCGCATAAAACTCGCCGTCACGCAATTTGATACCGAGATTAGGGGATAGCAAGGGCTGAAATACCTGCAAAGATTGTTTCGGCCACCAGGCTTCCCCTCTCAAACGCTCTCCGTCCCAACGCCCTCGCAAAGGGATTGGCCCAATTTGCTGTGCCGCTAAATCCCCCTGAAACTGGAAATCATCCGGATTAGTGCCCTTAAGGCGCAAATTCATCACCGTTGCAGGAAGATAGCCTCCATCGCTCAACGCCACGCGTTTGGCCGTTAACTGCATATTGCCGTTGAACGCCGCTTGTTCGCCATTGCGCTGCCACATCAGCGGTTCCGTTAACGTCAGTCTCGGTGAGAATACATTGACCATCCCATACTTTATCTGATCAAAACCGGTAGAAAGCTGATCCAAATGAATTAAAGAATCTTGCCAACGCCCTTTCCCGGCAATATCCCAGCGAGCAGCCAGGGGAGGTAAATCGCCTTTGCCCCAATAGCGCCATTGCCAGATACCGCTATCTGGCAAAAAGTTTTGCGCGCTCCCATCCAGATGCAGTTTTACATTACCCCAGTAGCGATCCCGTGCATTCACTATCGCCTGCAAACGGCCGTTAATCCCGGCGGCAGTCATTCGTACTCCCGCCAACGGCCAGCGAGCATCATTCAAGCGTAATTCTGGCGTAATATCACCGTAAGCACGGAGCAACGCACCGGGAGACAATAACAGCGTCGGGTTGAGCACCGAACCGCTCAATATTCCCGGCAAAGTGCCATTCAATATCAGATTGGACAAATTAGCCTGACCGCTAATCTGGAAACGCAGATCGCTGTCGATCAAACTTAAGTGACCTGGGCCTAATGTCAGAACCGCGTTGCCCTTGCCATTTTGACCGGAGGTAATTACGTTGATTCGAGCAGTAATCACCGCCTGATCAAACCCTTCACTCCAATCCTGTACCGTCAGATTTACGCCGCCGCTCAACGGCTGCTGAGCATAAGGCCACTGCCAAACGCCTTGATTAATTTGGATATGCCTGGCGGCAACCTGCCAGGGCAGCGTAATCAGCGCTTTATCTCCGCCTCGCTCCGTCAGGGTCAACTCTCCCTGTTGCTGTTGCCAATGTAAAGCCACCAGCAAGGGCTGTTCCATATAAGGCGTTGTGAATTCGCCGGCCAGTTGCCCTCTTGTCGGCAACGCGTCCAATGACAAGGGAATACTTAATGTTCCGCTTAACCGAAGCGGTTGAACGCTTCCGGGAATAGCCAAAACAAACTGCTGTAAATGCAGTTGTTGCTGATTATCCAAAGTGGCGTTAAAACGCAATTTATCACCTTGGTAATCAATAACCTGACCAGCTTTTGCCGTAGTGAATGACAACGCGCCGCCATACTGTTGCCAAGGGGTGACAGAAAGATTATCAATATGCAGGTCGAGAGAAGAAAGGCGACGTTGCCAGTCGGCCAGATTTTGCGACGTTGACTCTGGGTCGTCCGACGTCAACTGACTCAAGCACTCGGTATCCATTGCCAATGTTTTAGTCTGAATTCCCCAACGCCCTTCTTTATAAGAAAGTCGGGTATCACCAAGATCGACTAACGGACAGGTTTTTGCCAGAAAACGCAGACCATCCACATGTAAGGCTCCGTCACGCCAAACCGGCGTATGGGCTAAAATGAGTTGGCTACCGGCTGGCAACCAATGGGCTGCAACTTTCGGTAACCATTGAGGCAAAGTTTTCCATAACGCGACGACTAGAATCACGCTGGCGAACAGTAGCCAACCGATTATTTTTAGGCTTTTAATCATTATTGGCCTTGTTTTATGAACTGTGTTTCCTAAACCGCTGCACTTAGCATAACAAATTTCTGACTGCTGTTATTATGTAGCATAACTAAATCCCTAAGTAATATAGATAATACATCGGGAGCGCCATCACTCCCTTACTCTAACAAATTGTATGATTTATTAAATTCTGATACTTTGATCACAATATTTTGGCGGAGAAATCATGATGAAATTAGCCATTTACAGTACCAAGCAGTATGACCGTAAATATCTTGAGTTGGTAAACCAGAAGTTTGGCTTTGAACTGGAGTTTTTCGATTTTCTGCTTAGCCCGAAAACGGCAAAAACTGCCGTAGGCTGTCAGGCAGTTTGTCTCTTCGTCAACGATGACGGTAGCCGTGAAGTATTAACTGAATTAGCCGATATGGGCGTGAAAATACTGGCGCTGCGTTGCGCTGGTTTCAATAACGTTGATTTAGATGCAGCCAAAGAGCTGGGCATTAAAGTGGTTCGCGTACCAGCCTATTCTCCAGAGGCAGTAGCGGAGCATACAGTAGGCATGATGATGAGCCTGAATCGCCGTATTCACCGTGCTTATCAACGTACCCGCGATGCCAACTTCTCTCTGGAAGGTTTAATCGGTTTTAATATGCATGGCCGTACCGCCGGGGTGATTGGTACCGGCAAAATCGGCGTAGCCACAATGCGTATTCTGAAAGGTTTCGGCATGAATCTGCTGGCCTACGATCCTTACCCTAGTGATCAGGCCTTGGAGTTAGGTGCAGAATATGTTGATTTGAAAACGTTGTATGCAAAATCTGACGTTATTTCTCTGCACTGCCCGCTAACGCCAGAAAACCATCATCTGTTAAATAAAGATGCCTTTGATCAGATGAAAAATGGCGTCATGATCATCAATACCAGCCGCGGTGCTTTGATTGACTCTACGGCGGCTATTGAAGCGCTGAAGCAGCAGAAAATCGGCTCTCTTGGTATGGATGTGTATGAAAATGAACGAGATTTGTTCTTTGAAGATAAATCCAACGACGTGATTCAGGACGACGTATTCCGCCGTCTGTCTTCATGTCATAACGTACTCTTCACCGGCCATCAGGCGTTCCTGACCGAAGAGGCGTTAACCAGCATTTCCGAAACTACCATGCAAAATATTCAGCAACTCGACCAGGGTTTACCTTGCCCTAACCTATTGAACGCATAATAGGTTGAATGCCATTTCGTTATTTATACAGGGTGTGTTCTGCGCACCCTGTTTTATTTCCAGTTACCTTTGTTTATTGCCCCTGAACTACTCGCCCTCGTCGAATATAAGTATTTCCCTCTGCTTTGTGCTCATGCCAACGGTGAAATAACTCAAAAAACATTCCCCTTGACCGATTAAGAATGGCTGCAATTCTGATAAGAAAACTCTTGTTATCCCTCACTTTTATCATATAGCGCGGTTAACAAACCCAGGGTTTGGTATCATATACTTAAATTAATCAAGGTATTCGTCTGTACGGACGACGCAATTACCTCATCAGGAGAGAACATGAAAAAAATTATTCCATTGGCTATCGCGGGAATTCTATTAGCGGGTTGCGGTATGAATCAGAGCCAAAATACGGCTAATCAAATTACCGCTGGGGATTTACAGCATCATAATTTCGTGTTGGTGAGCGTCGACGGTCAATCGCCAAAAAATCAGCAAGGCAATATGCCGAGCATTGAGTTCGGTGAAAAAATGCACATTTCTGGCGCAATGTGTAATCGTTTTATGGGACAAGGTGAGTTGAAAGACAGCGTTCTTACTGTTAAGGCTTTGGCTGGCACGCGCATGATGTGCAACGATCCTCAGTTAAACCAATGGGATACCTTGATTGGCGAGGTTCTGGCTAGCGGTGCCAAAGTGACCTTGAATAAAGGCGAGTTAACCCTGAATAACGGCAGCCACACCTTGGTTTATACCAGCCGCGACTGGGTAAGCTAAGCCTGTATTGTGCCTCAGGTAGACTATGGCAATCGAATTTCACTGCCATAGTCTTAATAACCTGTAACTTCAGAACCGTTTTATTAGCTCGCCGGACAGGCTCCGCGCATCAACGCCCACTCTTCGCAGCGCTTTCCGTCAGGTAACTGGCACATTCCGATACTTCCACCATTTAGCTGTTTGGCTAGCGTTAATACTCCCCCCGCATTAGCGCAGTTAACCGATGCCGGATTAGACATATTGACGTGGTGGACGCTGGCGCTGGTTGCCTGCTGTTCAGGAATATAATCGTCATTTGAGTTGCTGCTACAGGCGGCTAAAAATAATACGGCGCCGGCGACCAAACAAGATGATGCTTTCATTGTTACGCTCCAGAGCATAAACAGACTGTCGAAATTACAGAAGATAAGCGCCCGATATCATATCTGAGCCGTTCCATCAGCGTCGAGTGACTTTATCAATATTTGTTATAATTTGAACTCAGTATATACGGTACATATCAGAACAATTAAATGTAGTTGTTATTTACATAACCAGCTTGGAAAATAAACGCGGCCTATTGAGATAATTATTATCGTGTTTGACATGCGTAGTCTCATCGCACAAAAAATATAACGGGAAAAATCATGATTACAGACTTATTGCTACGAATAGCCTTGGCGGGCGCACTAGGTGGATTAATTGGCATCGAGCGTCAATTACGTTCTAAAGAAGCAGGCTTGCGTACTCATATTCTGGTGGGCATTGGTAGCGCCATGTTTATGATCGTTTCTAAATACGGTTTTGATGATTTGCTGGCTCTGGGGCACGTCAGCTTTGACCCTAGCCGCGTGGCGGCACAGGTGGTTAGTGGCATGGGCTTCCTCGGCGCCGGTACAATTATGATTCAGAAACAGATGGTAAAAGGGCTCACCACCGCCGCCGGTATGTGGGTGACGGCCGCTATTGGCCTGGTCATTGGGAGTGGATTATACGAAATCGGTATTTACGGCACGTTGATGACGCTGGTGGTTCTGGAAGTGTTCCGTCAATTGAGCAACCGTTTGATGGGACATCATCATTATGTGCTGATACGGTTACTGCCTGAATCGGTGCCGACGGTCTTAGTTTCTTTGCAGAAAATGCGTATTCGCCCTATTAATCTTTCCGTCACTCAGCGAGATAGAAACAGCGAAAATGCAGACTGTGAATTAACCATGGAAGTGACATTGTCACCAAAAAGAAGTGCCGACAAAATATATCAGCAATTGCTGACTATCGAGGGTGTCCATACGCTAGATATTCGTTGATGCCCTTTCCCCCGTACGGTATTTCCTTTGTTCAATAAATAAAGGAAGTAAAACTGTGCGGGGGAATCAAAACAATTAATGCATTGTGGTTTTAGACAGCAAATTAATCACCAACACTCCGGAAATAATCAACGTCATCCCCAAAATCGCCGCCCAATCCAGCTTTTGCTGATACATAAAAGTCGCGGCAACCGAGACCAGAACAATCCCCAACCCAGACCAGATAGCATAGGCGATGCCTAATGGCATAGTTTTAACGACCTGAGAAAGTCCCCAAAAAGCAATACCATAGCCAATAACGACAAAAATAGACGGCACCAAACGAGTAAAACCTTCTGAAGCCTTTAATAAAGTAGTTGCGATAACTTCCGCCACAATGGCCATCATCAAATACAAAAATCCAGTCATAATCTTTTTCTCATTTCAATATCAGCATTTGAGAGTAAAGTATGCCATTCTCAAATCAATGCCGGTTAAATACACAGTGGAATTAACCGTAATTTTACATGTATTGGCCACGTCAGGTTGATTTTTCTGCGACATTCACATGGCTGTAATAAATAGTTTTCTAATTGTAATAATTATTTTCTGCGATAACTTAATCTCGAGCCTCCCCCACAGAAATATGCCTGTCAGCGTCATTCTATTATTTTTTTCCTTTTTTTACCTACACACAAACACGATAAGAGGCAAAAAATCTCTCTGCTAGACTTTCCTTATAACAGAAGTCAGGGACAGACAGTTATCTCCCCGGTCTCAGCATGACGAGCAATGTAAAGGTACAATTAATGATCACAACTGACGGTAACAGTGCCGTAGCCTCAGTGGCTTACCGCGCCAGTGAAGTTATTGCTATTTATCCTATCACGCCAAGCTCCACAATGGCTGAACAGGCAGACGCCTGGTCTGGCGATGGTAAAGTTAATATCTGGGGCGATATACCCAGAGTCGTTGAAATGCAGTCGGAAGGCGGGGCCATTGCCACGGTTCACGGCGCATTACAAACCGGAGCGCTGTCCACCTCATTCACCTCATCCCAGGGTTTACTGTTAATGATTCCGACCCTGTATAAGTTGGCCGGTGAATTAACTCCATTCGTTTTACACGTTGCCGCTCGCACCGTTGCAACCCATGCGCTGTCAATTTTTGGCGATCATTCTGACGTTATGGCCGTTCGCCAGACCGGTTGCGCGATGCTGTGCGCCAGTAACGTGCAGGAAGCACAAGATTTTGCACTGATTTCTCAAATGGCGACTCTGAATAGTCGCATTCCATTTATTCATTTCTTTGATGGTTTCCGTACCTCCCACGAAATCAACAAAATTGTTTCTCTCAGTGACGATACTTTACGCCAACTATTGCCGCAAAAAGGCATAGATGAGCACCGCAGCCGGGCGCTATCACCGGATCATCCTGTCGTGCGTGGTACCTCCGCTAATCCGGATACCTATTTCCAGTCACGAGAAGCCACCAACCCTTGGTACAACGCAACCTATCAACATGTTGCCGAAGCTATGGAAGCTTTTGCCGCCGCAACCGGTCGGGAATATAAACCATTTGAATACTACGGCCACCCGCAGGCGGATCGCGTTATCATTCTAATGGGTTCAGCCAGTGGTACCTGCGAGGAAGTCATAGACACGCTGTTGACGCGCGGAGAGAAAGTCGGCGTTCTGAAAGTTAGATTATTCCGCCCTTTCTCTGCCTCACATTTACTGAATGTGCTGCCTGGCTCAGCCAGTAAAATAGCCGTTCTGGATCGAACTAAAGAACCTGGCGCATTAGCCGAACCACTGTATCTGGATGTTATGACCGCGTTGGCGGAGGCCTACAGTCGCGGTGAACGCCCGACTTTACCCAAAGTTATTGGCGGACGTTATGGCCTATCTTCAAAAGAATTCGGCCCCGACTGCGCGTTAGCTATTTTCAAGGAATTAGCGCTGGATATGCCGCGCCCCCGCTTTACCGTGGGTATTTTTGACGATGTGACCGGCCTGTCTCTACCATTAACCACGGAAACCATTCCCCAGCGCGCCACGCTTGAAGCGTTGTTCTACGGTTTGGGCAGTGACGGTTCGGTTTCCGCCACGAAAAATAACATCAAAATCATTGGCAATAGCACTTCTATGTACGCTCAGGGCTATTTTGTCTATGACTCCAAAAAAGCAGGCGGTCTGACGGTTTCCCACCTGCGCGTTAGCCCCACACCCATCAATTCAGCCTATCTGGTCAGCCAAGCGGACTTTGTCGGCTGCCACCAGCTCCAGTTTATCGATCTCTATCAAATGGCCGAGCGCTTGAAGCCGGGAGGTATTTTCCTGTTGAATACCCCGTTTAGCGCCGACGATATGTGGCAGCGCTTGCCGCAGGAAGTTCAGGCCGTGCTGCACCAGCGCAACGCTCGTTTTTACGTGATTAATGCAGCGAAAATTGCCCGCGAATGCAAATTGGGCGCGCGCATCAATACCGTGATGCAAATGGCCTTTTTCCATTTAACCCAGATCCTGCCAACCGATATGGCGATGCAGCAATTACGGGATGCCATTGAGCGCAGTTATAGTAGCAAAGGAACTGAAATCGTTGAACGCAACTGGCAGGCGCTGGATGCCACCCTCGATGCGTTGATAGAAATCCCACTGGAACCTATCGATTCCAGTAGCCCAATGCGCCCACCGATTGTCTCCGATCAGGCACCTGACTTCGTTAAAACTGTCACTGCCACCATGCTGGCTGGTTTAGGCGATGCCCTACCTGTTTCTGCCTTTCCGCCGGATGGCACCTGGCCTGTAGGTACCACCCAATGGGAAAAACGCAATATTGCGGAAAACATTCCTCTCTGGCGGCCCGATCTCTGTACCCAGTGTAACCACTGTGTGGCAGCCTGCCCTCATTCGGCTATCCGAGCTAAAGTGGTTCAGCCTGAGGCGATGGCCGGAGCACCAGACAGTCTGCAATCCCTTGATGTAAAAGCTCGGGATATGCGTGGTCAAAAATATGTACTGCAAGTCGCCCCGGAAGACTGTACCGGCTGTAATTTATGTTATGAGGTTTGCCCCGCCAAAGATCGCCAGAATCCTGAGGTTAAAGCGATCAATATGGAGCCACGTCTAGATCATCTGGCCGAAGAAAAATCGCACTATGATTTTTTCCTCAATCTGCCAGAGATCGATAAAACTCAAATGGAACGTATAGATATCCGCACTTCACAGTTGATTTCTCCGCTGTTTGAGTACTCCGGAGCCTGTTCTGGCTGCGGTGAAACACCATATATCAAGCTATTAACCCAGCTGTACGGTGACAGACTGCTGATTGCCAACGCCACCGGTTGTTCGTCCATTTACGGTGGCAACCTACCTACCACGCCTTACACCACCAACGCCGACGGACGCGGGCCTGCCTGGGCCAACTCGCTGTTTGAAGATAACGCCGAGTTTGGTTTGGGTTTCCGCCTGACGGTTGATCAACACCGGCAGCGGGTATTGCGCCTGCTAAACACTCTGGCTCCGCAGTTGCCGCCAGAGTTGGTTGACCAGTTGCTCAGTGAAGCTACGCCGGAAGTACGTCGCCTGCAAGTTAACCAATTACGCACGTTATTGGCGAATATCGACGGTAATGACGCTATACAGTTAGCCACCGATGCAGACTATCTGGTCGATAAATCCATCTGGCTGATAGGAGGCGATGGTTGGGCCTACGACATTGGTTTCGGTGGCCTGGATCACGTACTCAGCCTGACAGAGAACGTCAATGTGCTGGTGCTGGATACCCAATGTTACTCCAATACCGGTGGCCAGCAGTCTAAAGCCACCCCGCTAGGCGCAGTCACCAAATTTGGTGAGCACGGTAAGCGTAAGGCACGTAAAGATTTGGGCGTCAGTATGATGATGTACGGTCATGTTTATGTCGCGCAAATCTCGTTGGGAGCCCAGCTCAACCAAACGGTAAAAGCCATTCAGGAAGCCGAGGCCTATCCAGGGCCATCGCTGATCATCGCCTACAGCCCTTGCGAGGAGCACGGCTACGATCTGGCCTACAGCCACGACCAAATGAAACAGCTGACAGCCACCGGATTCTGGCCACTTTATCGCTTCGATCCGCGCCGAGCCGACGAGGGAAAAGCCGCTTTGGCACTGGATTCTCGCCCTCCGAGCAGCGATCTCACCGCCACCTTGCTGAAAGAGCAGCGTTTCCGCCGCCTCAATACGCAGGAACCTGAGGTGGCCGCCCAGCTATACGCCAGCGCCGAGAAAGATCTGAAGAAACGCTATGATTTCCTCAGCCTGCTCGCTGGTAAGGCTGAAAAAGCGCCTACGGAGTAATCCGGCCCACTGAGGTTAATTCATTAAGCCAGTCGAACCAAGATTGACTGGCTTTTTTATTGGCTTTTGCGAGATGTTTCGCATTAGCGAAAGCAATGATGTTTATTTCAACACATCAATAACATCTATCTATCAATAGACTTGATAAACTCGTTTTAAATCAATCATACTTACGGTTCTTTTGATTCTAACTAAAGCACTATCATCCGTTTCATGTTTACATTTACGACTGACAACTTGAATCACTAAAAGGGAATAAACGTGGATTTTGAGACATATAAGAACAATGTTATACACCACGAAGTTGGGCACTGGTTTGTAGCTAATAAATTAAAACTAAATCCGGGAAATATAGAAATAGAGATAAAAAAATGCCACTCTGGATTTTCGCATTCTGCTACATCGCACATTGATTTAGCGCCCTCATTAAAGAACCTGGCTGATGTCAAAACATATTTAATTAACCGGATTTGCGTGTTATACGCAGGCACAGCATTTCAGTCTGAACAAGAAGATAGATCCGCAGATCAAATATTAGAATGTGAAGGTAAAGATGATTATTCAAAACTCAATGAGTTATGTTTCGTTCTCAGAGGCCTAAACCATCCTGACAATACCCAAAAGTGCCATGAGTTAGACCAACGTAATGAGATAGCCATAGAGTGCTGGGGCAAAGTGATGAAAATACGATCTCATTATCATAAAGAAATACTTAACCTTACTGACTATATTTCAAATAAAGTCAAAGAAACCGATAAGAAATATACGTTCACTTGCAAAGAAATAAAGCAAAAGATCAACCGCTAGTATTTTGAATGACATTGGACTGACTAGAACGATGAATCACACGTTGGCATTCGGCTTCGCAAGCCTTACCGTACGCGCCACACCTATACATATGGTGGTTATTTTGTAGCGCAAACCGGCTTTGACGACTGCACAAATGGGGCATGATAACGCTCGACGGCTTCCCGAGAATCCGTTGTATCTGCTCAACGCAAATGAATAGTGATCAAATTGGTTTATAGAATGATAAACTCGCACTATAGAAGCTATGTATCACCATGCCCCAACTGAATACGAGTTATGATTAAATGTTAGAAAAACAAGAAATTAACAAAAAAGAACAGTACAACCTGAATAAATTGCAGAAAAGACTACGCCGCAATGTGGGTCAGGCTATTGCCGATTTTAATATGATTGAGGAAGGCGACCGCATTATGGTCTGCCTGTCTGGCGGAAAAGACAGCTACACCATGCTGGATATTTTGCAGAACCTGCAAAAAAGCGCGCCAATTAATTTCACGCTGATTGCGGTTAATCTGGATCAAAAACAGCCTGGATTCCCCGAACATATTCTGCCAGCCTATCTGGAAAAATTGGGTGTGGAATACAAGATCGTTGAAGAAAACACCTACGGGATTGTGAAAGATATTATTCCGGAAGGTAAAACCACCTGTTCACTGTGCTCTCGTTTACGACGCGGCATTCTTTACCGCACGGCGACAGAGCTGGGAGCAACGAAGATTGCGCTGGGTCACCATCGTGATGACATTCTGCAAACGCTATTCCTCAACATGTTCTACGGCGGCAAGCTGAAAGGTATGCCACCAAAATTGATGAGTGATGACGGAAAGCATGTGGTTATCCGCCCACTGGCCTACTGCCGTGAGAAAGATATCGAACGTTTTGCTGAAGCGCGTGAATTCCCGATCATTCCGTGCAACCTTTGCGGTTCACAACCAAACCTACAGCGTCAGGTCATCCGCGATATGCTGCGTGATTGGGATAAACAGTATCCGGGCCGTATCGAAACGATGTTTAGTGCCACGCAAAATGTAGTGCCTTCACATTTAAACGACGGTTCGCTGTTTGACTTTAAAAGTATTACCCACGGCAGCGAAGTGATTAATGGCGGCGATTTGGCTTTCGATCGTGAAGAATTACCGATGCAGCCGGTAGGCTGGCAGCCAGAAGAAGATGAAGAAAACGGGAAACCGATGATTGAGCGTCTTAACGTGGTAGAAATTAAGTAAAAAGCCACTAGTTAATGAATACGAATGCTCGGATTCACCGTAATCCGGGCATTTTTTATGCCTGTCGTTTTTGCGCATAAAAAAATGCCGGTGTCTATTCAACGCCGGCATCGTAACAATCAATGTGCTATGCAGTACTACAAAATTAAAAATCTTACAAATATGGAGCACAACGCCCATCGCTTGACGTTGCATTCACCTGCGAGATAGATAATGCCTGAGCCCGGTAACTCAAATGTTGATATTGCTCAATATTGAAGGGATTAGCATGTTTATTACCACCTTTTTCAACTATCGCTATCTTGCTGAGTTATAACCATTTACTGCGTTTTAACCACCAGGCAACAGCAAGCACCAAAGCAACTAACATCATGCAGAAAGCAGCAAAACCGAATCGAGCTTCATTACCGGGAATACCGCCGAGGTTGACGCCAAACAGCCCGGTTAAAAAGGTTGTCGGCAGAAAAACCATGGCCAACAGCGACATGGTATACGTTCGGCGGTTCATCGCATCTGCCATTAACGAACTGATTTCATCTGCCAGCACTGCGGTACGAGCAATACTGGAATCTAAATCTTCCAATCCTCGCCCTAACCTTTCGGAAATCTCCTGCATTCTGCGCCGATCGTCATCATTCATCCACGGTAGCCGCTCGCTGGCCAGACGCGAGAACACATCACGCTGTGGAGCCATATAGCGCCGTAAAACAATCAGTTGCTTGCGTAATAGCGCCATTTGCCCGCGCGCGGGAACCTGCTGCTCTAACAAATCATCTTCCAGATCGATGATTTTATCGTGTAAATCTTCGATAAATTCATTGGTGTGATCGGTCAACCCATCGGCTATCTCTACCAACCATCTACCGCTATCCGTTGGGCCAGTGCCACTTTGTAGATCGTTAAGAACATCATCTATAGAGTAAATCCGTCGATGTCGGGTAGAAACAATAAGTTTATCCGTCATATAAACGCGGATAGTCACCAGCTGATCCGGGCGGGCATCGGCGTTAAAATTGATGCCACGCAAAGTGATCATCGTTCCGTCGCCCAGCCGCGTCACTTTTGGCCGCATACTGTCGCCGGACAAACCATCTCGCACCACTTCCGGTAGCAAGGGCGTATTGCGTAGCCAATCGATACTGTCCTGACGGGTATAGTCCAAATGCAGCCAACACGGATGTTGAGCCGTTGCTACGGCGTCTGGGGCTATGGGCGTTACGCCACCTTTACCATCGAGTTGATACGCGTAAACCGCGTCCGAAACCTGAAGTGCTTTTCCTTCGACCTCATCCACAACCCTATTCTCCTCAATCACCGACCTTCAGCATAGGAATGATTCAGTCTAGCCTTAACTTCTTGAAGTTTAAAGCCGACAAGGCACGGATAAGCCAGAATTGGCTAAGCATTAGAGGGGAATGAATCGGTTTGGCGGAGTTGTTAGGATAAAAAATCCCCGTAACCAGATTACAGGGATTTTATGATACTGAATAAACTAACGATGGATATTCACTGCAAAACGCAGATCAATGTTTAATGATGTACATCGTTTGACTGTAGGCTACATCTTCCGGATTGGTAATCGGATAACCTTTTACCCAAGGCTTAATTAAGCGGCCATTGGTATATTGATAAATAGGTGCAATCGGCGCCTGCTCGGCGAGAATCTGCTCGGCTTTGTTATAATCAGCATTCAGCGCTTTGGCATTAGTTTGTTTGCTGGTATCCGCCATCAGTTTATCGTAATCCGCATTATTGAATTTGGCTATATTCCCGCTGTGACTGGATGTTAATAACGACAGGAAGGTTGACGGCTCATTATAATCCCCAACCCAGGATGCACGCACCACGTCAAAATTGCCGGTATTGCGGCTATCTATATAAGTTTTCCATTCCTGGTTAACCAGCTTGACATCCACGCCCAGTTTTTTCTTCCACATTGAGGCGACCGCAATCGCCAGTTTTTGGTGGTTTTCCGAAGTGTTATACAACAGCGAAAGTTTTAACGGATTATTCGGGCCATAGCCCGCCGCATTCATCAACGCTTTCGCCTGCGCATCTAATTCAGCCTGACTGTGCTGCTGTAAGAAATTATCCGTCGGCTTATATCCAGCCGTCACGTCTGGGGTAAAGTGATAAGCTGGCTTCTCTCCGGTACCTAATACTTTTTCCGCAATAATTTTACGATCGATCGCGTAAGACAGCGCTTTACGCACACGAACATCGTTGGTTGGCGCCCGCTGAGTATTAAACGCGTAATAATACGTCCCGAGCTGATCCGGAGTATAAACCTGCCCAGGAATATCTTTTAACAGCTTCTGGTACATGTTTTTCGGGAAGGACTCAGTGATATCGATATCACCGGCCTGATAACGTTTAGTCGCGTTGGATTCCTGATTAATCGGAATAAACGTCACTTTGGTCAGCACCGTATGGGCGTGATCCCAATAATTTTCATTGGGTACCAGCACCAGTTTTTCATTTACCACGCGGTCTTGTAATTTAAAAGCACCGTTACCGACCAAATTACCCACTTTAGTCCAGTTATTGCCATATTTCTCAACCGTTGCTTTATGAACTGGGAACATACTGAAATTTGCCATCAGGCTTACAAAATAAGGCACCGGCTTACTCAGTTGAACTTTAAGCGTGTAATTATCCACTGCGCTAACGCCCAATTGATCCGCCGGTAATTTACCGGCAATAATCTGTTCCGCGTTATTTAAACCAGCTAATTGCGCAAACCAGGCAAAAGGCGACAGATTTTTGGGATCGACCAAACGCTGCCAGCTATACACAAAATCATTAGCAGTCACCGGATCGCCATTGGACCAGCGCGCGTCTTTACGCAGCGTAAATAGCCAGATTTGATTATCTGAAGTTTGCCATTTCTCCGCTACGCCCGGAATAACTTTGCCGTTGGCATCCTGATTCACCAGCCCTTCAAACAAATCTCGCGCGACCTGCGCTTCCGGCAAACCAACCGCTTTTATCGGATCCAAAGAAGCAGGCTCATCCTTAATATGGCGAACAATCTCTTGTTTATCAGCTAATTGTGTACCCGGCGGCACCTCAGCGGCATAGGCCGAGCCGAGGGATGCCCCGACCACAGCGGCACATAATGCATAACGAAAATATTGCATAATTGATGACCTTATCGTTGTTAATCCATGCCATAAATGAGCCACATTCCACTGGCTCTGACTTGTCATTCTCCCGTCAGCGAAAATTCTTGATGCTGCCAGGCCGGGTACTCAACTAATAAATCTAACCTATCATTATTTTCAAATCTATTACTTATTAGATATCAATAGCTAATAGTGCGGTTTATGCCAAATAATCACCGAATACGGCGGCGTTTGTATCGGAAGAAGTTAAGTGATAATTTCATGACTGCCGAACCAAGACATCTAAAGAGAACCCCATGACACAGCTTCGTCCCCGCCCACTTCGCGGCCATTTACCACCACTAGGAAAGCTCTACGGCAGTTCGTTTTTAGGTGCCCCGCTGCTTTACTTCCCCGCTCAAACGCCGGCGGCAGATACCGGGCTGATTATCGCCGGTACCCACGGTGACGAAACGGCCGCGGTCATTACGCTATCCTGCGCGTTACGCAGCATTTCTACCGAACAACTGCGCCACCATGTGATTCTGGCGGTCAATCCAGACGGCTGTCAGCTCGGTTTACGCGCCAACGCCAACGGGGTCGATCTCAACCGGAATTTTCCAGCTAAAAACTGGCAATCCGGCGAGACGGTTTACCGCTGGAACAGTGCGGCCACCGAACGGGACGTTTTATTATCAACAGGAAGCGAGGCGGGTTCAGAATTGGAAACCAAAGCGCTATGTCAGATTATTGGAGAACTGGCTCCAGCGTGGGTCGTTTCCTTCCACGAGCCTTTGGCCTGCATTGAAGATCCTGATAGTTCACCGCTAGGTCATTGGTTGTCAGAACAATTTGATCTGCCACTCTTAACCAACGTGGGTTATGCCACGCCAGGGTCATTCGGCAGTTGGTGTGCAGATATTTCCCTGCCTTGTATCACCGCTGAGTTTCCCCCGATTTCAGCCGACGCCGCCAGCGAGAGCTATCTGGCAGCGATGATTGCCCTTCTCACCAGACCCTAGCCTTGGGATTAACTGGCCAACTGATTAATCGCGCCACAGGAGAAATTCAATCCTTCCGCGACGTCGCTGGCCAACCAGGTTGGGCCATCTAAATCGATAAACCGAGCTACGGGTGCCAAAGGTAACGCGGCGCGAATAGCCCGCGAGGTGCATAGCATACAGCCCAGCATCATTTCAAAACCCAGGGCTTTTGCCTGCTCGGCCAGCAGTAAAGCCTCGGTTAAACCACCGCTTTTATCCAGTTTGATATTGACCATTTCATAGCGTCCAACCAATCCCTGCAAATCTTCACGCGTATGACAGCTTTCATCGGCGCAAATAGGCAGCGGATGAATAAAATGCTGCAAAGTCTCGTCTTTATCCGCAGGTAATGGCTGTTCCAGCATGGCAACACCGAGGTCTGCCAATAATTGACAACGCGCGGCCAAGCCTTCTGGTTGCCAGGATTCATTGGCATCAACAATTAATATAGCCTCCGGCACTGCGGCACGAATGGCCACTAACCGCTCCGCAATCAGATGATCGTCCAGTTTGATTTTTAACAGCTTTGCGCCCTGCTGTGACAGCAAACGCGCGTTGTAAGCCATGGACTCCGGCGTACCGATACTGACGGTTTGCGCCATTGAGATAGCATCGGGAGCCTGGGTGTGACTCAATTGCCACAAGTTTTTTCGAGTCAGCCCGCATTCCAGTTGCCATAAAGCCGAATCAACGGCGTTACGCGCCGCACCCGCCGGCAATAATTGCTGTAACGCATCGCGGGAAATGCCGTATTCGATCGCATCGGCAACCAATGCCAACTGCGCCATCACGGAAGATTCACTTTCCCCATAACGTGGGTAGGGAGTACATTCACCTACGCCTCGAATGCCATTTTGCTCTATTTCGACCACCACAACCTTGGCTTCAGTACGGCTTCCACGCGAAATAACGAACGCGGTGTGTAACGGCCAGGATTCTGGGTAAAAACGCATCGTTCTCATAATGGCTCCCAAGCTATGTGATCGCTGAACCTAAGGAATAGCAGGCTAACTCATCAATATATACAATTGTTTAGAGAATTTCTTATATGCAATTGCCTATTGTTACCTTAAACTGAAATCCGTGTTACATATCTGTAAAGGAATCTTAAATGACACAGACCGTACATTTTCAAGGCAATCCTGTTGCCGTAGCGGGTAAACTTCCGCAAGCCGGCGAGAAAGCCAAAGACTTCACTTTGGTCGCTAAAGATCTTTCTGCCGTTTCTCTGAGCGATTTTGCCGGTAAACGCAAAGTTCTGAACATCTTCCCCAGCATTGATACCGGTGTTTGCGCCGCTTCCGTGCGTAAATTCAATCAGTTGGCTGGCGAGCTTGAGAATACCGTTGTTCTTTGTATCTCCGCTGACCTTCCATTTGCCCAATCACGCTTCTGCGGTGCTGAAGGCCTGAGTAACGTAGTGACTCTGTCCACCCTGCGTGGCGCTGAATTCAAACAAGCCTATGGCGTTGAAATTGCCGAAGGTCCATTAGCCGAACTGACCGCCCGTGCCGTTGTGGTGCTGGATGGCAATGACAACGTAATTTACAGCGAATTGGTGAATGAAATCACTAGTGAGCCTGATTACGATGCCGCATTAGCCGCGCTGAAATACCCTCTATTCTTGGTTCTTATTCTTGGCTCTCTTCGTTTTCATCCACGGCCGGGCGACGGCTGCCGCTCAATCCATATTCCCGCAGCTTATTGGCTATCGCCGTATGGGAAACGCCTAAGCGTTTCGCCAATTTACGCGTACTCGGATAATTACGATAAAGGCGGGTTAATACCGAACGTTCGAAACGCTTACTAATATCGTCCAGCGAACCGTCCAGCACCTCATCCCCCAACGACATCTCCACTTCAAATTCCGGCAGAATAATGTCCTGTGGGCGCAGTTCTACGCCATCTAGCTGAGTTAAAGCCCGATAAATGGCATTCTTAAGCTGACGAACGTTACCCGGCCAGCCGTAGCGCGTGAGGAATCCGTTAAGTTCCGGTGACAACTTCGGCCGTGGTACGCCTTGCTCATCAGAGAAACGGGCGACAAAGAGTTCCACCAGCGGCATAATATCCGTTGGGCGCTCGCGTAATGGAGGCAGTGTGATGGTCAGCACGTTTAGGCGATAATAGAGATCTTCGCGGAATTCACCGCGCTGAACCAATTCCACCAAATTCTTCTGCGTCGCGCAGATAACCCTAACATCCACGTGGACTTCATGCTCTTCTCCTACCCGACGGAAAGTGCCGTCGTTGAGGAAACGCAGCAGTTTGATCTGCATTCGCGGCGACATTTCACCGATTTCATCCAACAGAACCGAGCCACCGTTAGCCTGTTCAAAGAATCCTTTTTTACCTTCCACCGCATTGGGATAGGCGCCCGGCGCATAGCCAAATAGCTCGCTTTCTACCACGTCGTCAGGCATCGATGCACAATTCAGACCGAGGAAAGGTTTTTTGCCGCGAGGACTGCGCAAGTGGCAAGCTCTGGCCAGCAGATCTTTACCGGTACCGGTATCACCAATTAGCAACAGCGGCGCATCCAACATCGCCAATTTGCGCGCCTGGTCTAAAACCTGACGCATTTTGCTGCTCACGGCGACAATTTGTCTGAATTCGCTGTCATCGTTAACCGACAGGGTTTGCAATTGCTGCCCCATACGCGCGGTCGATTTCAGCATCACCACCGCACCTACCGTTTGGTTATGCTGATTTTCATCCACCAAATGAATAGGTGTCACTTCCATCAGGTAATCCTGACTGTGAATCAGTATTCGTTCGGTATGAGGCGTGGTTTCTTCCCGCTCAAACCAGTGGGAAAAATTAAATCCCCCCAGCAGCGTACCCATAGTCTTATGACGAATTTTCTCTTCGTTAAAAGAAAATAGCTCGCGAGCCGCCGGGTTAGCCAGTTCAACGTTGCCTTTAAGATCGATGGAAAAAACAGGCTCCGGCATGGATTCCAGCAAGGCGCGCAGCGCGCGGTGCTCACGCTCAGAAGGCATGAAAGGAACGGTGCGCACGTCGGTAACCCCGTCGATACGCCGAATTTCCGCCATCAGCGCCTGAAACACGGCAAAATCCAGTTTGGAGAAATTCAGATAAATACGGCCGATAGGATCAATTTCGATCCCCCGTAAATCAATGCTGCGTAAAACCAGGAGATCGAGTAACTCTCTGGTGAGACCTATCCGGTCTTCGCAAAACACTTCCAAGCGCATCAGTATTGACCTTATCTTTGCGGTACGGGATGACTAAGTTTGATAATACCCTGTCCCTTCGCCCTGATGAAGAGATCTGTCAGCAAAAGTTGACAGGAATCCTCTTTTTCGTTTCATTTGTCTTCATTTGGTCTTTTTTATAGCGATATGAAGGCATTATCCCCGTCGTTGTTGAAGAATCTCAGGGTGATATTATCTTCAAAATCAATTATGCAGATGAATATAATATATTCGTAGAAGCGGCCGTCCTGTCAAGCACAGGTGACACTTTGCAATCAATACGCCAACTGGCTATAGTAAAGGTAGCCAGTTGACCGAGGAGGTTGCATGAGAAGTTACCACCCAAGCCCGACCACTAGAGTCAGCGCGTTATGGCGTGAAATCGGGCTGCCCGCCAGCCGCGGCACCGCGTTGGTAGACAGTATTAAGCTCGGTTTTTCCGTCGACGTTATTGATACGATCCATCTGTGGGCAGCGATGCCAAAGGCCGAAATCTTGCGTGCCACCGGTATTCCCAGCCGCAGCCTGACACGCCGTCGCACTAATGATGGACGATTTACTCCAGAAGAAAGTGAACGTATTGCTCGTTTTGTCCGAGTTATGGACGCGGCGGTAGATTTGTTCGGCGGAGATCGCCCCAAGGCCACGGCATGGATGTCAACGCCTGTGAGAGGTTTGGGCAATCGCACTCCCGATTCCCTGCTGGAAACCGAAACCGGAGCGTTGGAAATATGTGACCTGATTGGTCGATTGGAACATGGCGTCTTTACGTAATGGAGCTACAGTTTTGATGCTATACCGGATTGTCCATAATCGTTTTGCCGCTACGGCCTGGTCGGGTTATGGAGCGGAAACCTACGGTGGTCGCTGGAATCATAAAGGCCACAGCGCGATTTATCTGGCCAGCAGTATTTCTCTAGCAATGTTGGAAACACTGGTTCATGTTGAAGATAGCGCCACTCTGAACGATTTTAATCTGTTTCAAATCGCGATTCCGGATAACGCTATTATGGCCTTGCAACAGGAAGATTGGCCTCGAGGATGGCGAGACGATCCGGCTCCGGTGGCGACGATGGATATCGGCACGGAATGGTTAAGCTCAGTTTCCTCCGTGGGATTACTGGTTCCATCTACATTGGTGCCGCTGGAGAGAAATGTGCTGGTTAATCCCAAACATCGTGATTTCCCCCCTTGTCTCACCAGCGTCACCCCACTCGACTTCAGTTTCGACCCGCGCCTCAAATAGCCCGAAATAAATGGCCTTAGCGCTGTTTGTCTTTCTTAGGCAGCGTATTCTTCAGCTGCGTAATCAATTGACGACGGAAATCCCCCAGTTTTGGCTTATCATCATCCATCCAGGGCAGCGGGCGACATAACTCCATCGCTTTGATCCCCAAACGCGCGGTGAGTAAACCCGCACCGATTCCCTGCGCCGCCCGAGCGGATAAACGCGCGGCCAGATCCTGCGATAGCCAGTCCATACCGACTTCCCGCACTAATTCCGACGCACCGGCAAAGGCAATATTCAGTAAAACCAAACGGAACAGGCGTAAACGACTGAAATAGCCAAGTTCAATTCCATACAACGCGGCAATACGATTGATTAATCGAATGTTTCGCCAAGCGATAAAAGCCATATCCACCAGCGCCAGAGGGCTGACGGCGATCATCAGCGCCGATTCTGCCGCATAGCGGCTTATTTCAGATCGAGCCTGATTATCCAACGTCGGTTGTACTAATTTGGCATAGAGTTCAACCACTTCCCGATCGTTATGCGTTTCATGCAGCGAGGCTTGCCAGCGCTGTAACGCCGGATGTCCCTGATCCAAACCCGCCTGACGCGCCAGTTTCTCGCAGAATTGGCGCCCACGGCCCAAACCGTGGCTTACCAGTAACTCCCGCGCCACGTCACGTTCTTCCGCGCGCTGGCGCAGCCGATATAACCGCCGCCATTCGGTAACAACCGAACCAATCCCGGCAAAAACGATCAGTCCGCCGGCTACCGTGGTGCCCAAGGCTATCCAGTCCTGCTGCTGCCACGCCTGATTAACCCACTGCACCGCCTGCGCCACGACGCTCACGCCAAACAGCATCAGACCTGCCGTCACCATTTTTCGCCATAGACTGCGTTTTGGTTTAAGCGCCGCGCTTACCAGACCTTCCGCACGCCCTTCCGCTTCGTCCGCGTCCAGAACCGGATCAACCGGCAAAAAATTCTCGGCCGCGGAGCCACTAAAGGTCTGCCCCGTTTTTAACTTTGGCTCTTCGATCGGCTGCAATGGCTGTTGAAAATCTATCCGTGGTTTCAATGGTTCATTCATCGCAGTTTATCTCCCAATAAAAACTCCATCACCGCATCCAGTCGGATATGCGGCAATGGGCTATCCACGTGCACTTGTTGTGGACGGAACTGATCAAAATGGAAGCCCTGTTGCTGCCAAAATGCCGGGCCGGGCAAACGTGCCGGAACATCGCCAGGGAACACCGTCAGCGGCGCACCGTCTTCCAGACGATGACCTTTTAATGCCGGAATTCGCTGGCCATTATGATCGACCATACCGCTTTCCGTGGCCTGTACCGACGCCAGCCCGACACAATCCATGCTGATGCCTTCGAACGCCGCATTTTGCCAGGCCTCCTGCACTAATTGCTGGAGCAATGACACCAGATTGGCATGTTGGTCCGCAGTTACATGATCGGCTTTAGTGGCAGCGAACATCAGCTTATCAATACAGGGGGAGAATAAACGACGAAATAGCGTGCGTTTTCCATAATGAAAGCTTTGCATAAGCTGGGTTAATGCCAGACGCATGTCGTTAAAGGCTTGCGGCCCGCTGTTCAAGGGTTGCAGGCAATCCACCAGGACGATCTGTCGATCAAACCGAATAAAGTGTTCTTTATAAAAACCTTTTACGATTGATTGGCAGTAGTAATTAAACCGCGCGCGCAACATACCCAAATTGCTGTGTTTGTCTGCCTGAGCTAAACGAGACTCATCAATCGCGGTGATATCTGGCCAAGGGAAGAACTGCAATGCAGGCGCGCCGGCCATATCACCGGGGAGCACAAAGCGCCCCGGCTGAATAAAGTGCAGCCCTTCTTGCTTACAGCGAATCAGGTACTCGGTATAGGCCTGAGCAATCGCGGCAAGTAAATTTTCGTCCGCCGGAGCCAAAGGATCGCACTGTTTGCACAATTCCAACCACGGTTTAGCCCATTCGGCACGGTTACCCTGTAACAAACCGCCCATTTGCCGCGACCATTCGAGGTAATCCTGCTCCAACATGGGCAAATCCAGCAGCCATTCACCTGGGTAATCGACGATTTCCAGATACAAGGTCGATGTCTCTTTGAAATGACGTAAAACCGAGTCATTCGACCTAAATTTCAGAGCCAGACGAATTTCACTCACGCCGCGAGTCGGCGTCGGCCAGCTCGGGGGCGTACCGTACAATGAGGCCAGACCTTCGTCATATCTAAAACGCTGGATACCCAAATCCCGCTGAGGCACCCGCTTGACGCCGAGTAAGCGATCTTCGCGCACGGCAGAAAACAGCGGTAAACGCGCCCCGCTGTGTACATGTAATAATTGATTGACTAACGCGGTGATAAACGCAGTTTTACCGCTCCGACTCAGGCCGGTCACCGCCAGTCGCAAATGGCGGTCCATCCCGCGGTTAACTAAAGAGCTGATCTCATTTTGCAGTCGTTTCATGCTTTTCCTTTGCAAATCGGCCAAATACCGCACCTAAACCGCGTCTCAATAACGGTTCCAACGACACAGCCAGCGCCCAACGCAGCGGTTTACGGCTCACACTGCGTAAAATCCAGGCCGTGGCACCGGCCGGGCCGTAGCTTAATGCTGCGGTAATAATCACTTTAACCAGCGTTTTCAATACTACACCTGACCGCTGAGTGGCGACGTTATTCTTCATCATTTATGCCCTCCGGCAGGTCATTTTTCGAATTTCAGCTCGGTAAAAGTCATAAATCAGCCCACTGGCCGCATGAATTACCGATTCATTGCGCTGCGGATTCGTTATAGCTGACGAAATCTGCTGCGAACACCAAAAGTTTCCGAAGTAACGTAACGCTCTACTTGCCGCAAACGTTGCTCTCCGCTGCTTAATTCGTAATCCAGTTTATCCAGCAGTTGGCGAGGAGTTTGATAGTCCTCATCCATAAAAGTGCTGGCCGGTACTGGGTCCAACATATAAGTCAGCACCAGGTAGGCTACGATGGTGAAAACAAACAGGCCGAAAAACATCGATAACACGGCAATAATACGTACCAGTTTGACCGGAATATCCAGATAATGCGCTAAACCGGCGCACACCCCTTTCACCATGCCTTCTTCCGGCACGCGGTACAGTTTTTTTCCACTAAACAAACCGGTCATTATGATTGCCTCCAGTTCGGATGTTCTGCATCCAGAATTTCTTCCAGCGCCTGAATACGTTCGCGCATACGGCGCGCATCATCAGCTAACTGCGCTAAACGCTGCATTTCCTGATGGCTAAGCTGGGTGCCGCTTTGTTGGCGATTGCTGTAATGTAGCCAGAGCCAGATCGGTGCGACAAACAGCACAAAAATGGTTAGCGGAATAGCTAAAAACAGAATACTCATTCTTTCCCCTTATTTATTCTTATCAACGGCAATGCAATCATCATAGCCGCAAGATTCGAGTAATAATATGGCCGCAACCTTTTGGGATAACGGCCCACTTTTATTACTCTTTATTATTCTGGAGCATTCATTTTTGCTTTTAACGCCGCTAACTGACTGCTGATTTCATCATCGGCTTTCAATTCTGCAAACTCTTGTTCCAGTGACTTCTTTTTACCGATGCTGACGCTTTCCGCTTCGGCTTCCATATGATCAATTCGGCGTTCGAATTGCTCAAAACGAGCCATTGCCTCATCCAGCTTACCGCTATCCAACTGGCGACGAACATCGCGAGAAGAAGAGGCAGCCTGATGACGTAAAGTCAGCGCTTGCTGTCTGGCGCGGGTTTCGGTCAGTTTGCTTTCCAGCTCGCCAATCTCATGTTTCATGCGATCCAGCGTTTCGTCTACGGTAGCCACTTCACGCTGTAGGGTTTCGATCAGGGAAGCCACTTTCTGTTTCTCAATCAAAGCGGCACGAGCCAAGTCTTCTTTATCTTTACGCAGCGCCAACTCGGCCTTTTCCTGCCATTCAACCAGCTGGCTTTCACCCAAATCAATCCGGCGCATTAGCTGTTTCTTTTCCGCCAACGCGCGAGCAGAGGTAGAGCGAATTTCTACCAGCGTATCTTCCATTTCCTGAATCATCAGGCGAACCAGTTTTTGCGGATCTTCGGCTTTATCTAGCAACGTGTTGATGTTGGCATTCACGATATCGGCAAAACGAGAAAAAATACCCATTGTTCACATCCTCTTTAATCATGTGGGCGACTCTATGCGCCGGTTGTTCAGTGAGCAAGTCTCACCGGTACAGATACAGCTCTGGCTATAGGATAATCAAAAGTCATGCCAACTTTAGAAAATCAAATATCATCATGAATTAAAAGGGAAAATAACTTTATTGCTAATTTCAGCATAAAAGGTAGAGTGATTACTTTAACCAACTATTAGCGAATCTCACTATGAGCGAACAACTTGAAAACCTGCTAGGTGAAGCAAATTCCTTTGTTGAGGTGCTTGAGCAAGTCTCGGGATTGGCCAAATTGAATAAACCCGTACTGGTGATTGGCGAACGCGGAACGGGTAAGGAATTGATTGCTCACCGTTTGCATTATCTGTCGAATCGTTGGCAGGGGCCGTTTATCTCGCTGAACTGTGCGGCGCTGAATGAAAATCTGCTGGATTCCGAGCTGTTTGGTCATGAAGCCGGTGCCTTTACCGGCGCGCAAAAGCGCCATTTAGGTCGATTTGAACGCGCCGATGGGGGAACGCTGTTTCTCGATGAACTCGCTACCGCCCCAATGCTGGTACAGGAAAAACTGCTGCGAGTCATTGAATATGGCCATTTGGAGAGAGTCGGCGGTAGCCAGCCGTTACAGGTTGACGTGCGTTTAGTGTGCGCCACCAATGATAATTTACCCGCTCTGGCCGCCGCAGGAAAGTTTCGGGCGGATTTACTGGATCGTCTGGCTTTCGACGTGGTGCAACTGCCGCCGCTACGCCAGAGACAGCAAGATATCATGCTGCTGGCGGAGCATTTCGCTATCCAAATGTGCCGCGAACTTGGGCTGCAATTATTCCCCGGTTTTACTCTACAGGCCAAAAGCCAGCTGCTGGGTTATCATTGGCCGGGAAACGTGCGAGAGCTGAAAAATGTGGTGGAGCGCTCGGTTTATCGCCACGGCGATAGCCCGGATCTGCTAGACACTATAATTATCAACCCGTTTGCTGCCCATCAGAATACCCAACCCCACCTTCCAACGGAAACGGCTTCCCTGCCCGCGCTCCCCGTTGACCTCAAAGCCTGGCTACAAAACGGCGAGAAACAGTTAATTATGCAAGCGCTGGAGCAGGCGCGTTTCAATCAGAGGAAGGCGGCGGATTTATTAGGGCTGACCTATCATCAGTTACGGGGAATGCTGAAAAAACACTCGATATTGCAAGCCGCCACAGATGAGAATAACGAAGAATCGGCGAATGACTAGCTAGCGACCATAATTTTTCGCTTATTTATTTTCGCTTATTTATATCAGGCAGAATGATATAAAACAGGGCTAATGACGTGGAAATCCGAGGCATAAAAGATGCGAATAAGCTGAAAAGTTAATCGCAAGTAAAAAAAAAAAGCCAGCACCCGAGCTGGCTTAAAAAACACTGGAAGCAATGTGAGCAATGTCGTGCCTTTCTATCAGAAGCTCCCTACTGGCGGCCTCTTCCTGAAGTGCGAAACAATGATAATGGTTATCACTAGCACTTGTAAATACTTTTGTTGAGAATTTTTCTCATTTCCACAACGATATTGTGGCTCTTCAATTATCCTCTTCACGTTATGTTTTAACCTAATCCGATACCCCTATTCTCTGTCTGGAATCCTGTCTGCTTCAAGGTAACGGCCGAAATGGATTAACACTCAAATTTATCGATCGTTATTCTGCCTAAGCGTAGCCAGACACAGTAACGTGAATAGAATCTGCGCCCCAAGATTCGCCGTATTACTGGTAGGATCATACTGCGGCGCGACCTCAACGATATCTCCACCAACCATGTTGACGCCGGCCAACCCTCTTAACATGCCAAATAATTCTCGCGGCAGTAACCCATTGACCTCCGGCGTTCCGGTGCCCGGAGCAAAACTGGGATCGAGAGAATCAATATCTACGCTAATATAAACCGGCCCAGTCCCTACAACGGTTTTCACTTGCTCAACGATAGAGTGAACGCCACGCTCAAAAACGGCTTCCGCATGGATCACTGTCATGCCTGAATCGCGAGAGAACTCCCAAAAATACTCATCCGGGCCACGAATTCCAACTTGCACCGTGCGGCAAGGATCTATCACACCGTCTAATACCGCCTGACGAAACAGCGAACCGTGATGCTGATTGCCGTAAAAAAGACCGGCGGTATCACAATGAGCGTCAAAATGAATCACACCAACCGGCCGCTCTGCCCCCAAAGCCCGCAAAATTGGCAGCGTCATGGAATGATCGCCTCCCACTGACAGTGGCAAAATGCCTGACGCTTTCAGGCGAGATAGCGTATTTTGTATATCCAAATGGGCTTGCGTGAGGTCAAAACGGTTGCTAAACACCACGTCGCCCAGATCGGCGGCGCTAAGTAACCGAGCTGGCGCAAGATTCAGCACATGATCGTAAGGCCCGATACGTTCCGCAACGCGCAGCGCTTTAGGGCCAAAACGCGCACCAGCGCGATGCGTCACGCCGAGATCCATGGGAACGCCCAAAATTCCAACGTCGGTTCCCTGCCATTGATCCGGCGAACGGAACGGTAAATCGAGAAAAGTGGAAATATGGTCAAACGCCCATGTAGCCTGCGCCTTAGCATCAGGGAAGAAGGTTTCTGCCACCTGACGATAATTTTCATCATGAATGGTAAAAGCGTCTTTTCCCGCATACTTCGCCCGCAATTTATTGAGTGAGTTCATATTTAACCGGCCTCCTGTTTCACAGCGTCCGAGCAGGAATAAAACTCGAAGCGATTTGCGGATTCTGCCAGCACTGCCAGTAAATGCTGTACCTGATCGGGATTATTGGCCGCGGTGAGCTGCACGCGGAAACCGACTTCTTTTTTGGGTACCAGCGGATATAGCGCCAGCGTGACATAAACTCCGCGCTCAAACAGATAACTGCCTAACGCCATAATTTGCCGTGGATCTTTCAGCGGTATTTCCATGATAGGTAATTCAGAATTATTCAATGTAAAAATATCAAGATCGGCTAACCCTTTGAGCAATTGTCGACACATTTGATGCAGATCGCGACGTAATTCCTCTCCTTTTTGGGCGTTAACCGCTAAACCACTCAGTGTTGTGGCCAGCGAAGCTACCGGGGATGGCCCCGAATACAGATAAGGCGACGCGGCAACTTTAATCATTTCCTTCAATACCGTCGGCAGCGCCATAAAAGCCAACAATGATGAATAGGATTTGGATAAACCCGCCACCAGCAGAATATTGTCGTAGCTCAACCCACAGTGGCGAACGATACCGTTCCCTTTATACCCCCACGGCATTTCTCCATCGGGATTTTCACCTATCAAACCAAAACCGTGGGCGTCATCCACATAAAGGATGACGTTCCAGCGCCGGGCTATCTCGGCAAAACGCGCTAAATCCGGCAGATTGCCGGTCATGCTATTCACCCCGTCCATGCAAATTAAGCGCGGCGGCACGGGGCTACTAGCTAATAATCGTTCTAATTCATCGGCATCGTTATGTTTAAAGCGAATCAGCGTAGCACCTTGCCCCTGCGCCACTTTACAACCGTCGTAAATGGTTTTATGGGCCCGACTGTCCAGATAAATTGCGCCAGTACCGCTGAGGAAAGGAATCACTGAAAGATGGATATGAGTGATAGTCGGAAAGGCCAATATATCCGGCGCTTGGGTCAAGGCCGCTAACTCGCGCTCTATATCCCTATAAGGCGTGGGTGTACCAAGCATTCTCGACCAGCTCGGATGAGTACCCCATTGACGCACCAGAGGTAATATTGACGCCTGAACCTGCGGATTTAGATCCAAACCCAGATAGTTACAGGAGGCAAAATCAATCAGTTCACGTTCGCCAATCACTATCTTGCGTCCGTCAATACCCTCAATAACGGCATCAACCATAGGGTGAGCGGGAGGTGTAAGTGGAGAATGAGCGAAATGTGTGTCCAACCATTTCGCCATCCAGGATGGGACGGTTTGCTGATTCATCATTAATTCCTATAGTGATGCGTTCAGAATTATTCACCTTGATACGATGAGAGTGCCCACTAGTATTGTGAGAACCAAAAACTATAGGAAAGGACGGTAAAAGCAGCAATTGCTCAATTATCGCGCAACGTAAAGCTAGAATGACACAATGAGTAATGGGGTTATAATTGCTGTTATTTCCCCCCAATCGGTATAAACACAAGAGCCGCGAACGATGGCACGATTTGCGATCGAGCTGTAGCCGCCTCTGGTCACTGCGGCCCCACGTCTAGAATGAATCACCATGCCATCCTGAATGTTAGAATGCGCACCGATCTGATCTGAGGTCACTGGCCGAAAGGATTTTTACGCCGCATGATTAATACCCTCGCTACTGATAACGGCGACGGCGTTGTGGGCATGCAGGCTTTCCTGATGCTCCACCCTAACTGAAAATGCCGAATAGCGGCATTGCTTACGCAACATGGCGTACAAACGGCGCGCCGCGTCCTCGCAGAACATCAGATTTTGTCCATTAGCCAATGCAAACGCCTGCTCATCCTGACGTTTCACTAAAGTTTGTACCGGTGTTCCCAGCGTATTTTCAATTTGGTTAATTAATTCCAGTACCGGAAAATTCATCTCAGTGGATTTAAGTGACACCGTCACTCTTGCCCAGCTGCGTTGACTGTGCGGCGTTGCTGGCATTCCCTGCGTTCCAAGCCAATCCAGCACCTGTTGCTGGGTCAGATTTTCCTGCTGTTCAAAATCCAGTTGAAACTGCTGCTGAGCAGACTGAATACTCAACGCTACCGAGCTGGGACAAGTGGAAGAATAAGGTACGGACAGAGATAGCCGGAGCTGAAGCTGTTGTTCGAGCTGGGCGTCAATCGTCAGTGGGTAGGCCTTCCAGCCTCTTTGCGGGGATAACATCGCCGGTCGCGAGATAAAAATATCGCTGGCAATATGCAAGCTAGCGCTGGCGGCTAGATCGGGTTGAGAAGCTAAAAATGCGGCTAACGTGGTGTGAATGCGCTGGGGCGTTAATTCCCCTTGAGTCAATTCATCTAATGCCAAGTATATACGGGACATATGAATTCCCTTGCTCTGCCCTTTAGCTTTGACACCAATCCCGGCATTCACTTTTGCAGATAGCGGCCTGCCAACGATGTCTAACGGTAACGCAATGCCTTCCATGCCGACCCAATCCAGCTCCATATTGCCAAAATCAATGTATGAAGATTGTACATCTGGTAACGCCGTTAGCGATTGATTCGCAGCTATTTTCATGTCGTCCTCTATGTGTGCTTTATTAATATCAAATAAAGGTAACATGCAATTGTTATAGTATAACATATCGAAGTTGCGTTTTTTTGCTCTCTTTCGGCGCTTTTGCGCATAATTACAGCAATATCCCTGAGATCAGTGAGTTGTTTTGCTCAATGGATTGGGGGGATAACCAGTTTACGGTACACTAAGTCTATTGCTTACTTACAGTTGAAGCGTTTTATGCGTGGTTTACTCATTTGGCTGCTGTCGCTTGGCTGTCTAGCGACACCAGCGCTGGCACAAACTCAGCCAGCCCCCCAAGCGATTCAACCGCCGCCGGATATCCGCCAGCGGGGTTTCGTCTATTGCGTCAGTGGCGTGTTGAATACTTTCAACCCACAGATGGCCAGCGGTGGCTTAACCATAGATACGTTAGCGGCACAGCTTTACGATCGCCTGCTAGACGTTGACCCTTATACCTATCGTTTGGTGCCGGAGCTTGCTGATAGCTGGCAAGTACTGGACAACGGTGCTACTTACCGTTTCCATTTGCGTAAAGATGTGCCTTTCCAAACCACCGAGTGGTTTAAGCCGACGCGCATGATGAACGCCGACGACGTTGTCTTTAGCTTCCAACGGGTATTTGACCAAAACCATCCGTACCACAACGTTAACGGCGGGGATTATCCCTACTTTGATAGCCTGCAATTTGCCGACGCAGTACAGAGCGTGAAAAAACTGGATGATTACACGGTAGAATTCCGCCTAAAAGCGCCAGATGCCTCTTTCCTGTGGCATTTAGCCACCCATTACGCGCCGGTGCTTTCCGCTGAATACGGCGATATGCTGGCTGCCAAAGGCAAAAAAGAGCAGATTGACCGCGAACCCTTAGGTACCGGACCATTTATGCTCAATGAGTATCGTTCTGGTCAATATATTCGGCTTTCTCGAAACAGTAATTATTGGAAGGGCTTGCCGCGTATGCCGCAGGTCATTATCGATCTGGGCGCTGGTGGCACCGGTCGCTTGTCTAAATTACTGACCGGCGAATGTGACGTACTGGCCTATCCGGCGGCCAGTCAGTTGTCCATTTTGCGAGATGACCCGCGTTTACGCCTGACACTGCGACCGGGCATGAATATCGCCTATTTGGCATTTAATACCCGTAAACCGCCGTTGAACGATGAACGCGTTCGTCAGGCCGTCGCTTTGTCGATTAATAATCAACGGCTGATGCAGTCGATTTATTACGGCACCGCAGAAACCGCCGCATCGATTCTGCCGCGCGCCTCCTGGGCTTACGATAACCACGCGCAGGTAACCGAATACAATCCCGGCAAAGCCAGAGAAATACTGAAAGAGTTGGGGATCAAACAGTTACAGCTGAATCTGTGGGTGCCAACTGCTTCGCAGTCTTATAATCCCAGCCCGTTAAAAACCGCCGAACTGATACAGGCGGATTTGGCGCAGGTTGGCATTACTGTGAATATCGTGCCGGTGGAGGGACGTTTTCAGGAAGCGCGGTTGATGGAAATGAACCATGACCTCACGCTCACCGGGTGGTCAACGGACAGTAATGATCCCGACAGTTTCTTCCGCCCGTTATTAAGCTGCGCTGCAATACGCTCGCAAACCAACTATGCTCACTGGTGTGACCCAGCTTTCGATGAATTACTGCAAAAAGCTCTGCGATCGCAGCAGATATCGGAACGCATTGACTATTACCAACAGGCGCAGCGCATTTTGGAGCAACAGTTGCCACTGCTGCCTCTGGCTTCCTCCTTGCGGCTACAGGCGTATCGTTACGACATCAAAGGTCTGGTGCTCAGTCCCTTTGGCAATGCGTCCTTTGCCGGGGTGTTCCGCGAAAGTGACGAGGGTAAAAAACCATGATTATCTTTACCTTACGTCGCCTGTTGTTATTAGTTATCACGCTAATCATGCTGTCGCTGGTGAGTTTTAGTCTGAGCTATTTTACGCCCCACGGCCCATTGAGCGGCGCTTCCCTGTTCGATGCCTACCGTTTTTATTTGCATAGCCTGATGCAATGGGATTTTGGCGTTTCCAGCATTAACGGCCAGCCGATTAGCGAACAGCTGCGGGAAGCTTTTCCCGCCACGATGGAACTCTGCGTATTAGCATTCAGCCTCGCGCTATTCATCGGTATTCCTTTGGGTATTATTGCCGGTGTAATGCGAGGAAAATGGCCGGATGTCGCTATCAGTTCTCTGGCACTGATCGGTTTTTCCATCCCCGTATTCTGGCTGGCGCTGCTGCTGATGCTTTTTTTCTCTCTGCATCTGGGCTGGCTGCCGGTCTCCGGGCGTTTCGATCTGTTATATCAGGTCAAACCCGTGACTGGGCTGGCACTGGTAGATGCCTGGCTATCCAATTCCCCTTATCGCAAGGAAATGATATATAGCGCCTTGCAGCATATGATCCTGCCGATAACCGCGCTGGCCGTGGCGCCAACCACGGAAGTCATTCGTTTGATGCGCATCAGTACCGATGATGTGATAGGGCAAAATTATATCAAAGCCGCTGCGACCCGCGGGCTGTCGCGGCTGACCATTATTCGTCGTCATGTGCTGCACAACGCCCTGCCGCCGATTATTCCCAAATTGGGCTTGCAGTTCTCCACCATGTTGACGCTGGCTATGATTACCGAAGTGGTATTCAGCTGGCCGGGGCTGGGACGCTGGTTGATTAACGCCATCCGTCAGCAAGATTATGCGGCGATTTCTGCTGGCGTAATGGTGGTGGGAACGTTGGTGATCGTGATTAACGTGTTGTCGGATATTTTGGGGGCGATGATGAGCCCGTTAAAGCATAAGGAATGGTATGCCCTTCGATAATGTCTACCGCGAAAAGAAAATGCCTAGCCCGCTGCTGTATACCTGGCGCATTTTCTACGCCGACACTTTGGCAATGACCGGATTTTATGGGGTTATTGCCCTGATTTTGCTGTGCCTGTTTGGCAATATGCTGGCACCCTATGCTTTGGATCAGCAATTTCTCGGCTATCAATTGCTACCGCCGTCCTGGTCTCGCTACGGGAATGTTTCCTTCTTCCTCGGCACCGACGATCTCGGCCGCGATATTCTTAGCCGTTTATTGACCGGCGCAGCCTCCACCTATGGTTCAGCGCTGCTAGTGACCGTTGCCGCCGCCCTGTGCGGCGTGGTGTTAGGCGTGCTGGCGGGCGTCACTCACGGTTTTCGCTCCGCGATTTTGAATCATATATTAGATACCCTGCTTTCTATTCCGTCTCTACTGCTGGCGATCATTGTGGTGGCCTTCGTTGGCCCAAGCCTGCAACACGCCATGTTTGCGGTCTGGTTAGCATTGCTGCCGAGAATGGTTAGAACGATTTACAGCGCAGTTCATGATGAGCTGGATAAAGAATACGTGGTTGCGGCGCGGCTGGACGGCGCTTCAACGCCTTATATTTTGCTGTATGCCATTTTCCCCAATATTGCCGCCGTGCTGGTGACCGAGTTTACCCGCGCCCTCTCGATGGCGATTCTGGATATTGCCGCTCTGGGCTTTTTGGATCTCGGCGCGCAGTTACCTTCGCCAGAATGGGGCGCCATGCTGGGGGATTCGCTGGATTTGGTCTACGTTGCACCTTGGACCGTGATGTTACCGGGCGCGGCGATTTTGGTGAGTGTGCTATTGGTTAACCTGTTAGGTGACGGTATGCGCCGGGCGATTATCGAGGGAGTGGAATAATGCCGTTACTGGATATCCGCAATCTCACTATTGAATTTATGACCGCCGAAGGGCCGGTAAAAGCCGTCGATCGCGTCAGCATGACCTTGACAGAAGGCGAAGTTCGCGGCTTAGTCGGCGAATCAGGATCGGGAAAAAGCTTGATTGCCAAAGCAATTTGCGGCGTGAGCAAAGATAATTGGCGAATCACCGCCGACCGCTTCCGCTTTGATGATATCGACTTGCTCCAGCTCAGCCCACGCCAACGGCGTAAGGTGATCGGCCATAATATTTCGATGATTTTTCAAGAACCACAGTCCTGCCTGGATCCTTCGGAAAATATCGGTAAGCAGCTCATTCAGGCCATTCCGGGTTGGACCTATAAAGGGCGCTGGTGGCAACGATTTCATTGGCGTAAACGCCGGGCTATCGAGCTGTTACACCGCGTCGGAATTAAAGATCACAAAGACATTATGCGCAGTTATCCCTACGAATTAACCGAAGGGGAATGCCAAAAAGTGATGATTTCTATTGCGCTGGCCAATCAGCCACGGTTATTGATTGCCGATGAGCCGACCAACGCCATGGAACCCACTACGCAGGCGCAGATTTTCCGATTGCTGGCACGATTGAATCAGAATAACAACACGACCATTTTGCTGATCAGTCATGATTTACAAATGATGAGTAAATGGGCAAACCGGGTAAACGTACTTTACTGTGGGCAAACGGTGGAAAGTGCAGTCTGCGAAGAATTACTGGCCGCCCCGCACCATCCTTATACTCAGGCGCTGATCCGCGCCATGCCGGATTTTGGCCGCTCTTTGCCCCATAAAAGCCGTTTGAATACCTTGCCCGGCGCGATTCCCTCGCTGGAACATCTGCCTATCGGCTGCCGTTTGGGGCCGCGTTGCCCTTACGCGCAAAAAACCTGTATTGAAACCCCGCGTCTGCGGATGGCAAAAACTCACGCCTATGCCTGCCACTTCCCACTGAATCTGGAGGAACCGTGATGACCGAAACCTTGCTTGAAGTGCGCAATCTGAGCAAAACCTTCCGCTATCGCACCGGCCTGTTTCGTCGTCAACACGTTGAAGCGGTGAAATCCGTCAGTTTTACCCTGCGGGAAGGCCAGACGCTGGCGGTCATCGGTGAGAACGGCTCCGGTAAATCTACGCTGGCGAAAATGCTGTCCGGTATGATTGAACCAACCGAAGGCGAGCTGCTCATCGACGATCATCGATTAAGCTACGGTGATTACGCTTATCGTAGCCAACGAATTCGCATGATTTTTCAGGATCCCAGTACCTCGCTGAATCCCCGTCAGCGGATCGGCCAGTTGCTGGATGCACCGCTGAAACTGAATACTGATCTGGACGCCAACGCCCGTGAACAGCGTATTTATCAAACGTTGCGGCAGGTCGGTTTGTTGCCAGATCACGCTAACTATTACCCGCATATGTTGGCCTCCGGGCAGAAACAGCGTATCGCTCTGGCTCGTGCCCTGATTTTACAGCCGAAAGTGATAGTGGCGGACGAAGCCTTGGCGTCGCTGGATATGTCCATGCGCTCACAAATTATCAACCTGATGCTGGAATTGCAGGACAAACATGGCATAGCGTATATCTACGTGACGCAGCATTTGGGCATGATGAAGCACATCAGCGATCAGGTGATTGTGATGCATGAAGGCGAAATCGTTGAACGTGGCAGCACCGCCGAAGTGCTAGCCGCCCCGCTACACGATTTGACCAAGCGCCTGATTGCCAGCCACTTTGGCGAGGCGCTCACCGCCGATGCCTGGCGACGTGACGGCGGGCGCTTTTAGGCGTCCCCACTGCTCGGAGCAGTGGAAAAGCACCATATTCAGTCCGGGCGTGATAGAATCGCTCGGTTTATTAACGCAAAACGCGCTGGTTAAGTCGATGTTTCAACAAATTGTTTTAATATTCGTCACCACTCGCGTCAGCACGCAACAATGACCACAAGGATTACTGCTATGGGTTTTCTAACCGGCAAACGCATTCTGATTACTGGCGTCGCCAGCAAACTGTCTATTGCCTACGGTATTGCACAAGCAATGCACCGCGAAGGCGCTGAACTGGCTTTCACCTATCAGAACGAGAAACTTAAATCCCGCGTTGAAGGCTTTGCGGCAGAGCTGGGTTCTACCCTGATCCTGCCTTGTGATGTAGCTGAAGATGCCAGCATCGACGCCATGTTTGCTGAACTGGGAAAAGCCTGGCCTAAGTTTGATGGTTTCGTTCACTCTATCGGTTTTGCTCCAGCAGACCAGTTAGATGGCGACTATGTTAACGCCGTGACCCGTGAAGGTTTCGGTATTGCTCATGACATCAGCTCTTACAGCTTCGTGGCGATGGCCAAGGCTTGCCGTTCTATGCTGAACCCGAATTCCGCGCTGTTGACCCTGTCTTATCTGGGCGCTGAGCGTGCGATCCCTAACTACAACGTTATGGGTCTGGCGAAAGCCTCTCTGGAAGCGAACGTGCGCTACATGGCTAACGCTATGGGTCCTGAAGGCGTTCGCGTTAACGGTATCTCTGCTGGCCCAATCCGTACTCTGGCGGCATCTGGTATCAAAGATTTCCGTAAAATGCTGGCTCACTGCGAAGCCGTAACCCCCATCCGTCGCACCGTAACCACCGAAGACGTGGGTAACTCCGCCGCTTTCCTGTGTTCCGATCTGGCGGCTGGCGTTTCCGGTGAAATCCTGCACGTTGACGGCGGTTTCAGCATCGCTGCGATGAACGAACTGGAATTGAAATAACCCGCAGCGGATTTATTCGCTCAAGGTTATCCGAATCCGCTGCCTCATCGCAGCGGATTTTTTTTGGCTTCGATGAGTTCTTTGCTCAGATTAATTCCATCAATTAATCGTTTTTTGGCAAAGTTATGGCCATTTTTGTTATATCAATCCATATGTTATTACTTTTGGTTATGGAATATGGTTTAACATTATTTTATCTCACTAATCCGATCGGCAATGATATCCACTGCGTTTACCTCATCGAACCACAGGATATCTTACCGATGTCGATGCCAACTCCGGTCTTCTGCTATTTATCCGGCAACGGCTTAGCTGGCAACGTTCATTTGTTGTTCTTCTGTGTTTGCTCAATTGATTCGGCTACAGCCCCTGCTGTTGCTGCCGTTTTTATCAGTAAAACAAGGAGATCTTCATGGTGCAGTTTCGACGTCAGGATAATGCCCACTGGTATCACGAGACTCAACGTAGCGTAACAGACGACGCATTACGGGAGGGCGTTTGTACCAGCGGCCATTACGGACACGATGATTTCTCGGCCTTAAGCAATAGTGAGAATCTGGCTAATGCTTTTTCTGATAAAAGCCCTTTCTTATTGGGATTAGAAGCGCAGGTCAATCCGGACTTACAGGATTTGTTACAGCAGCGCGACGAAACGCTACGAGCCTCGCACCGCATGTATCAAACGCTGTTCCCACCCCAGGTTTCCCTCTCTACCGAGCTGACTCTGTCTCTCTACGATCGTTTAAGCAGCGCCTTAATCGTGGCTCAGGTCACCGGTGTTCAACGTTTGTGTAATCACTATGCCGAACGTCTGATGCCGTTATCCAGCGATGACGCTTCGCGAGAAAGCAATATTCGCCTCACGCTACTCACCCAGTACGCCCGGCAGTTAGCCAGTCAGCCGACGCTGATAAACCGCCGCGCATTGCAGCAGCTCAGCGATTCTGGGCTAACATCACTGGATATTATTCTCTTCTCGCAAATTATTGGCTTCGTCGGCTATCAGGCGCGAGCCGTCGCGGCAGTTTCTGCGTTAGCGGGTTATCCCACGGTGCTGTTGCCCGGTTTTCCTCGAATGGAAGATGCGGAAAGCGCGAATTTTAGTGATGAAGTGACGGGCTGGCAGGCCTGGCTGCCGGATCTGTCTTTAGAAACGGAATCGCAGGAACAGGAACAAAACCTGACCTTAACCGATGTGTTAAACAAGCATCCTCATAGCCAGCAGGTTTACGCTGATATTCTTTTGCGCATACCGGATCCCGACCATCACCCGCAGCCGGCGTTACTGGAATTGGCGGCTCTGGTCAGTGCGCGAATCAACGGCAGCGCCTGTTGCCTGGTTCACCATCGTCAGCGCTACTTGCAATTAAAACCAGACATTACTCTCATCAATAAATTACAGTCAGGCATTAGCCAGAATTTGAGCCAAAGTTCGACGGAATCAGTGGAAAGCTCGGTGATTCATCTAGCGGCGGAACTCACCCGCGCGCCGGAAAGGTTTGGTCCGCCGATACTGGCTCCGTTGCAAGAGCGCGGTTTTTCACCGCTGCAACTGATGGACACCTTATTCAGCGTAGCGCTAGCAGGCTGGACCAATCGATTAGTACAAACATTGGGGTCGCCTCGCAGCGCATTGCAGCAGGCCTGGACCGATTAAACCGGTGCCAACCACTCTCTGGCGGCGTCAAAGAAATGCTGAGCCAACGGCGTCACGCGCCCCGGCTCGGCAACCACCACGGCCGCACGGCGACTCATACTGACAATATTCACCGGCCGTCGCATCAGCGCCGGTGACATATCCTCCAACAAGCTTCCACGTGGAAACAATCCGCAGCCTAAACCGACGAAGATCCCCTGTAATAACTGAAATATTGAGGTAGTTTCCAAGCGCGCATGCAGAGAGAAACCCGCGTCGCGAAAGCTGTTATCCAGATAACGACGGAAATAACGCGTCGGCTCCGCTAGACACAGTGGTAATTCCGCGACCTGAGCCAGTGACAACGGAGTTTCATCCACCAAATCAGGGAAGTGCTGAGGGTGAAAAATCAAATCTACACCGCTGTCTTCCAAAGGCTGAGACTGAAAATGCAGCTCATTCAGCGTGGAAAGCTCGAAAAAACCTATTCCCACATCCACTGAGTGACCGGTTAACGCCTCCAATAGCTGATCGGCACTCAGTACCGAAACCCGATAATCCAACTGCGGATAGCGCTCGCTGACCCTTTTAAGCAAATCTGACAGGGAAATGCTGCACTGCGGCACCACGCCAATCCGCAGAGTCCCGTTCAAACCGTGTTTGAGAGACTCAACTTCCAGCTTCAACCCTTGATAAACCGAAACAATCTCCCGCGCCCAGGCCAGCACGCGTTCCCCTTCTGGAGTAAAACCTTCGAAATTATTGCCCCGATTGATCAGCGAAACACCCAATTCTCGTTCCAGATTTTTCAGGCGCATCGACAAAGTCGGCTGACTGACAAAACTGGCCTCGGCTGCCCGCCCAAAATGACGAGCCTGTTCCAGATTGCACAAATAGATCAGTTGTTTGATATCCATTACTGCGCTCAATATCGCGTTATTTATTCCAGTATATCATTTTGCTCCCCTATCTCAGCGGCCTGAGGCGGTTTTGCAGCAAAGCCTGTCTGAACTGCGCTATCCGCGCTCAGCGACTCTTTCTACACTTGCTCAATCCAATCAAGCAGCTCTCACCCAACATTAAAAACCATTTGGCAGACAAATAAGACTTTCTGCAATTTTTAGCCGATTTGTGAAGTTCATGGCGATTAACCCGGTCAAAAAGATGGGTTTCAGGCTGAGAGTCAGGAACAGAGAGTTTGCAAGACAAAATTTTACTTAAATTTGATAACTGGATCACATTTCGTTATCAGGTTAACCGCATTCTGTTGCATAACAATTCACTCAATTTTGGATAATTATGGAAAATCCTGTATATGCACAACATTTAGCGGGTCATTTAACCATGTACAATGTGATGAGCTATTGATGAGCCAAATAGCAGAATATATCACTAAATAAAATCCGCTCAGCTTTTAATCAAAATAAAAAATCGGTAAACCGCGAAAACATAAACGTTAATACTGCATAACATTTGTAACATGGGTTTATTCCCCTGCCTCGCTTATATGTAACAGAGTATTACAAAGCGCTTGTCTCATTGACAAAGATAGTGAACATTAACCGCCGCCATTCATCTTATAACAACGCAAAAGGATGCCGTTCCGCGCATCACATTTGCAAATTCCTGTCATTTTATGGCCGGTAGTAAAAATTAGAGGTCCCTGTGACAACTGCAAACAACAACAGCAACGAACCTGAAAGCATCAGTATGAATGCTTTCAAACAGCCGAAAGCTTTTTACCTAATATTCTCCATCGAACTTTGGGAACGTTTCGGTTACTACGGCCTACAAGGGATCATGGCCGTCTATCTGGTGAAAATGCTCGGGATGAGCGAAGCCGATTCTATCACCCTGTTCTCATCATTCAGCGCACTGGTCTATGGCTTCGTCGCCATCGGCGGTTGGCTGGGTGATAAAGTGCTCGGCGCAAAACGCGTTATCGTGTTAGGCGCGCTGACGCTGGCCGTGGGTTACACCATGGTGGCCTATTCTGGACACGATATTACTTGGGTGTATATCGGCATGGCGACCATCGCCGTAGGTAATGGTTTGTTTAAAGCCAACCCGTCCTCCCTGCTTTCAACCTGCTATAACAAAGACGACCCGCGTTTGGACGGTGCATTCACCATGTACTATATGTCCGTCAACATCGGTTCGTTCTTCTCCATGTTGGCCACTCCGTGGTTAGCAGCAAAATACGGTTGGAGCGTGGCATTCTCTCTGAGCGTGGTCGGTATGTTGATCACCTTGGTGAACTTCTGGTTCTGCCGTAAGTGGGTGAAAAACCAAGGTTCTAAACCAGATTTCGCGCCACTGCATTTCAGAAAACTGCTTATGGTGCTGATTGGTGTGGTTGCGCTAGTGACGCTGTCTACCTGGTTGCTGCACAACCAAATCGTGGCTCGCTGGGCGCTGGCGCTGGTTTCCCTAGGTATCATTATTATCTTCGCCAAAGAAACCTTCTCTCTGCACGGTACTGCTCGTCGTAAGATGATCGTTGCTTTCCTGCTGATGCTGGAAGCCGTGGTGTTCTTCGTGCTGTACAGCCAGATGCCAACTTCCCTGAACTTCTTCGCGATTCATAACGTTGAGCATTCCATTTTTGGCCTGGCGTTTGAACCTGAACAGTATCAGGCTCTGAACCCGTTCTGGATTATGGTTGCCAGCCCGATTTTGGCGGCGATCTATAACAAAATGGGCGACAAGTTACCGATGCCGCACAAATTCGCCTTTGGTATGATGCTTTGCTCCGCAGCCTTCCTGGTTCTGCCTTGGGGCGCTAGTTTTGCCAACGAACACGGCATTGTGTCAGTTAACTGGTTGATTCTGAGCTACGCCCTGCAAAGTATCGGTGAGCTGATGATTTCAGGCCTGGGTCTGGCGATGGTTGCACAATTGGTTCCGCAACGTCTGATGGGCTTCATCATGGGTTCATGGTTCCTGACCACCGCCGCTGCCGCACTGATCGCCGGTAAAGTTGCCGCGCTGACAGCGGTGCCAAGCGATGTGCCTGATGCCCATGCTTCCCTGGCTATCTACAGCCATGTATTTATGCAAATCGGTATCGTCACCGCCATTATCGCTATTCTGATGATGCTGACCGCGCCAAAACTGTATCGCATGACATTAGATCTGCAAAAGAAAGATAAAGACGCGACTCCGGTCACTGCTGCATAAGCAACCCATTAGTTTCGTTAGTCAAAACGCCTCGTTATGAGGCGTTTTTTGTTTTGATGCAAACACTGTGGATCACATATCAAAGTCGATACTCGCAAGGTGACAATCAGCTAACGGCGAACACTGCAGATACAGGATGGGCAGTACCGCTAGCATTTAATTTCGTATTAACTTCCGCGATTGTGCAACGTAATCCTCATATTCAACCCTACCGGCGAAATCTCTACGATAACAGGACGAAACGATCCAGCCGCCGACGTAATTGCGCGTTTTCTTTCTTGAGTTGCTCAACTTGCTTCAGTAGCGTCAAGGTCATCGCCACGCCGTGCCAATCCAGATCCAACTCATTTTGCAATCGACGGGCGCGCTGGAGATACATTAACGCTTCCGCGTCAAATACCCAGAGAGAATCACCGGGATCTAGCGGAACAATCACTCCCAGCTCAACCACTTCTACCAATTCGTCCTGCAAAATGCCCGTTGTCTGGCATAATTCAGTCAGCGTATAAGTAATCTGTACTTCGGCCATAATCTGTTACTCCCATCCAGTCCGAGGATTAAATGCAGCCTGTTCAGACAGTTGTTGCCACAGTGCCCGTGCCTTCTCGTCCGGTTTTGGCGGCATAACCACCTTGAGAACCGCATACAAATCGCCAGTGCCTTTTTTGCTCGCCAACCCCTTACCTTTCACTCGTAACCGCTGACCGCTCTGACTGCCGGAGGGAATAGTCAGATTGATTTTCCCTGTAAGAGTGGGAACTTCAACGCTGGCTCCCAGCGCCGCTTCCCAAGGTGCGAGCGGCAACACGATTTGTAAATTCTGCCCGTCAATATCAAACAATGGATGCGGAGCGATACGAATGACCAGATAGAGGTCACCATTGGCGCCGCCACCGAATCCCGGAACGCCTTGCCCTTTCAAACGAATACGCTCGCCATCCCCAACGCCGGCAGGAATTTTCACCTTCAGCGTTTTGGTTGAATCGGTTCTGCCAAGGGCATCATAAGTTGGGATTTGAATTGCGCGCGTCTGCTCGGAAAGCGTTTCTTCCAAGAAGATTGGCAACTCCATCTCAATGTCCTGCCCGCGCATACTCTGAGAAGATTGATGGGAGGAATAATGAGCAGAGGCGCCGCGATTGCCGAAGAAAGAGTCGAAGAAGTCGGAAAAATCATGGGTATCACCGCCACCTGCACGACCCTGCCACTGTTGCCCGCCGCCATGATAACCTGCCTGCTGGCCAAAATGAGGATCGTTGCGATGTAACCTCAGTTCGTCATATTCAGCTCGCCGTTCAGCGTCTTTTAACACTTCGTAAGCCTCGGCGATTTCCTTAAACTGACTTTCCGCATCTGGCTCGGTGCTGACATCTGGGTGATATTTCCGCGCTAACCTGCGATAAGCTGTTTTGATCTCTTTCTGCGAGGCCGTTGGCTCAACGCCCATAATCACATAGTAATCTTTGAATTCCATACGGCAATATCCTTAAGTTTAATGTGCCATAGATATAAGATATCCCCATCTAACTTTTATAAAACAAATTTATGCATATTTCTATCCGTACTCCCACGCGCCAATCCACCTGTAAACTATAGCGCTGACCTGGGTTTACGGACTCCCCTCAAGACATTTGGCGGGAACAGCCCTTGTTCATCCGTATCAAGCGCTCAACAGATGCCTGTTAATGCATAAAAAGAACGTCACTGACATGGAAAACCACCGAGTAAGGTGACAATCTGCCAGGTCAATTGCCCTTTCAACCTTATGTTATTAAATGAATTACGTGGTAAAGTGAGCGCCAAAATAAGCGATGCAATCACAATTTAAGCAACGGATAAGTCATGAATTTAAGAAACCGGACATTTCTTTTTTGGGGAGTGATGGATCTCTACGCGGTGTTATATATCGGTTTACAGTATTTCCTACAGGAAAGAATTCCTTTGGTAGCTGAAGTGCAGTACCTGCTGGATACCGGTTTTGATAAGTATCCGCTGATTTACACAATGATTACCCTATCGATCATTTTTAAAATATCGCTGGTAATGACCACAGTTCTGTTTCTGACTCGCAGCCAATATGCCATTAAAGCGGCATTTATTCAGGAGCCTTTACGCCTACTGTTAGTTATTCCCTCTCTCTCGATGATTACGCCGGTTCTGAAAGAATTCAACATTAAAATTCTTACCGTGAGCCTAACGCTATTGCTGATATCTGAAGTATTCAAAATCGTTTCTTTATATAGAGTGCAAATAAAGACCGAGCCCAATAAAACCACTCCCTTCATCGTCTGATTCGGGGGAAAACAGCATTTTCGCGCTATTGGCAAAACGAGTCGCTCAGTGGGAGCCAGGCCAATGCCCTGTTATGCCGCAGTCTGAGTCATTTCACCACGAGTACCGCCGCCAGGTTATCTCGCTATTTCGCTAATCACTTAGAATCAACCCAACCCTAGTCAGCTCAATATTGATTACATGCCCGTTTGGCGGGCATGCGGATGACCGTAATTGACTGACTCATAGAAGATAGCTTTACTTACTCCGCCGACCATACCGCTAACTGGTAGCCATCCGGATCGAGAAATTGAAAGCGACGACCACCGGGGAAGGAAAATATCGGTTTAACCATCACGCCGCCAGCTTCAACGACTCGCCGTTCGGTTTCTTCCAGATTATCAGCATACAAAATGACCAACGGCCCACCGGCTGCTGTCACGACCCCATCTGTGGTGAAACCGCCAGTCAGGCGACCATCGGTGAATTCGCAATAGGTTGGGCCATAATCGGTAAAGCGCCAGCCAAACAGGTTACCGTAGAAATTTTTTGAGCGAGTGATATCTCCCACTATAAATTCAATATTATCAATTTGACCCTTCTTGCCTGATACAGCCATAACACCTCCGGAGAAAAATGCACACCGCGTATTTTGCAAATAGACGCCCGCTGAGCCAGCCTGTTTGGCTGGAAAACCATACCATTAATCCTATACGTGAAATCCGTAATATTCTCAGAACTGTCGCCCATATCGCTTATCGCCGCCAGAACCCAAAGCGTGATAAGGAATAAGTAAAATTCACCCTATCGCACCGAAGCAGAAATAATCCTGTATAAGAAATAAACTATACTGTGATCACGGCTGCAAAATATGTCGGTAGTTTCAGACATAACATAATTTTCAGCCTTGGCAGAAGAAGTATGGCATAGAGGTTAAATCAGCCCGTGAGAGAGAGTCGGTAACGGGCAAGGAGGTATCTCATGGTCAATCATGTTTGGGGACTTCTGGTGCATCCCAGTCAGGAAATGAAACAAATCAAAAGTGAATCGGAAAGTATTCCCCACTTTTATACTCACCACGTCCTGTTGATGGCTGCAATTCCCGTGATCTGCGCATTTATTGGCACCACCAGAGTGGGATGGAATTTTGGTGAGGGTCAGGTGATTAAAGTCTCCTCGCTTACCGCTTTCTACGCCGCCGTAATTTTCTATGTGATGATTCTTGCCGCCGTGGCTTTAATGGGGCGAGTGATTTACTGGATGGCACGCCGCTATGAAAGTCGCCCAAGCTGGCAAAGCTGCACCTTGTTCGCCGGTTATACCGCCACACCGATGTTTCTGAGTGGGATTGTGGCGGTTTACCCTTTGCTCTGGCTGTGCTTGTTCGCCGGGATTGTCGGGCTGTGTTACGCCGGTTATTTGATGTACCTCGGCATTCCAACCTTCCTGAATATCGACCGTAGCGAAGGTTTTATCTTCTCCAGTTCAACGCTGGCCATCGGTGTGCTGGTTCTGGAGCTATTACTCGGTTTCACCGTTCTGTTATGGGGTTATGGCGTCAGGCTAATCTGAGCAATTCTTATACCAACACCCTGCACCGTAGATCTCCTACGGCGTAGGGTGTATCTCTATTTCATCTTCCATGTTACTGATAATAGAGAGATTAACCTTATGAATAGACAGCGAACATTCGTTATTGCACTTATTTCCCCCCTTCTCTGCAATTCCTTCCCTGCTATGAGCGCTATTCCTATACAGGATGGGATTACTGAGCAAACTCTGATTTTCGTTCGTCATGCAGAGAAACCTGAGGCAGGTTTTGGGCAGATAAATTGTCAGGGTTTAAATCGTTCCCTGGCATTACCTAAAGTGATAAAAAATAAGTATGGCAAACCTGACTTTATATTCGCCCCAGATCCAACGCGAAAAAAAGCGGATTTCGGCCACTTCTTTTATTATCTCCGCCCGTTGGCGACCATTGAACCGACGGCTATCTACTTCAATATGCCGATAAATATCCGTGTGGGTCAGTCAGAAAGTGGCTGGCTTATCAACCAATTAGAAAAACCAAAATATTCAAGCGCTAAAGTGCTTATTTCCTGGGCGCATCATGAAATCATGGCTATCACTAAGGCACTAATGACCGAATATAACGGCGAGCTTGGACAAATACCCGAATGGGAAAATACTGATTTTGACAGTATTTACGTTCTTAAAATCGTGCGAAGTGAGGGGGCAAACCAGATTAGTTTTACCCATGACCAACAGGGGCTGAATGGATTACCGCTTGACTGCCCTGAAATTTCCCTGCCGCGATCTAATTCATTACCGGGCCGAGTTCCCGACAATAGCTGATAATAATAACTCTTTTTTATCTCGATTTTTTAACACTGGATAGCAAATTCTCTGTTTTTGGGTCATTAACAGCCTTTGAATCATATTAATGTCGGTGAGATCGCAATCTCTTACATCACCCCGACAAATAAGGTTGTACACTAATTGGGAAAAATAAAAATAAGGCGACGAAAATGAAAAAGCTGACTGTAAAAGAAATGACCGCAAGCGAACAACGCGACGTGAAAACCCAACTTGATAGAGCCAGGATCAACATGGGACGCGCACTCACCAATTCAGAACAAAACAAAGTGAAAGACGAAGCCATCGAAAAAATCATGCAAGCCCGAGCACTGGTCGCCAAAGCCAACCGCCCTGAGAAAAAAACCAAAAAAACGGCACCGAGCACCACCACCTTTAGCTGGTCCTCTTCCATCAGCAGCCGTCCACCACGTTGAGTCTTTCCCCCGTCAGGTTTTTGCCTGACTGGGCACCCAATTTCTAGTAGCGGAGGTCATCCTCCGTCACTATCGGATTGTTATGATTCCTGCCGTTAAATATGTTAATTCAATAGCTGATTTTCCCTCACGACTGTCCTAGTATGGCTAATGCTGTATTCCGTTAGTCCGCCCCGTGCACTATTAAGGAGTTTGTTGATGAAACTGTTTTATAAACCTGGCGCTTGTTCCCTCTCACCACATATCGTCCTGCGTGAGACCGGGCTAGATTTCAGCGTTGAACGCGTTGATTTGGCAACCAAAAAAACTGAAAGCGGCAAAGACTTCTTAACCATCAACCCCAAAGGACAGGTTCCTGCACTGGTGTTGGATGATGGCAGCCTGTTAACCGAAGGCGTCGCCATTGTGCAGTATCTGGCCGATCAGGTGCCATCGCGCAATCTGATCGCCCCCGCAGGCACCCTTGCCCGCTATCATGCTATTGAATGGCTAAACTATATTGCCACCGAATTGCACAAAGGATTCAGCCCACTCTTCAACCCGAAAACGCCGGACGAGTACAAAACCATCGCCCGCGAGCGTTTAGACAAACAATTTGCTTATGTCGATAGCGTGCTGGCGAAGCATCATTTCCTGCTGGGTGATAAATTCAGCGTAGCGGATGCCTATCTGTTCACTATTCTGGGTTGGGCAAAAGCCATGCAGTTCGATCTGCCGCAGTATAAAAATCTGACGGCCTATATCGCCCGGGTTGCGGCACGCCCAGCGGTAGACGGCGCTCTGGTTGCGGAAGGTCTGAAGTAAGAAACGTAAAGAAAGAATGATATCCCCCGGCAATGGCAGACTTGCGCTTTTGACCGGGGGAAAATGATTAGAGTTTTACTGCCGTAAACTGATGAACCGGATTGACGATAAGATCCTGTGCAGCCACGATTTGTAATTCATACTCGCCCATTTGCTGGGTAGTCAGCATCACTTCATAAACTGCGGCGGTGACGTGCTCCAGCGCTTTATCTAACGCTTCGCCTTTTAGCAAATTCACCAACAGTAGGCCGCTGGTTAAATCACCGACGCCCACCGGCTGACGGCTGCCGAAATCCACCAACGGACGGCTGATATGCCAGGCATCTTCCGCTGTTACCAGTAGCATTTCAAAGCTGTTCAGGTCATAACCCGCGCGGCTAAGATGCTTAACCAGCACCACTTTCGGCCCTTTAGCGCACAGGCCGCGAGCTACCGTCACGGCTTGCTCGACGTTTTCCACTCGCGTTCCGCTCAGCTCTTCTAACTCAAGCAAGTTCGGCGCGATAATATCGCTGGCCGGTAATGCCTGCTTACAGAAGAATTCCGCCACGCCCGGCGCGACGATGCAGCCTTTTTCCGGATGGCCCATGACCGGATCGCAGAAATACCACGCCTGCGGATTGGCTTCCTTCACGCGTTTCACCGCAGCCAAAATATGGCCGCCCTGCTCCGGCGAGCCAATATAGCCGCTCAGCACTGCATCACAGTCTTTCAAACGGTCAACATCGGCAATGCCCTGCACAATTTCAGTCAAATGGCTGGCTGGCATCACGCAGCCAGTCCAATGACCATACTGAGTGTGATTGGAGAATTGAACGGTGTTCAACGGCCAGACATTAACGCCCATGCGGCGCATAGGAAATTCCGCAGCGCTATTGCCTGCATGACCAAAAACAACGTGGGATTGAATGGAAAGTATATTTTTCATCGGTACGGCCTAAAGTTAGGGGCTGCTCGGCCCTTTCAGTAACACCATTATCACTGCGTGTTTGCCCGCAGTTAATCGTTGACCATAAAAAACAAGGGACACCAGGCCCCTTGTTTTCGCACCGATTTAGATCCAGCTCACCAGGCAGTAATGTTTTTTGCCCCGGCGCAGTAAGGTAAAGCGGCCAAACAGACGATCCGCATCGCTAAAGGTGTATTCCGGGTTCGCCTGTTTCTCGCCGTTAATGGTCACGGCATTGGAACCAATCAGGGTACGCGCCTGACCGCGGGACGGAGCCAATTCCGCATTCACCAGTGCCTGTTGCAGATCGGCATCGCGGGTTAACTCAATCGCCGGCATACCGTCTTGGGCCAGTTGGGCAAAGTCGGCTTCGGTCATGTCGTTCAGATTGCCGGAGAATAGGCTGGCCGTAATACGTTTTGCCGCCGCCAGACCTTCAGCACCGTGAACCATACCGGTCACTTCTTCAGCCAGCACGTACTGAGCGCGCGGCGCTTTGCCGCTGTTTTTATCTTCTTCTTCCAGCGCATTGATCTCTTCCAGACTCATAAAGGTGAAGAATTTCAGGAAGCGATACACATCCGCATCGGCGGTGTTAATCCAGAACTGGTAGAACTTGTACGGGCTGGTTTTTTTCGGGTCTAACCATACCGCGCCACCTTCGGTTTTACCGAATTTGGTGCCGTCAGCTTTGGTAATCAATGGCACAGTCAGGCCGTACACTTGCTGCTGATGCAGACGACGAGTTAAATCTATCCCGGAGGTAATATTGCCCCACTGATCGGAACCGCCGATTTGCAGAACCACATTATGCTCTTTATTCAGGCAGGCGAAATCATAGCCTTGCAACAGATTGTAAGAGAATTCAGTGAAGGAAATACCGCTATCATCGCGATTTAGACGTTGTTTTACCGCTTCTTTGTTAATCATTTGGTTAACAGAGAAGTGTTTACCGATATCACGCAGGAAAGTCAGCACATTCATGCCGCCGAACCAATCGTAATTGTTGGCGGTAATCGCGCTGTTCTCGCCGCAGTTGAAATCCAGGAACGGGGAAACCTGATGACGGATTTTCTCGACCCATTCATTAACGGTATCCGCGGTGTTCAGCTTACGTTCCGTGGCTTTGAAGCTAGGATCGCCGATCAAGCCGGTCGCCCCACCCACCAGCGCCACCGGGCGGTGACCCTGTAACTGAAAACGCTTCAGGCACAACAACGGAACCAAATGACCCAAATGCAAGCTGTCTGCGGTAGGATCGAAACCGCAATACAGTGAAATTGGCCCTTGCGCCAGTCTCTCTGCTAACGCGTCTTCATCCGTAACCTGGGCAACGAGGCCCCGCTCTTGCAATTGTTTAATCAGGTTGCTGCTAGTCATTAACGACTCCATTGTCTTATGCAATATATTTATCTGGTTAACGTTTAACGGGAACACTTGCCATCGGGAAATGTTGTCGTTTATCGGCGTAATGCCTGCGTGCCAGATGGCACCCCATCAGGATGCGTTCAAGGAAGGGTATAGAATAAAGCGCCCGCCCCGCGAGCGCTAGGTTTAACCTCAATATTTCATCGTTCTCAGGGGGCTAAACGGTCAATTTTCCACGTATCGGCGTCTCGTTGGTAGAGAAAACGGTCATGCAGGCGATGTTCGCCTCCCTGCCAGAACTCAACCGAGTCGAAACGAACGCGGAATCCGCCCCAGAAACTCGGCACCGGTACCTCTCCCTGCTGGAATTTTTGTTTCAACTCCAAAAATTTGCTTTCCAGCACGCCGCGCGCGGAAATCCGCGAGGATTGCTGAGAAACCCAGGCACCTATTTGGCTATCTTTAGGACGGCTGTTGAAATATTTAAGTACTTCGAAGGTCGACAAACGTTCGGCTTTGCCGAGGAAAATCACCTGGCGATCCAGCGTATGCCAAGGGAATAGCAGGCTTATATGGGGGTTTTCAGCCAATTGCTGAGCCTTTCGGCTGCCTAGGTTGGTGTAAAACACCATGCCTTCGTCATCGAAATGCTTTAGTAATACAATACGTTGAAAAGGTTGACCATTGGCATCAACGGTCGCCACGCACATCGCCGTCGGGTCTGCGAGACGCGCTTCACAGGCTTGTTTCAGCCAGCGCTCAAATAAATCCAGCGGGTTAGCAGTCAGGTCCTTGCGGCGCAGACCGCCACGGGTATATTCACGTCGTAGGTCTGCAACATCAAACTCATTATTTTCAGTCATATACACTCTGTAACGCGCTGAAACTCAGTGGATTATTATTGTGCCTCTGTGACGCCAAGATCTCAATCGCCCTGACGTCACTGCCTGTTTCTAGTAGTCAATCACTTCGAGGGCACGAGCACGCAATCATTCATCACGATTTTATCGCCCCGCTCGATAAAGGCGCTGTCACCTTTCGACCAGAACGTATAATAACCGTCACTGTATCGGGTGCCCGAAGCAGCAACTACCTGCGGCAGATTCAGTTGCTTGCCATCCATCACAAACCTAACTTTGTCCTGCTTATTATCCAGCGCTACCGTCAACTGGGTACCCCCGCATTGATAGTGCAAAGTTTCACTTTTCTGTGAAAACTGGCTACATCCAGCCAAAGTCAGTACGGCAATCGCCGTGAAAACGGATTTCATTGCCTTATCTCCTGTCATGAGCTTCTCCCGCAGCCTATCACCCGTAGGCTGGACTTACCGAATATATTGAATTGCAGAATAAATTGAATCACCTAATATCCTAAAAGCGTCGCCTTATCGCCCTGGCTGTATGACCGGGTAAATCGCGCCCAAAACGGTTTCACAGCTGGCTCCGGTAACCGACGGTAAATTGCCCGGCAGGCCTGAAAGCGTGCGAAATGCTAGCCAGGCAAAAGCCAGGGCTTCCATATCGTCGCCACTGACGCCAAAGCTGTCGGTGGTCGCGACTTCAGTGCCCGGCAACATCGTCGACATTCGCGCCATCAATAGTGGATTCCGCGCACCGCCGCCGCACACCAGCAAACGCTCGCAACCTCCCGCCAGTTGAACCTGTTCGGCAATGGTCACCGCCGTCAGCTCTGCCAGCGTCGCCTGCACGTCTTCAGGCGCTATTCGCGGCATAATCTTCAGCTGCTGTTCCAGCCAGGCGGCGTTGAAATACTCCCGCCCAGTGCTTTTCGGCGCAGGTTTGGCAAAGTAAGGATCGGACAACATTTGCTTCAATAGCGGCTGATTGACCTTACCGCTCAACGCCCATTCGGCATCGCGGTCGTAAGGCAACGAGCGATGACGCCAAATCCACGCGTCCATCAACATATTTCCGGGGCCGGTATCAAAACCTCTGACCGGAGAATCAGGGATCAGCATGGATAAATTAGCGATACCGCCAATATTCAGCACCATCCGCCGTTCGGCATTATGCGCCAGCAATGCGTGGTGGAAAGCTGGCACCAGTGGCGCCCCTTGGCCGCCATAGGCCATATCCCGTCGCCGAAAATCCCCGACGGTAGTAATCTGCGTTATCGCCGCAATGCGATTATTGTCCCCTAACTGCAGAGTAAAACCTGGCTCTCCCATCGGTTCATGCCAGACAGTTTGCCCGTGACAACCAATTGCGGTGATGTCCTGCGGCGACACGCCGGTTTTTTTCATCAGCGCCAGCACCGCTTCGGCAAACAGCGTGCCCAACTGCGCATCTAGCCTGCCCACCGCCGATAAGGTGGTTTCTTGCCCCTGACACATCGCCAGAATATCTTTTTTCAACTGAAGCGGTATCGGGTGGCTATAAGTGGCCTGCTGCGCCACCATTCGCTCATTGATCGCAGCCAGAACCACATCGATTCCATCCAGGCTGGTACCCGACATCACCCCAATAAAGCGGCCTGATTTCATAGCAATGACCTTATCTCCCGCTGCGGGAGTACAATGACAAAAAAAAAACAACAACCCCCAATGAGGTTACTAAACCAGAATAATAAAATTAACACCATGAAAAGATGTAGTTTTTAGAGTGTATCCCGCGCTGTCTTCCCCTATATAATGCAAGGCTGGTTTTGCCAGGCAGCTCACAGAAAATGGATGATTTTTTTCTTTTTCATTTCCTGCTTTTAGAAATTTAAACCACCGTTTAATATTGATTAAGGGAATACACGTTAGGCTAGCGATCAACTAACCGACAATGTGCTTCAATACAGTGTGGTGCGATAACTACAATGTGATGCAATAACTGTTGGGGTCAGCCATACTTTTATCTATACCCGAAATTAATTGGTTTCGCGTATAGGTAGACAGGACATAGTGAACCGAATATCGGTTATGCACTTTAAACTAGGAGTTTTTATGATTAAGCCTTTCCTCGTCATTGCTATCGCTGCGGTTACTCTGACCGGTTGTGCGAACAACAGCACGCTGTCTGGTGATGTATTCAGCGCGTCACAGGCCAAGCAAGTGCAAACCGTAACCTACGGTACATTGGTTTCTGTTCGCCCGGTAACCATTCAAGGCGGTGACGGCGACAACGTAATTGGCGCTATCGGTGGTGCTGTGCTGGGTGGTTTCCTGGGTAACACCGTTGGCGGTGGTACCGGTCGTAGTCTGGCAACCGCAGCGGGTGCCGTAGCCGGTGGCGTTGCTGGTCAGGGCGTACAGGGCGCGATGAACCGTACCGATGGCGTGCAACTGGAAGTACGTAAAGACGACGGCACCACTATTCTGGTGGTTCAGAAACAAGGCCCGACTCGCTTCAGCGTTGGCCAGCGTGTGATGCTGGCAAGCAGCGGCAGCACCGTGACCGTCAGCCCACGTTAAGTTTGGCGCGGACATAAAAAAACCGGGGATCACATTGATCCCCGGTTGTTTTCTTTTGCTGTGAATAGATTATTTGAACTTTATTATTTTTACTTACTGTGTAATTGATTAATATTTTGTTCAAGTTTCATTAGCACACCTGTTAACAAAATAACCTCCGCATCCGTGATATTCGACATGACTTCGCCTCGGGTTGTTTCAATGACGTGTTCGAGTTTTTTGATGGTCGAACACGACTCTTCCGTTAATTTAATCCGCTTAGCGCGGCGGTCGTTAGCACAAGTCTGCCGTGTGATTAATCCCTTATCCTCCAGTTGGTCCAAAGTCCGAACCAACGATGGCTGCTCGATACCAATCGCTTTTGCCAGTTGAATCTGCGATTGCTCCGGTGGTAAACGACTAATGTTATGGAGCGTAACCCAGTGTGTTTGGGTCAGTTCCAACGGTTTTAATCGATGATCGATTAAAGCGCGCCAAACGCGAACTAATCGTGCTAAATCAGATCCTAATGTCGATTCCAATTGCCCCTCCTTTTAATTAGCGTGCTAGCATAACTCCCAGAGTCCAGTCTATTTTGGGTAATTAACATTAAAAATACAAATGTATATATACCGCCGATGCAGTGTTAATAGCAATAAATACGAGAAATCCTTTAGAAAAGGTGAAGATTTCTTTAATTCTAACCCCAAAGGATTAACCCAATGCAAGTAACTCCTGTACCAATGGCATCACCCTTAACGGACTGGGTACTGGGTGCCTCGATCTATTTCCCGCCTCTCTTCAAGGCGGTTATGCTAGGTTTGATATTTTGGCTATTGATCCATCATTTACTACGGAATTGGATCTACTCTGGCGAGATCTGGCATCCAATGTTAATGGATTTGTCTATTTTTGTCATTGCCGTCAGCATTTCTTTGTGGATTTTAGTCAGTTGGTAAATTGAGATGAAATATCAATCGATAAAATATTTTTCCAGCGTGATCGTTTTTGCTATCGCTATGTTCGCCGGTGGGTGGATGTGGAATTATTATATGCAATCCCCTTGGACGCGAGACGGAAAAGTCCGCGCAGAATTAGTCAACATCACTCCAGAAGTGTCCGGCAGGCTTATTCAAATTGCGATACACGACAACCAATTAGTAAAATCCGGTAGTCTGTTATTCGAGCTAGACCCGATGCCGTTCCAACTGGCGTTGGATAACGCGCAGGCCGCATTGGATAAAGCGCAGTCCGATATGGATAAGGCCAATCATGAATTGGCTCGACGTCAAAATTTACCTAAAAACCTCATATCAGGCGAAGACCTGGATATTGCCAATTTAACCGCTCAAGCAATGAAAGCGGCATATCAGGGCGCGCTGGCTAATCTGGAACAGGCTAAATGGAACCTGAGTAAAACCCATATTCATGCACCGACTGAGGGATATATAACCAATTTACAAACGCGCATCGGAAATTATGCTACCGCGGGGACTCCATTAGTGGCTTTGGTTGATATTCATTCCTTTTACGTAATGGGTTATTTCGAAGAAACCAAATTACGACATATCAAAGAAGGCAACCGGGCAAATATTGTTTTATATAATGGAAATATACCCCTTCAGGGTGTAGTAGAAAGTATCGGGCGCGCCATTTACGATCAAAGTGTCGATACAAATAGCGACTTGCTCGTCGATGTTAAGCCGAATGTCCCCTGGGTTCGTCTGGCACAGCGCGTGCCGGTACGTATCAAACTGATCGATGTTCCGCCGGACGTAACCTTAGTGGCCGGCACCACCTGCACCATTTCTCTGGCTGACTGACAAAAATGCACAGGCTACCGCTGCAGTGGAAACGCACGCCCTGGGGGAAGGCCAGCGGGGCGCAGTGGCGCTATGCCTTGCGTAATTCGCTGGCGATGTGCTTGTCACTGTGGGTTGCTTTTACTCTCAATCTGGATGAGCCTTATTGGGCGATGACTTCCGCGGCGGTTGTGAGTTTCCCCACCGTCGGCGGTGTAATCAGCAAAAGTATTGGTCGGGTGATTGGTAGTCTGATGGGTGCCGCTGCCTCGGTTATTATTGCAGGTCACTGCCTGAATGATCCTTGGCTGTTTACCTTCGCTATTGCCGCCTGGATCGGCTGGTGTACTTTCGTATCCAACCATTATCAAAATAACGTTTCCTACGCCTTTGCTCTGGCCGGTTATACCGCAGCAATCATCGCTTTTTCAACGGTCAACACTACGGATACTCAACAAATTTTCGATATCGCTCAGGCGCGAGTCTGCGAAGTGATTACCGGTATTTTGTGCGGTGGCCTGATGATGATGCTGTTGCCCAGCACCTCAGACGGCGAAGCGCTGCTGACCTCGCTGCGGCGTATGCATTCCCGCCTGCTGGAACACGCCATGCTGCTGTGGCAGACCGAAGACGATCCGCAGATTCGTACCTCACACGAGGGCGTGATCGGGCAGATTCTGACGCTCAATCTGTTGCGCATTCAGGCTTTCTGGAGCCACTACCGCTTCCGGCGACAAAACAATACGCTCAATTTTATGCTGCATAATCAATTACGAACCACCAGCGTCATCGCCAGTCTGCGACGTATGTTGCTCAACTGGCCCAATCCGCCTGGCAATCTGAAAAAGGTTTTGCAAACGCTGATTACCGAGCTTCAGCAGCCAGATTGCGATAAATATCGAGCCGCCAAAATTTTGCAACAAATTATCCCGCGAGATAAAGATGATTACCGCCACCGCGCATTCTGGCTGCGTTTACGTCATTTCTGTTGGTTGTATCTGGAATCTGGCCATTGGTTACGCCAATTGGAACAACACAGTGAACGAACTACATTGCCCCTCCCCAAGGTTGCCACGCTGGCGCGCCACACCGATACCTACGAAGCGGCTTACAACGGGTTACGCACCTTTGTCTGTATCGTTATTGGCTGCGCATTCTGGATAAACACCCAATGGAGTGCAGGCAGTTCGGCGCTGGCTTTGGCCGCCGTCAGTTGCGTACTGTATTCCGCCAGCCCGTCCCCGACGGACAGCATCATAACGTTGCTGAAAGCCATCGTGTTGTTATCCATCGGCTGCTTTATTTTAAAATTCGGCGTCATGATTCGAATCGACGACTTTTGGTTGTTTGCTGCCGTACTCTTACCGATCCTGGTTACCATGCAGATGTTTAAGCAGCAAAATCCGCCCTACGCGGCGCTGTGGGGGCAGCTTATCGTTTTTATGGGTTCTTTCCTCAGTGTGACCAATCCGCCCAGCTACGACTATCAGGGCTTCCTTAATGACAACCTCGGCAAGTTGGTGGGCGTGATGCTGGCGGGCGTGGCTTTCCAGATTTTGCGCCCCAGTTCGGATAAACGAAAAGGCCAACGAATTATTCGCGCCCTGCGGCGAGACTTTATCGACCAGCTCAGCCCTTATCCGCAACAAAGTCAGCCACGATTTGAATCGCTGATTTATCATCGCATCAGCCAGTTAAATCTCAGTCAGGATCAGGAAGCGCGCATCTGGCTGTTACGATGGGGCATGGTCTATCTGAATTGCAGTCATGTGGTATGGCAGTTACGGGACTGGCAAACCACTGCGCCGCCGCTGTCTGCGGTGCGGGATTTGTGTATTCATTGTCTGAAAGGCAGCGTAACGGAAAAAGGCGTTGAGCCTGAAGCGTTAGCGGCAACGCTGCAAGAGCTACTGCGCATCAGCGAAACTCTGGCTCATCATCCGGACTCGTCGGGGCGAGAACTGGCGGGGCTGGTTTGGCGTCTGTACTGCTCGCTGACGCAACTGCAGCTCGCCCTCACCCCGCCGGCTATTTCTTCCCCTGCCTAAGGATTAGTCAGGGGAGATCAATCATCAAGGAACGTCATAACCCAAAGCGGCGCGGCGAATGCGGAACCACTGCTGACGGCTGAGCGTTAGGGATATCGATTTCCACGCGGCGGCAACGCGCTCAATCTTGCCTGAACCAATAATCGGCAGCGGCACAGAGGGCAAACGCATCACCCAGGCATAGACCACTTGCTCGATATTCTCCGCACCGATTTCTTCCGCCACGGCCTGTAATTCATCACGTAATGGCTGGAACTCCCCATCGTTAAACAAACGCCCACCGCCTAAACATGACCAAGCCATCGGTTTAATACGCAATTGCTGACACATATCCAGCGTGCCGTCCAGAATGGTAGGCTGATGCAACGGCGATATTTCCACCTGATTGGTCACTAGCGAGAAAGGCAGGCGAGATTGCAGCAGACTGAACTGAGCCGGTGTGAAGTTAGATACGCCAAAATGCTTCACTTTGCCGCTTTTGTGCAACTGAGTGAAAGCCTCGGCAACGTCGTCAGCCTCCATCAGTGGATCAGGGCGGTGAATCAACAGCAGATCCAAATAATCCGTGTGTAAATGAGTCAATGATTGCTCGGCGCTGCGGATAATATGATCGCCATCGGTATTGTAGTGACCCAAGGCGTGCTCTGGCTTAGCCGTCGTCGCGATGCCGCATTTGCTGACGATTTCCATCTTATCTCGTAGTGATGGTTGTAAACGCATCGCTTGTCCAAAAGCCTGCTCGCACTGGTAGCCACCGTAGATATCCGCGTGATCCACCGTGGTAATCCCCATATCCAGATGCTGCTGAATAAAACCCTGTAGCTGGGCGGGCGTCATGTTCCATTCGATCAAACGCCAGTAACCGCAAATCATGCGGGAAAATTCAGGGCCTTGCGGCGATAATTGGCTACGTGTATGCATTTTGACCACCTATATATGTTGAATGACCTTCAGCATACACAAGCGACAGAAAGGATCATCATCCTGACGCAAGGAAATGGCGGTTGATCGGTATCAAAAGATGAAATTTAAAATAATGACGGTTGTTCCGGTAGCGGTTCTTCCGGTTTTTTGTTGGCACGTAGCTGACGCAACAAACGTTGACGACACAGGCGCAGAACGTCGTGTTTTTGCATGTCGGTCATTTGCATCCAGCCAAAGCGCTCTTCCCGGCTGCGGAAACAGCCACGGCAAAAACCACGGTCATCTGCTTGACAGATACCGCGACAAGGACTGGGAATATCAAAAAACTCAAGCTGCTGAGCCACACAACCTCCTCGGATTACCCTTTCATTGAAGACGGCTTAACGGCGGCTGGCAAGTACAGATTCGCGATGTCGCTGAAAATAATCCCGCAGATAACGTATCACCTGACGATTTTTTTCCGGCATCGCCCTTTCCAGCGTCAACGCATGTAACCGCAGCGGCGTTGATTGCCACTCCGGTAGCAGCGTGATTAATTCTCCGCGTTGCAGCTCATCACCAATTTCATACAAAGGCAGCACGGAAAGCCCCATCCCTTCGCGAGTAAAATCGCGGATAACCGGCATACTACCGCTAATAACCTGCCCGTGATTCAGACGCAAAACCATCGTTTCTCCCGATGTGTGATGCAAATCTAAATGAATAGCCGAGGGATTATTCACCGAGGACATCCAGCGGTGCGCCAGTAAGTCCTGCGGCGTCTCTGGCACACCGTGCTGACTGAGATAGCGCGGTGCAGCGCAAATCACCATCGGCCACTCCGCCAACGGATGGGCAATCATATTGGCGTCCGCCAGCTGTCGATTGACTCGCAGAGCGATATCAACCCGCTGTTCGATCAAATCCACCACTTCGTCATTGGCCAGAATCCGCAGGGTTAATTTGGGATGAGCGTTTAGCAAAGGGGACAACGCTTCCGCCAGCGGGCGACCACCGATACCTACGGTAGTGGCAATGCGAATTTCGCCCACCAGCGTATCTCGTAGCTCCGCCAACCGCTGCTCGGCCTCTTTCGCCTGCTGCAACATGGCTTCGCAGCCGGGATAAAAAACCTGCCCGGCTTCCGTTAACGTCAGCCTGCGGGTTGAGCGATGCAACAAGGGGACGCCGAGCGCTTTCTCTAAAGAGCGCATATGCTGACTAATAGCGGATGCGGTCATGCCCAACCGTCGCCCCGCTGCGGTTAGCGAACCTTCGGCCACTACGGTGGCAAAAATCGCCATTCGGTTGAGTTTATCCATGATTATGAAGTTTTACTTAAAGAAGAAAGCACAAATATGGCACTTATCAGCCAGTTTGTTAAGTATTAGAGTTAGCCCCGTCAACCCAACTTGAGGAATTAAACGATGAAACTGGCAATTATTGGTGCAACTGGTTTTGTAGGCCGTAAAGTCATCGACGAAGCTCTGGCTCGCGGTCATCAGGTTACGGCGATTGCCCGTCAGCCTAAAGATTTACCTAAAACTGATAACCTGACCATCGCATTAGGTGACATTGCTGATACTGACTGGTTAGCCCAACAATTGAGCGGTCAGGATGCGGTTATCAGCGCTTATAACCCTGGTTGGACCGAAGAAAATCAGTTTGAAAAATTCACGGCGGGAAGCCAAAAAATTCTGGATGCGCAGCAAAAAGCCGGCGTGAAACGCCTGTTGGTGGTCGGCGGCGCGGGCAGTCTGGAAGTCGCCCCTGGCGTGGAGTTGGTCGATACGCCAGACTTCCCGGATGCCTACAAGCAAGGCGCCTTGGGTGCCCGTGCGTTACGTAACAAGTTACGCGCTGAAAACACGCTGGATTGGACTTACCTGTCACCGGCGGCCTTGCTGGAACCAGGAAAACGCACCGGCCAGTTCCGTTTGGGTACCACTTCGTTGCTGATGAACGGCGCGGCGCCAGCCAGCATCTCCGTGGAAGATTTAGCGGTGGCTATTTTAGACGAAATCGAAAATCCGCAGTTTATTAAAGCGCAGTTTACCGCCGCATACTAAGGACGAACCCGTTTTGCATCAGCCTCGCGCATGGCAGTCAAACCTACCCTCATAGGTGTGCCGTGCGCGGGGTTTTTCTTCTTTCCGCTTGTGTCACGTCTTTCCGCTTTTGTCACGTTTTGTTTCCAAACGCTAAGGTTATCTTAAGTTTGCTACTGTATCGTGCCAATCATTAATGAATAATTGGTTCTGATTAGCAATGAATGGACGATTCAAGTTACAGTGTAACGCAATCACCTTTATCTTAAGCTGCGCGCTATTTTTCACGCTGTTTCTCAATGCTCTTTTTATACACAAAGCCTGGTCGCTGATCGCCTTCGGCAGCCTAGATAGTTATGTGTTCGCCGCCACGATTCCGCTGGTGATATTCTGCGCGTTGAATATTACTTTCAGCCTGCTGTGCGTGCCATATCTGCGGAAGCCAATCATTATCACACTGCTGCTGGGCAGCGCGGCTGCTAACTATTTTATGTTTAGCTATGGCGTGGTGATCGACGGCAATATGATGCAAAACGCCTTTGAAACCAATGCGCAAGAGGCAACCGCCCTGCTCACGCCACGCATGGGCTGGTGGTTGCTGGGGCTGGGCATATTGCCCGCCGTCGTCATTTGTTTCACCCGGATTGAGTCCACCAAGCCTTGGTGGTACATGCTGGGTCTGCGGGCGGCCAATATTCTGTTATCCATGATGATTATTCTGCTGATCGCCGCGTTATTCTATAAGGACTACGCTTCGCTGATTCGCAATAACAAAAGCATCGTTAAAATGCTCACGCCGTCCAACTACGTTAGCGGTGTGATTGAGTATGCCAAACACAAATATTTCACCAATAACCTGCCACTCATTCGTATCGGTGAAGACGCGCATAAAGGCCCGCAGATTTTGGCGCAACAGAAAAAAACGCTGATGATACTGGTGGTCGGCGAAACTGCGCGCGCAGAGAACTTCTCCCTCGGCGGTTACGAACGGGAAACCAATCCGCGTCTGAAGCAGGATCAGGTGATTTATTTTAAAAACACCGCGTCCTGCGGCACCGAAACCGCCGTGTCCGTCCCCTGCATGTTTTCTAATATGCCCCGTAAAGAATACGATGCGACCCTCGCCAGCCATCAGGAGGGTTTACTGGACATTGTGGCGCTCGCCGGGGTGAATGTGCTGTGGCGGGAAAACGACGGCGGCTGTAAAGGTGCCTGCGATCGCGTTCCTCATCAGGATGTGACGCAGTTAAATCTGACACAGTACTGCGAAGGTGATGTTTGTATGGATGACGCACTGCTGCATAATCTAGACAATTATATCAATGGGTTAAAAGGCGACAGTGTAATTGTTTTACATCAAATGGGGAGCCACGGCCCAGCCTATTATCGCCGTACCACGCCGGAATTTCGCAAATTCACGCCAACCTGCGATAGCAATCAGATTCAGGATTGCAGCCCGCAAGAGCTGGTAAATACCTATGATAATTCCTTGCTGTATACCGATGCGACGCTGGATAAAACCATCAAAATTTTGCAGCAACACAGTGATACATTTAATACGGCAATGGTTTATCTGTCCGATCACGGGGAATCTTTGGGTGAAAACGGCATGTATCTGCACGGAACGCCCTACCTGTTTGCCCCAAGCCAACAAACGCACGTGCCTATGTTGCTGTGGATGTCAGCGGATTATGAAAAGAATTTCGCCATCAATCGCAACTGTTTAAACCAAATGGCGCAGCAGGCTGAGGTTTCTCAGGATAATCTGTTCCATACCATTTTAGGGATGATGAATATTCAGACCAAAGAATATCAGCCTTCATTGGATATACTGCACTCTTGCCACTCACCTGCCTGATGGAAAGAGATTAACGCTTAAAATGATGACCGCTGATGTTCGCCATCGGCGGTTTTATCTGAATAGCGGGACAAAGACCTTTTATCAAACCTATGAATGATAAGGTGATTATTTAAAATCACCTTATTTACAGCCTCGAAAAGCTCTCGGTGTATCTTTTTTTCTTGACCTAGACCAGTCGGTCTATTACGCTAATGGTCATGAACAAGATATTGCACTCTCAAACTGATACCCGCGAACATCTGTTAGCCACCGGCGAGCACCTGAGCTTACGTCTGGGCTTTAACGGGATGGGACTCAGCCTGCTGCTGACTACCGCTGGCGTACCAAAAGGTTCGTTCTATCATTACTTTAAGTCGAAAGAAGCTTTCGGCGAAGCCATGCTGCAACGCTATTTTGATCGCTACGATACTCAAATGCATAACCTGTTTTCCAATCCGCAGGGGGATCAGCGCCAGCACCTTCTGGGCTATTTTGCTCAGGGAATTGGCAATTTTTGCAACAGTGAGTGCCACAACGCCTGTCTGGCGGTCAAACTTTCTGCTGAAGTGAGCGATTTATCTGAGCCTATGCGCCACGCACTGGATACCGGCACCGCTCGGGTCATCCGTCGCTTACAGGACGCGATTGAAAAAGGCATTGAGGAGAAATCCCTGCGGGTGGTTTTATCCGCATCCGCCACGGCAGAAACGCTCTATGCCCTATGGCTCGGCGCCTCGCTGCGCGCCAAAGTGAAACGCTCCGTCGCCCCACTGACCTGTGCGTTAGAAAGTATCGAATTGCTATTACAACCGACAGCCTGATTTAACAGCCACTCATCTCGCCTGCGAGGTAAGTGTCTTACACAAACACTAGACGACTGGTCTATTATTACAGGAATTATCATGAAGACAGCAAAATTGTTCTCTCCGCTAAAAGTTGGCGCTGTGACGCTGCCAAATCGCGTGTTTATGGCACCGCTGACCCGTTTACGCAGCATGGAACCGGGTGATGTTCCTACGCCGTTAATGGCGGAATACTACGCTCAGCGTGCCAGCGCCGGCCTGATTATTACCGAAGCGACGCAGGTGTCTTTCCAGGCCAAAGGCTATGCGGGCGCACCGGGTCTGCATACTCAGGAACAAATGGAAGCGTGGAAAGAGATTACTCAGGCGGTGCATGATAAAAAGGGTCATATCGCGGTACAACTGTGGCACGTAGGCCGCATTTCACACAGTAGCCTGCAACCGAATCAACAGGCACCGGTCGCCCCTTCGGCTATCGCTGCGGATTCTCGTACCACGGTGCGGGATGAAAACGGTGCTTGGGTGCGCGTTCCTTGCTCAACCCCGCGCGCGCTAGCCTTAGAAGAAATTCCAGGTATTGTGGATGATTTCCGTAAAACCACCGCCAATGCTCGCGAAGCTGGCTTCGATTTCATCGAAATCCACGCTGCTCACGGTTATTTGCTGCATCAATTTATGTCTCCGGCGTCCAACCAACGTACCGATGCCTACGGCGGCAGCATTGAAAATCGCACTCGCCTGACACTGGAAGTGGTAGATGCAACCGCCGCTGAATGGGGCGCGGAGCATATTGGCATCCGCATTTCACCGCTCGGCCCATTCAATGGTCTGGATAACGGGGAAGATCAGGAAGAAGCAGCGCTGTATCTGATCGATGAACTGAACAAACGTAAAATTGCCTACCTGCACATTTCCGAGCCTGACTGGGCGGGGGGTAAGCCTTATTCAGACGCCTTCCGCGACGCCGTGCGCGCTCGTTTCAACGGCGTTATTGTAGGCGCTGGCGCTTACAGCGCTGAAAAAGCTGAAGCGTTGATCGAAAAAGGCTTTATTGACGCCGTTGCCTTTGGCCGCAGTTATATTGCCAACCCGGATCTGGTACAACGTTTGCAGCAGCAAGCGCCCTTGAATACGCCGGACGGTGACACTTTCTATGGCGGCGGCGCTAAAGGTTACACCGATTATCCAACCCTATAATGCCGCGATTTAGCTAAACATCTTAATGCCGGTGAGCGTTTCTCTTACCGGCATTGCTGTATTTAACCGCCATTTGCGATTTCCTCTCGAGCAGCACGCTCATCGATTTACGCCGCGAACGCTGCGCCCCAATGTTAGAGTGTAGAGAAATTTGCCAGCGCTGTGCGGTATTCGCCTGACTGGGCTTATCGGGGTATCTGTGGCGTTCAGGTGACGAGTATCGCGCAACAGCCATGGAAGAAGCTCTGTCGCAACACATAGTATTGGTGTTTGGTTCAAAGAGTATTCAGAGTCGCGACGGACGTTTCCCCAGCCAGATTGCAGAGTGGATGAATCACCGTCTTAACAATTAAACGCCCTGCATGACGGTATGCCCATCCCTTTCCCGACCCGTGGAGTTAGCTGCTGGGGAAGTCATGGGCAAAGACGACGCTGACCGTCTGATGGGGCGCTTAGCGCCCTTTCTTCTTGCGACCGGGCTGGGCAAAACGCTTGCGGGAAGCGGTGTTATCCGCGGGTTTTTCGACGCTTTTCGGGCGGTTAACGCTCGGTTTTTTCGCGGCAGCAGGCTTGGCCTGCGCTTTTTTTGCCGGTTTCTCGTCAGAGGAGGAATTTTCAATCAGCTTGAATAATTCAATCAACTCATCGTCGGTCAAATCTCGCCACTCGCCCTGCGGCAACCCTTTCAGATTGACGTTCATGATGCGAGTACGCTCAAGTTTGGTGACTTCATAGCCAAAATGCTTACACATACGGCGAATCTGGCGGTTAAGCCCCTGCACCAGCGTAATACGGAACACAAAAGGCGCTTCTTTTTTCACTTTGCACTTTTTGGTTACCGTTCCCAACATCGGCACGCCGGCAGCTAAACCAAGAATAAATTCGTCAGTCACCGGTTTGTTAACGGTCACTACGTATTCTTTTTCGTGATCGTTCCCCGCCCGCAGGATTTTATTGACCAAATCGCCGTGATTCGTCAGGAAAATCAACCCTTGGGAATCTTTATCCAGCCGACCGATAGGGAAAACACGTTTGCTGTGATTCACAAAATCAACAATATTGTCGTGCTCGCCGTCTTCCGTAGTACAAATAATGCCAACCGGTTTGTTGAGTGCGATCAGTACCAAATCATCTTCATTACGCGGCTCAATCAGCTGACCGTTAACTTTCACCACATCCCCGACATAAACCTGATCGCCAACTGAGGCTCTCTTGCCGTTAATAAAAACATTTCCCTGTTCGACGTAACGATCGGCGTCGCGACGAGAACAGATGCCGCTCTCGCTAATGTATTTGTTAAGACGAATGGATGAGTTGGTCAGCATAGTTCTTCCGAAAAGGGCGGACTATACCTTATCCGCGCCGGGTTGCGAAGCCTGTAAAGCCCGATAATTTAAATGGTGCAGGCCCCGTCAAGTAGTGCGGTGCCATAAGAAATGTCGATAGTACATAACCAACGTCCGCCCGGTTCATGGCGAAAAACGCAAGTCGCTTATCGGGACGCTGTCACCGATCCTCCCTGTCCGTCAGGAAAATGCAACACCGTTTCGATCATCACCAATGCATCGCCCGATCCTGCAATAACCTGCATTTCGCCCTGCTCAACCACCAGCCGATCCTGAAAATAATCGGAAATAGCAATAAAAGCCCGACGAATATTGTCCGTTCCTCTAGCAATCATGCCGGGTTTCGCCACCAGCGCCGTATCTTCCGCATAGTGCTGCATCAGTGCGTCAAAATCTCGGTTAGAAATCGCCTTATCGCAGGTTTCGATGATTAAGCGTATGGGATGCGTGGTCACGGATTTCGTCCTTATAAAGGCTGAGTATTCCCTTACCTTGGCACCCTTCCGGCATCATAGCTCCGTCAACTACTCGCCTGCAGGACAGCAACATCGCCTGAACGCAAAAATACTGATTACAGCGTAGGCAAAAGAAATATCGGCTGCCCCACCAGGGTAGTGAGCAGGAAGATATTGCTATATCATTGATGACTAAGTTTGATTCATGATGACTTATTATTAATTAATTGATAAAAGAGGTATTTCTATGCGCTTACTTCATACCATGATCCGCGTCGGTGATTTGCAACGTTCCATCGATTTCTACACCAAGGTATTAGGGATGCGCTTACTGCGTACCAGTGAAAATACTGAATATAAATACTCGTTGGCTTTCGTTGGCTACAGCGATGAAAGCCAAGGTTCAGTCATTGAACTGACCTATAACTGGGGCGTAGACAGCTACGAAATGGGCACCGCATTCGGTCATTTGGCGCTGGGCGTAGACGACGTAGCGGCCACCTGTGAGCAAATCCGTCAGGCCGGTGGCAAAGTTACCCGTGAAGCCGGCCCGGTAAAAGGCGGCAACACCGTTATAGCCTTCGTTGAAGATCCCGATGGCTATAAAATCGAGCTGATCGAAAATAAAAGCGCCGGTCAGGGTTTAGGCAATTAATCGAGCTGCCCCGTGCTAAAAGCGCCCGAAAGCAATTTCGGGCCGTTGACGTGCAATAGCCGCGAATAGGAAATAGAAGGTCACTGGCGTTAAATCTGATGAGAGTTCCCGCTCGCACGTTCATACTTGCAGCTAACGCCTTTACTTCCCTGATTTTAGAGCAGGTTTTGATCGCGATCCGGCTTCAACCTTGGCGTCTCCCCCTCTTCTGATGATTCCTCCTGCATCGCGCGGAAAAGTTTGACATAATGCGCGCAATATTCGAATGAAGATAAGAAACTAATGGCAGAAAAAAGTGATGTTAACGCCCTGAGTGGCCGTTTTCGTGGGTATTACCCGGTAGTAATCGACGTCGAAACCGCCGGATTTAATGCCAAAACCGACGCATTGTTAGAAATTGCTGCGGTAACCTTACAAATGGATCAGGACGGTTGGCTAAAGCGGGATGAAACTCTGCATTTCCACGTTGAACCTTTTGAAGGCGCTAATTTGCAGCCTGAAGCGCTGGCGTTTAACGGCATCGACCCAACCAATCCGCTGCGCGGCGCCGTGCGGGAATATGATGCATTACACGCCATTTTTAAAGCCGTGCGCAAAGGGCTGAAAGATCATGGCTGTAATCGCGCTATCATCGTGGCTCACAATGCCAATTTCGATCATAGCTTTGTGATGGAAGCCGCCGAGCGTGCCAAACTGAAACGCAACCCTTTCCACCCTTTTGCCACCTTTGATACCGCCGCCCTCAGCGGTTTAGTATTAGGGCAAACCGTGTTGGCTAAAGCCTGCCTGACTGCGGGAATTCCCTTTGATAGCTCACAGGCGCATTCCGCACTGTATGACACAGAACAAACCGCAGAACTCTTCTGCGAATTGGTTAACCGCTGGAAACGCTTAGGCGGCTGGCCGCTGGCTATCGCTGACGAATCTTGAGTACAACGGCTCCTTCCCCGAGACGAACGCCCGACTAACCGTCAACTGCCTCTTTAAACGAGGCAGTTTTGCGCGGATTGATTCAATATCAAACGCTCATCGCTTTAATCAATTCGAGCCAAATTCTCTTCGCTTTTTTGTTTGCTATGACTTATCCAGATGACTCAATAGATTATCTCTATTACATTCAGTATCCATAAAAATTTTAATTTTTTCTACTCACTTTATATCCGCTACTAGAAATATTTTATTTAATCTATTAAATATCGCTTTAAAATAAATAAAACTCACATATGGAATAACAAAAAAATATCAAATTAGAACTCATAAATTAGATCAAAAAATGATGGAAATAAGAAAAGAATTAAAAGTCACCACCACAACATCACAAACAAAGATCCCTCCTAGACAACAAAATAATAGCGTGATAATTTTGGCGGGATATTATTCATTAAGATAGCAGGATGTTATTCATATAAGTTAATACAATACATCACACAGATAGCATTCTTGATATCAACTAAAACAGCTCCAACGCCAATAAAGCGCAGTACAGTGAACTCAAGCCGGTTACAACTACAGCGCAGATGCACCACAACCTGTGGAACTCCGTAGTCTTACGGTCATAAACGTTTCTTCACGAGGAGGCATACGTAAGCAGGATATATGCTGGGAAATAGTGATAATTAATCAATGAATAAATCTGTGGAAATCATACTGGCAATACCAAAACAATAATCAATTGGCGCCGAGAATAGTAAAAACACGATTACCTCAGCGTGACTCAATATCTTGAAGAAACATTAACCAATAGAATTCACCTCTACCGGGTGATTTTTATTTCCCTGATACGACACAGTTAATCTATTTAATGGATCATTTAATTCTATGGATAAAAAACATATTAAAAATCAGATTTTCTCATGCAATGAGACAACGGCAATAACCCACTCCCCTTTAGCTAAAATATCGGCGTTTATTATTCTTACCTGCGGCGTTTCTGGCAGCACCTCCGTTCTGGCCGAATACGCGGAATTGGTTAGCGGTGATCAGGTTGTTAGAACAGGAGATGTTATTGATTCAGGCGATCGGCAAGCAGTGGAAAATGGCGGTAAAAGCCAAGACGCGACAATAAATCAACGGGGCGTACAAATTGTTCGCAAACACGGTACAACATATGGAACGACTATAAATAAGGATGGAGTCCAGAGCCTGTATGGCAATGGAATCGCCGACTTCACCACCATTAATCCCGGTGGAGAACAAGAGATTGGGTTCAGAGGTCTGGCTAAAAAAACCAAAATAAACGGCGGCACACAAACAATCCATGATGCGGGATTTTCCGCATATGCGGTGATCGAGCAAGATGGAACGCAGTCTATCCAAAATGAAGGGTTAGCCTACGGTACGACCATTGAAAGCGGAAATCAGCATGTGGCAAAAGGAGGTACAGCCGCTCACAGCACGGTAAAAGGCCGCGGCAGACTGAACGTAAGCGCCGGTGGCCGGCTTACGGGTAAAACACTCATCCTTGAACAGGGAACGTTAAACTTTACAGCCGAAAGCTCAGAGGATGTTTTACGCAATGACGGGCAACTGATATTTCAACGCGATGATTACACTCTGGATTTTGGCTTAGGCGGGAGCGGCTCCAGCGCTGTGGTACAAAATAGTCCCGGCAACACATTAACCCTGACCCAACCGAGCCACTACTTCTCGGAAACAATAATCAAGCAAGGTACCGTTAAAGCCGCAGAAAAACATGTACTCAGCCCAAACTCTCAGTTTGCAATCCATTCTAATGCGACTCTGGACTTAGGCGGTTTTGATCAAAAGCTTATCGCCCTAAATAATAACGGGACAGTCAATTTCGGCCATTCAGATAAAAGGGGGACGACATTAATCGTCACCGGTGACTACAGCAGTCACTTTGGTCTGTTGCACATGAACGCGACGTTGGCAGGCGACAGCTCCCTTGGCGATAAGCTTATTGTGGAAGGTAATACGTCAGGCCATACGTACGTACAGGTGAACAATCTGGGCGGCAGTGGCGCAAAAACGCTTAATGGCATTGAGTTAATTACTGTAGCGGGCATGTCTGACGGTGTATTTGTTAAAAACAGCCGTATTGTGGCAGGCAGTTATGAATATGACTTACACAGAGGTTCGGGGGATAACCAATCGAATTGGTATCTCAGTAGCAACATGACTGATGACCATACGATAGGAGTCGACGACGTCGAAGCTGAAGAAAGTAGCCTCGATACCCCGCTGGCCCCCATTCCCACACTCACCGATGACGATGAGCTAATCGATGACAATGAGCTAACGCACGAAGAGCCAGAAACAAGCAGCCCAGACACCCCGCACGTTGTCGATCCTGAAATAAGTGTCTCTGAAATAAATGATAATGATATTGACGCATTACCTATCACAGATCCGGAAATAAACAATCCCAATACCACTCCCGTGTCAGAGATACCCAGCATTCCCGCCGGGTCTGATGCAGATCCTGATGTGGATACGAATGTCATGACCTTACGCCCGGAAGCCGCAGCCTACGGCGCCAATCTGTCTGCAGCGAATAATCTGTTTATAACGAGTCTGAATGACCGTTTAGGCGAAACACACTACACAGACGTACATACGGGAGAACGGAGAGCCACCAGCATGTGGCTGCGTAATGAAGGCGGACACCAACGCACCCGCGAATCGCAGGGGCAACTGAGCAGCCTGACTAATCGCTATGTTGTGCAACTGGGAGGCGATATTGCCCAATGGAGTGATAATGCCTGGGGGCATTTCCGGTTGGGGATTATGGCTGGTTACGGCAACAGCAAAAGTAAAACCGAATCCCGAGTCTCCGGTTATAACGCTCGTTCCTCCATCGACGGCTATAGCACCGGTTTATACAGCACTTGGTATGCCAACAGCGAAGAAAAAAGCGGTTTGTATTTAGACAGTTGGGTCCAATATAGCTGGTTTAACAACAGTATTAGCGGGCAGGAACTGGCAACCGAAAGGTACAAATCCAAAGGTCTGACCGCATCAGTGGAAAGCGGTTATACCTTCAAGCTCGCGGGAAACATGGCCAGAAATGCCGCGTACTTTATTCAGCCCAAAGCACAAATGATCTGGATGGGCGTCAAAGCCGATGAACACAAAGAGGAAAACGGCAGCTATATATCCGGTGTCGGTCAGGGGAACATCCAAACCCGTCTGGGGGTGAAAGCCTTTATGAACGGCTACAGCGATTTGGATAAAGGTAACAATAGGATTTTCCAACCTTTTATCGAAGCCACCTGGCTCCACAATACCAAAAGCTTCGGTACGACCTTGGATAGCATGACGGTACAACAGAGTGGAACAGCCAATATTGGCGAGCTGAAATTGGGCGTTGAAGGTCACATCAGTGAAAAGCTTGGCCTGTGGGGGAATGTTGGCCAGCAGATAGGTGGACAGGGATATAGCGATACCGCCGTCATTTTAGGCGTCAAATATCAATTTTGATCCATGAGTCACTCATCAACATTCTGGTAATCAAACCAATATCGGTTGTTCAGTATAGAACTCTCTAATCAGCGGCAATAAAAATGGGTGGCCTTGGCCACCCATTTTTTACGTTCTAACTTATCAGATAATCGCGCGCTTATTCAGCCGCCTGATCTTCCTGTGAACGGTATTTGTCAGCGGTTTCTTTTAATAATTGCTGCAATTCGCCACGTTGATACATTTCGATCATAATGTCGCAGCCGCCGATTAACTCACCGTCGACCCACAGCTGTGGGAAAGTTGGCCAGTTAGCGTATTTTGGCATTTCAGCGCGAATATCCGGGTTTTGCAGGATATCCACATAGGCAAAACGTTCACCACAGGCAGACAGCGCCTGTACGGCCTGAGCGGAAAAACCGCAGCTAGGCAATTTAGGCGAGCCTTTCATGTACAGCAGGATTGGGTTCTCTGCTACCTGGCGCTGAATTTTTTCAATCGTTGTCATCTCTTGCTTCCTCAAGCCATATTATGGCTAACACTGACGTCATTGCGCTTAGCCGTAATAACAATCTATTTGTTGCGTTCAGGTTATTGTAACGACTGTGGCGCCCCGAATAAAACGCCATTTTTTGCAGGGTTTTATCACATCGCGCCTATCTGAATAGGCTCCGCTACATAAATACTCATTGAGAATAACATTTTTACTTCAGCAAATTCAGGAATATCTTTTATAGCCCCCGATTCCAGGATGAAAGCTAACACTATGACAAATGGTTATTTATGACGCATTAGCTGCATAAAAAGGCGGCAATTGACAAGCCATTAACGTTTTCTCACAAAATCTATTAGAATCATATAGCTCTCCGCTTTTTTATACGGCGAGTTTCAGCAATACTGTGAGTCTTCCATCATCCATTTCAGGGTCAAGGTTGGTAGCGTTATTATGCGTTTATTCTTCACGCTCTTTGTGCTGCTGTTTACCCAGCTATTTTTAAATCTGGCACATGCTTCGCCGCAGGCGCGCGTATCTGCCGACCAGAAAAAAAGCCATGTGAGTCAGGCTAGCCCTGACGATCGCAAAAAACGGAAAGTCGATAATAAAAGCAGCAGTAAGAAAGTTAAGCCAGTGACCCAAATTAAAAAGAAAGTTACGGCTAAAACCGCGGCTAAATCGACGACGGGTAAAGTAAGCAAAACCAAAACAACCGCCAACGCGAAAACCTTAACCCAAAAGAAAAGCGTTACGGCTAAAAAAAACGTTACCCGTAAAGAAACGAAAGTGGCTTATGGGCGACATCGAAATAGCACGAGCAAAAAAGCAGCGGCAGAATTACTCGCGAATAACAAACTAAAACTCAGTCCGGCACATAAAAAGCGCTATCAGCACGCCAAACAGACGGCGATGAGTAAGCTGATGAAACAAGTTGGGAAACCCTATCGCTGGGGGGGATCTTCGCCGAATACCGGGTTTGACTGTAGCGGACTCATTTATTATGCCTACAAAGATGTGGTCAGAATAAAAATGCCGCGCACCGCGAATGAAATGTACCACCTGCGCGATGCCGCGCCGGTTAAACGCGCAGAGCTGGAAAGTGGCGATCTGGTGTTCTTCAATATTGCTAATCGCGGCGTCGCCGATCACGTTGGAGTTTATTTAGGCAACGGGAAATTTATCCAGTCTCCGCGTACCGGCGAAGAAATTCGCATCAGTATGTTAGATAACGATTACTGGCAAGGCCATTACGTTGGGGCGCGCCGCGTCGTGACCCCTAAAACTATTCGCTAAAACTATTTGCTAAACGTACTCGTTAAAATCATGCTCTCAAACTTTCGCTCCGCCGGTTTATTGGCCGTCGGAGCGTTTCTACCCGGCTCTCAGCCCCTGTGTTCCACCAATCGAATAACCCATCGCCAATCACTTTAACTCTGTGTGGTTAAACCTGGTTTTCCAGTGGGAAATTGATAATATTGATACCCATAACAACTATATGACAATTATTTATCCGCTCGTCGCCACCGGGATCGCCCTGGCGCATCCGGTGATTTGATGGGCAAACACCCTGAGTCATCCCGAAAGGAGAAAGCAATGTCTTTTGAATTACCTGCACTGCCTTATGCAAAGAACGCCCTTGAGCCTCATATCTCGGCAGAAACGCTGGATTATCACTACGGCAAGCACCACAACACCTACGTGGTAAACCTGAATAATTTGATTAAAGATACCGAGTTTGCTGGTCAATCGCTGGAAGAGATCGTAAAAACCTCCACTGGCGGTATCTTCAATAACGCCGCTCAAGTATGGAATCACACCTTCTACTGGAACTGCCTGGCGCCAAACGCCGGTGGCGAACCGAAGGGCGCAGTAGCCGAAGCGATCGCCGCATCTTTTGGGTCTTTCGCGGAGTTCAAACAACAGTTTACCGATGCTGCCGTGAAAAACTTTGGCGCGGGTTGGACCTGGCTGGTGAAAAAACCGGACGGCTCGCTGGCGATCGTGAGCACTTCTAATGCAGCAACGCCGCTAACCACTTCGGATAAACCATTGCTGACTGTCGATGTGTGGGAGCACGCTTACTATATCGATTACCGCAATGCGCGGCCGACTTATCTGGAAAACTTCTGGGCGCTGGTTAACTGGGCGTTCGTAGAGAAAAATCTGGCCTGATTAGCTGGCTAATATCAAGGGCGGATAACGGCTCCGCCCTTCTCGCTCAAAATCCGTACAGTTCTAAAACAGTCAGGGTTTAGTTCATTACCGCTGTAAAGCTAAAGATCATAATCACTGCCAACGAACCAATAGTAGTAATCAATGACATTTTCAGATCAGTATCCATATAAACTCCTCAGTCGGTTAATTTGGGTGGATAAAGGCACATAGTTAGTGTGTAAAACGATTTTCCCACAGTTCGAGAATAAAATCTTGTTATCATTACTCACTTTATAACGTTGATTAGATCTTTCACTTTTTCTTTAAATCGGCCAAAATCCGCAGTTCATTACTGCGTACCGACCAATAACGCCTAAAAACCCCTTTCAGACTAGCGCGCTGACGAAAATAACCAGCGGAACTGATGATATCTGTCTGAAAGGGTTCGAACAACGCAGGCAAACGATTAACATAATACTTACCTGCTGTAACAGGTCAGTTTAGGAGTCATTCTTTTTATGGCAACGATTAAAGATGTGGCCAAACGCGCGGGCGTTTCCACCACCACCGTTTCGCACGTCATCAATAAAACACGTTTCGTCGCCGAAGACACCAAGGCCGCCGTGTGGGCCGCCATTAAAGAGCTGCACTATTCGCCCAGTGCCGTCGCACGAAGCCTGAAAGTCAATCACACTAAATCGATTGGTTTGCTAGCCACTTCCAGCGAAGCACCCTATTTTGCGGAAGTGATCGAAGCGGTAGAAAATAGCTGCTATAGCAAAGGCTATACGCTGATTTTGTGTAACTCTCATAATAATCTGGATAAGCAGAAAGCGTATCTGGCTATGCTGGCGCAAAAACGCGTCGACGGTTTGCTGGTAATGTGTTCCGAGTATCCAGAGCAACTGTTGGGCATGCTGGAAGATTATCGCAATATTCCGATGGTAGTCATGGATTGGGGCACCGCGCGCGGCGATTTTACCGACTCCATTATTGATAATGCCTTTGAAGGCGGTTATTTGGCTGGCCGTTATCTGATTGAACGCGGTCATCGCGATATTGGAGCCATTCCGGGGCAACTGGCTCGCAATACTGGCGGTGGGCGTCATCAGGGCTTTATCAAAGCGTTGGAAGAAGCCAATATTAAACTGCGTGATGAATGGGTGGTTCAAGGGGATTTTGAACCGGAATCCGGTTATAAAGCCATGCATCAAATCCTAACGCAGAAACATCGCCCAACCGCGGTATTCTGCGGCGGCGATATTATGGCTATGGGCGCTATTTGTGCTGCCGATGAATTAGGTTTACGCGTTCCGCAGGATATTTCGGTGATCGGATATGACAATGTGCGAAATGCGCGCTATTTCTCACCGGCACTGACCACTATTCATCAGCCAAAAGAACGTTTGGGCGAAAGCGCCTTTGCAATGTTGCTGGATCGCATTGTCAGCAAACGTGAAGATCCCCAAACCATTGAAGTACATCCAAAACTGGTTGAACGCCGTTCTGTTGCTGATGGTCCTTTCCGCGATTATCGTCGTTAAAACCGCTGTGGGAAGCCGTTTAGCCCGTTGAAACGGCTTCCCGCGTGTTTTCTACACCGTCCCCCGCTCGCAGCCATTCGGCATTCAGCGTTTCCGTATCCCCAAGGTACTCCAGCAGCCACGCCATAGCGGGCGAATGGTTGTTTTGCTCCCAGCTCAGGCAGCAAGGGCTATCTGGCAAGGGCTGAGCCAGCGTAATAATCACCAGTTTCCCCTGTTTGGCCAGCGGCTCGACGCGATGCGCCGGAACCATACCAATACATAATCCGTCACACAGACAGTCAATGCCCGTTTGCCAATCCGGTGCCACCAGCCGTCGCTGGTTGTCCAGCGTCCAGGTATCGCGCTTCGGCAGATTACGGGCAGTGTCCTCAATGCAGAGCGAAGGGTAAGGCCGCAGCTGATCGTCGGTCAAAGGGCCGCTCTGAGATGCCAGCGGATGAGTGGCACTGACCACGCAGTGCCAGTTCATAAACCCCATATCACGGAAGGTAAAGCGCCCACCGACTGGCACCGCACGCGTCGCACCAATAGCCACATCGGCACGACCATCCGCCAGCGCATCCCACACGCCGTTGAATACCTCAAAATGCACCCGCAGTTCGATATCGGGGAAATGACGATAAAAATCCAGCACCAACTGACGGCTGCGTAACGGCTTCACAATAATGTCGATAGCAATATCCAGATGGCCGCGCCAACCGTTAGCGACCTGCTGACATTGACGACGCGTATCAATCATTTTTTTGATAACAGTTCGCGCTTCTTTAATAAACAGCGCTCCCGCTGCCGTCAGTTCCACATCGCGGTGTCGTCGTTCAAACAGTGGCACTGCCAGCCATGTCTCGAGTTGTCTGACCGTATAGCTGACGGCAGAAGGCACGCGATGCAGTTCTTGTGCAGCAGCGCTAAAACTACCGGTTCTGGCAACCGCATCAACCACTTCCAATGAATATTCCGACCACATTGCCTTGCCTTCAATTATTTTCACACCAGTATGCAAATATTACCGTTTCACAGGGGAATAGCCAGCCGGATAGAATGCCCCCCGCATTAATTCTCCTGCAAAGATAACCTGCTTTCGGATTGTAGCCAGGCGGCAACGCCGCGAATCCCAAGGAACCGAGCCACTAAGTGACTGGGGTGAGCGAAGGTAGCCAACACCGCTGCGGTTCGAAAGATAACGGGTATACAGATAAACGAGATAAATAACGAAAATGAAAACATCCACTAGCTTTATGTTCTACCTCGCCGGTCTGAGCATGTTGGGATACCTTGCCACGGATATGTACTTACCCGCTTTTGGCGCCATGCAACAAGATTTGCAGGCTTCGGCTGGCTCGATCAGCGCCAGTTTGAGCATTTTTCTCGCCGGATTTGCCATTGCACAATTAGTCTGGGGACCTTTATCCGATAAATTGGGGCGGAAACCTGTGTTGTTGCTCGGTTTAAGTCTGTTTGCCTTCGGCTGTTTGGGAATGGTTTGGGTGCAAACGCCGGTACAACTGTTAGCATTGCGTCTGGTTCAGGCCGTGGGAGTTTGTTCCGCTGCGGTGACCTGGCAAGCGCTGGTGATTGACCGTTATCGCGATGGCAAGGCCAATCGGGTCTTCGCCACTATTATGCCTTTGGTCGCCCTTTCTCCTGCGTTAGCACCCCTGCTTGGCGCCTGGTTACTGAACCACTTTAGCTGGCGCGCCATTTTCGTGGTGCTATTGGCGATTACTCTGCTGCTGTTGATTCCGACTGCTTTATTAAAAGAAAAGCAAAAGAATGCGCAAAGTAGTGAGAGCGAGAAAGATAATCTTAACTTCTGGCAGATTATTAAATCGCCGCTATTCAGCGGAAACGTGATGATTTTCGCTGCTTGCAGCGCTGGTTTCTTTGCCTGGCTAACCGGCTCACCCTTTATTTTGGGCGATATGGGCTATAGCCCGAATGTGATTGGCCTGAGCTACGTCCCGCAAACCCTGGCTTTCTTGCTGGGTGGTTACGGCTGTCGCAGCGCACTGAATTACATGAAAGGCAATACTCTATTACCGTGGCTTCTGGTTGGTTACGCTTTAAGCATGATCGCCCTGTATCTGGTGGCGACCCTAACAGAACCTAACCTGCTGACTTTATTAATTCCATTCTGCGTGATGGCGCTGGTCAACGGTGCCTGTTACCCGATTGTGGTGTCAAATGCATTAATTCCTTTTCCCAATAACACCGGGAAGGCCGCCGCATTGCAGAATACCCTACAGCTGGGAACCTGTTTTATTGCCAGCATGTTGGTGTCAGCCTTTATTACTCAACCGTTATTAGCCACCGTGACCGTCATGGTGTTGACGGTATTATTTGCAGCGCTGGGTTATTTCATACATTTATATGCCACAAATAAGGATGACTCTGATAATCAAAGAGAATTAATCTCAGAGAGTCATCATTCCTAAGGGAAATTATTACAGCCTTTCTAACGCGCCGAGACAGATTTATTATTGAGAAACCTTTCCGGCGCGCCTATACTCGATCCCAGTTATAAATAAAGCCGTTAGAAAAAAGTCATATTAGTTTCATATTTTGTACACGTTGATCGCGTTACATTTATCCTTAAGGATGAGTGAACCTAGTGCCAAACGCAGTAGATTTACTTCTTAATCTTCCTCTGTCCGTAGTTGGATATCAGACACCAAGGTAGCCAATACCTATTCGGTATGCGCCTGCAATTTTTTCGTTTATTGCGGGACATCAGTCAGAAGAAAGTGATGGAGAAACTATGAGTTCATCCTGTATAGAAGACCAAAGTATTCAAGAAAATCCGTGGTATCGCATTGTGAATGAAATGTTGAGCCAGGCCGATATTGAAATCAATGGTTCAAGACCTTTCGATATTCAGGTTCATAATCCTGATTTCTTTAAGCGCGCATTGCAGCAAGGCTCGCTGGGACTCGGGGAAAGTTATATGGACGGATGGTGGGACTGTGAACGACTGGACATTTTTTTCCAGCGCGTGCTACGAGCCGGTCTGGAAAAGAAACTCCCCCGCCATTTCAAAGATACCTTACGCGTCGCAACCGCCCGCCTGACTAACCTGCAATCGAAAAAACGCGCCTGGATCGTCGGCAAAGAACATTACGATCTCGGTAACGATCTGTTTAGCAGAATGCTAGACAGCCACATGCAATATTCCTGCGGATACTGGAAAGACGCCGCCAATCTGGAACAAGCGCAGGAACATAAACTGCGCATGATCTGTGAAAAACTGCGGCTGAAACCCGGCATGAAACTGCTGGATATCGGCTGTGGCTGGGGGGGATTATCCGCTTTTGCCGCCCGTCATTATGGCGTTTCCGTTCAGGGCGTCACCATTTCTGCCGAACAGCAAAAACTGGCGCAAGAGCGCTGCGCCGGACTGGATGTCACTATCCTGCTGCAAGACTATCGAGATTTGCATCAACAGTTTGACCGCATTGTTTCCGTCGGTATGTTCGAACACGTTGGGCCAAAGAACTATCCAACCTATTTTGAAGTCGTCGAACGCAATCTAAAACCCGATGGTCTGTTCTTGCTGCATACTATTGGCGCGAACCGTAGCAATCTGAGCGTTGATCCGTGGATTGACCGCTATATCTTCCCTAACGGCTGCCTGCCTTCGATTCGACAAATTGCCGACGCCAGCGAGTCGCGGCTCATTATGGAAGACTGGCACAATTTTGGCGCTGACTATGATCGCACGCTGATGGCGTGGTACGAAAAATTCCGCGCCGCGTGGCCAGTTTTGTCTGAAAAATACTCGGAACGATTTGAGAGAATGTTCAGCTATTACCTGAATGCCTGCGCCGGTGCGTTCCGCGTCAGAGATATTCAGCTATGGCAGGTATTGTTTAGCCCGCGCGGCGTTGATGGCGGTCTCCGCGTTCCTCGCTAACGTCTGATTCACGGGATCAAAAAAAGGGATACGGCCAAGGCTGTTATCCCTTTTCTTTTTTTCAGGCCGATTAAAGCAGCATTTGCTCCACAGCGCGGCGCTTGCTTCGATTCAGCGCTGTAATGTTAAGATTGCGCTTTAGCCGCCATGTCACTGGCCAAATGCGCCGCCGCGCCGGCGATATCCCGCTGAGCCAATATACGTTCTACCGTTTCGACCACCGCCTGGGTTTGCGGATCGATTTCAATATTGACGGTCTGCCCCAAACGTTTTTTGCCCAAAGTGGTGCGTTCCAGCGTTTCCGGAATCAAATGCACGCAGAAACGTTTCCCTTCTACTTCGCCAATGGTCAGGCTGATGCCGTCGATACCGATAAAGCCTTTGTGCAACACGTATTTCATCAAATCTTCACTTGGCATACGGAACCATATCTGGCGATTATTTTCAGACGTGTAGATTTTGGCAATCTCGGCGGTGCAGGTAATGTGGCCAGACATCAGGTGCCCACCAATTTCATCGCTGAATTTAGCCGCGCGCTCCAGATTCACCATATCGCCAACCTGTAGCTGACCCAAATTGGTAATGCGCAGCGTTTCTTTAATCAAATCAAAGCTGACCAAATCGCCTTCCACCTTGGTCACCGTGAGGCAGCAACCGTTGTGAGACACAGATGCGCCTAAAGCCAGCTCTGGCAACATATCCGTAGGGAATTTGATGACGTGGGTGCGAAAATTGGCCTTTTCATCGATGGCCACAACTGGCGCGGTGGCCTTAACAATACCAGTAAACATAGGCAATGCCTCTTATTCGTTATCTATAGCGAGGAAAATTATCTTGATTGACCTCAGTTTGCCCTAGAAAAACCGGAAAACCAATTCGCGAAAGGTAAAAATCTGCAAGGTTATCTACTTCGTTGATAATAAGTTACAAATGATTGCTTAAGCTTTTAGAGACGGTACAATATTTGCCCTCAAGGACGATATTTTATCATCGTAACTATTAGCCTGCTTAATCCCAACATTATTAGAAAGGTGTGTACTTGCAAAAGTATCTAACAGAAGTCCGCTGCTTATTAGCGCTGGCTATTCCGGTGGTGATCGCCTCGGTATCCCAAACTGCCATGGGGGTGGTCGATACTATTATGGCCGGCTCGGTCAGTGCCACCGACATGGCGGCCGTCGCCGTCGGTACCTCAATCTGGCTCCCCGTTATCCTGTTCGGTCACGGCCTGCTCTTGGCATTAACGCCAACCGTAGCTCAATTAAATGGCTCAGGTCGCCGTGACCAAATCGCTCATCAGATTCGCCAGGGCTTTTGGCTGGCGTCGATATTATCGGTGCTGATTATGACTCTGCTGTATCACAGCGACCATGTCATCACCCGAATGCATAACATCGATCCGGTCATGGCAGAAAAAGCCGTGGGCTTCTTGCACGCGATTCTGTGGGGCGCGCCGGGTTATCTGTTCTTCCAGGTTTTGCGTAATCAGTGTGAGGGATTATCCAAAACCAAACCGGGGATGGTGATTGGTTTTCTTGGCCTGCTGGTCAATATCCCCATCAACTACATCTTCATCTACGGTAAGTTTGGCGCACCGGCGCTGGGTGGCGTGGGCTGTGGCGTGGCGACCGCCAGCGTGTACTGGGTGATGTTCCTGATGATGCGTTGGTATGTGACCAAAGCCCGTTCACAGCAGGATATCAAGCTGGAAAAAGGCTTCGCACCACCGGATTGGCATGTAATGAAACGCCTGAGCGGCCTCGGTTTGCCGATTGCTCTGGCGCTGTTTTTTGAAGTGACGCTTTTTGCCGTCGTGGCGCTGTTGGTCTCCCCCTTGGGGATTGTGCCGGTAGCTGGACATCAGATCGCACTTAACTTCAGCTCACTAATGTTTATGTTACCCATGTCTCTCAGCGTAGCGGCAACGATTCGCGTAGGACATCGTTTGGGCGAAGGCTCTGTTGCAGCCGCGCAGGTTTCGGCTTATACCGCCATCGCCGTCGGCCTGTGTCTGGCGATGATGACGGCGATATCGACCGTGATATTCCGCGAACAAATCGCCCTGCTCTACAACAAATCGCCGGAAGTGGTGATTATGGCGTCTCATCTGATGCTACTGGCGGCAATTTATCAGCTGTCTGACGCGGTACAAGTGATCGGCAGCGGCGTACTTCGCGGCTATAAAGATACCCGTTCTATCTTCTTTATCACCTTTACATCTTATTGGGTGTTAGGTTTGCCGAGCGGCTATATTCTGGCCCTGACCGATTATGTGGTCCCGGCGATGGGGCCAAGCGGTTTCTGGACCGGTTTCATTATCGGTCTGACCGCTGCGGCGATTCTGATGACATTGCGAATTCGTTGGCTGCAAAGGCAACCCGCCGAGTTTATTTTGCAGCGTGCCGCACATTAAACTCGTCGCAGTTATGATTCGGGAAATAAAGTTCTAAAAAAACCTGCGCCGGGTTATTCCGCCCGGTGCAGGAAAATCCGAATCAAAGCTGGAGAAAAAAACGTCGCAATGAGCGAAAGCTCAGCAATCGCGTGAAATTACGAATAAAATTGCGTTTTTCTCCTTGCCAGAGGACGGGCTGCCCGTTAATATTCGTCCCCGCCGTCACCTTTGATGGCCGGTAATAATCGATGCGTCCGTAGCTCAGTTGGTTAGAGCACCACCTTGACATGGTGGGGGTCGGTGGTTCGAGTCCACTCGGACGCACCAACATTATTATCAAGCATTGGCAGTAGATTGAATGATATGCGTCCGTAGCTCAGTTGGTTAGAGCACCACCTTGACATGGTGGGGGTCGGTGGTTCGAGTCCACTCGGACGCACCAAATTATCAAGCATTGGCAGTAGATTGAATGATATGCGTCCGTAGCTCAGTTGGTTAGAGCACCACCTTGACATGGTGGGGGTCGGTGGTTCGAGTCCACTCGGACGCACCAAATCTTGATTCTTACCGCGCTTTCTCATTCATTCTTCTCATTCTCAACCGCTATTCTCATGACCCGCAAAATGCTTCAATTCGTTTTTCCAAGTTCCTGACGATCCAGCGCATTCACCTCGATTTTATTCGCTGTATAGCCCCTAATGTCACATAAAATTTACACTCTGTATGCTTAATCACTGACTGTTGCGCAACAAATCGCGCCGAGCGCCTCAGTTTGCGCTACATTTGCGTGATTTTTATCAAAACTGGTGATGAGAATTTGATTTTCATTTCATTTCCGGTCACTTACGCCGTATAATACGAACCGTCGTTTCAGTTGAATGGTTTCAGCATCTTGATCTATAGATACGCTAAAAAAATACAACTCCTCAATTGGCTGTCGCAGACAGGCCCAGCGCGAAGTCCTGCGCAAAAGTTTTCCGCTCGATCTCTTCAACTGTCACCTATTCTTAGTATTGTTTCATTACACCAGACACGCCCCACATTCCGTTCCGTCAGCCTAGCTGGCGGATTCTTTCGCTTTTTATCCATCACAACTTGTAGAAAAATCCGTCATGAAAAAGACTAAAATTGTTTGTACTATCGGGCCAAAAACCGAGTCTGAAGAAATGTTGACCAACCTGCTGAAAGCAGGAATGAACGTCATGCGTTTGAACTTCTCCCACGGTGACTATGCTGAGCACGGTCAACGTATCAAAAATATCCGTGCGGTTATGGAGAAAACCGGTCTGAAAGCGGGCATCCTGCTGGACACCAAAGGCCCGGAAATCCGCACCATGAAACTGGAAGGCGGTAAAGACGTGGCGCTGGTTGCTGGCCAGACCTTCACCTTCACCACTGACCAGAGCGTGATTGGTAACAACCAAACTGTCGCCGTTACCTACGCTGGCTTCGCCGCTGACCTGAAAATCGGTAACACCGTGCTGGTTGATGACGGTTTGATCGGTATGGAAGTGATTGAAGTCACTGAAAGCACTGTCGTTTGTAAAGTACTGAACAACGGCGATCTGGGCGAAAACAAAGGCGTTAACCTGCCGGGCGTTTCCATCCAACTGCCTGCACTGGCTGAAAAAGACAAAGGCGACCTGATCTTTGGTTGTGAGCAAGGCGTTGACTTCGTTGCGGCTTCCTTTATTCGTAAACGTTCTGACGTGCTGGAAATCCGTGAGCACCTGAAAGCCCACGGCGGCGAACACATTCAGATCATCTCCAAAATTGAAAACCAGGAAGGCCTGAATAACTTCGACGAAATTCTGGAAGCGTCTGACGGTATCATGGTTGCTCGTGGCGACCTGGGCGTTGAAATCCCGGTTGAAGAAGTTATCTTCGCGCAGAAGATGATGATCGAGAAATGTAACCGCGCGCGTAAAGTGGTCATCACCGCCACCCAAATGCTCGATTCCATGATCAAAAACCCGCGCCCTACCCGCGCAGAAGCCGGCGACGTAGCTAACGCCATTCTGGACGGTACCGACGCAGTGATGCTGTCCGGTGAAAGCGCCAAGGGTAAATACCCGCTGGAGTCCGTGAGCATCATGGCGACCATCTGTGAGCGTACAGATCGCGTTATGCCTAGCCGCATCGAATCACTGAACGACAACCGCAAAATGCGTATCACCGAAGCCGTTTGCCGTGGTGCAGTTGAAACCGCAGAGAAACTGGGTGCTCCGTTGATCGTCGTTGCAACCGGCGGCGGCAAGTCAGCCAAGTCGGTACGTAAATACTTCCCAACCGCGACTATTCTGGCGCTGACCACCAATGAAGTGACTGCGCGTCAGTTAATTCTGACCAAAGGCGTTATCCCTTCCGTCGTGAAAGAAATTGCTTCTACCGATGATTTCTACCGTATTGGTAAAGAAGCGGCATTGGCAAGCGGTCTGGCGCAGAAAGGTGACGTAGTCGTGATGGTTTCTGGTGCACTGGTACCAAGCGGCACGACCAATACTTCTTCAGTACACGTTCTTTAATCCAACTCGGGTTGTTCTGCTGAATATATTTAAACGCCGCTTATTACAGCGGCGTTTTTCTTTTATCTTTTTGTTCCCGTCCTTTCTCAAAAAACATTTAATCCCACCCCGGTTACAGGCTGTTTTATAAATAAGACTTGTCCCATGGAGTACATTGGTTTTGTTTTTATTTTTTAACGATTTTTTAAAACCAGACGCTTCTTTGAGCGAACGATCAAAATAAAGCTCATTAACATAAAAAATTTATTCTCTTTCGAAAAAAGTTTGTGTAATACTTGTATCGCTACATGGAGATTAACTTAATCTAGAGGGTGTTAATAATGAATCGTACTAAACTTGTACTGGGCGCGGTAATTCTGGCTTCTACTATGCTGGCTGGTTGTTCAAGCAATGCTAAAATTGATCAACTGTCTTCAGACGTTCAGACTCTGAACGCTAAAGTTGACCAACTGAGCAACGACGTGAACGCAATCCGTTCTGACGTTCAAGCAGCTAAAGACGATGCAGCACGTGCTAACCAACGTCTGGACAACCAAGCTCACGCTTACAAGAAGTAATATTACTTCAATGAAAAATGGCGCACATTGTGCGCCATTTTTTTTACCCCGAACAATCCCCTCACCTTCGTCATTTGCACTTTATCCTTATCCGGTAAGTCGATTTATTTATCTGCTGGAACAATGAAAGCATCCTTGCTTTCATCTTGTCCCGCAACGTCGAGGCGTTTATTTGCGGTGATTAGTGGGACTCAGAATAGATTGGGCCTGGCTGAGTAAGCTTAGGGATAGTCTGTTCTTCAGCCTGTGACGCTTCCAGAGGGGCTACAGCAGCCGGAGCGGCATCAGAGGCTACCATTCCTTTGCTGGCTAATACTGGCATCCCAGAACGGCGTACAATCGCACTTTCAACCACTGCGGTATCTGTCTCGCCATCGGCCATAAAGGCTTTCACACCGGCACTCAGCGCGATTGGCATGGTTTGCGGATCGTCATTGTCTGTACGGGACAGCGGCTGGTGAACTTCTACGTAGCGTTTACCGTCCGGTTCAACAGAATATTTGATCGGCTCATTGATAATCTGTACGCGGGTGCCTTTAGGTACCGAGTTGAACAGCGCCTGAATATCGTCAGGACGCAGACGGATACAGCCAGAGCTAACGCGCATGCCGATACCGAAGTTAGCGTTGGTACCGTGAATCAGGTACTCACCGGCACCGGCAGACAGACGCATCGCAAACAGACCCATAGGATTTTCCGGACCGGCAGGAACAACGGCCGGTAAAGTCACGCCTTGCGCCAGATAGTGCTTACGAATATTCGCCGTTGGCGTCCAGGTTGGATTCGGGATTTTCTGACTGACGGAGGTCGTCATAATTGGGGTGTTACGCCCTAACTGGCCGATACCGATTGGATAAACGATGACTTTATCCTGACCTTTTGGATAGTAGTACAGACGCAGTTCTGCCAGGTTAATCACAATGCCTTCACGCGGGGTGTCTGGCAGTATCATTTGCGTTGGAATGGTTAACACTGAACCCGGCTTAGGTAAGTACGGATCGGTGCCTGGGTTGGCTTCCAGCATACCCAATAGACCGATTTTATAATCGGCAGCAATAGCCTCCAGCGGACGGCCATCGTTTGGAACGGTAAAGGTAGTATTTTCACCAATAAGACGACTATTGGCCGGTGGCAGAGGATATTCAGTTGCATTGGCCGCAGTGATACTGCCTGCCATACAGGTGGCGAATAACATACCTATCAAAGTTAATGCACGTTTCATGCTTAGTTCCTACATCACTTCTTCAAATTCGGTTTATACGGCGAGCTAGTTCGTGTGATTTTCATAGCCAATAATTGGCAAAACTATACTAACAGTAATGATTCTAAAGGCAATTTATTTCTCTAAAAATCAAGGTGTTAGAAATTAATTTTTCTTTGCCTTTTTCGCCCCCCAGACAAGATTTAACCTGCTGAAATATCACCGTTTTAACACTGTGACTGACTTCGCAAAAATATTTTTATAACAATTATGGGTGAATAGATTAATAAATGATTAAGAAGGTTCTGAGAGGCAGACACGCTGCCTCGGAAGAAAGGTCACTCAGACTAATAATGATGCTTTATTACGAATTGCGCGAATCATTGCTTCCAATCCCTGGGATCGAGATGGCGTTAAATGCTGGCTTAGAGCCAAATCGGCAAAATAAGGGCGAACGTCCAGATCGATAATTTGCTGCGGAGTTAACCCCTGATACAGAATAAAGACGACCGCAACTAACCCTTTTACGATGGTCGCATCGCTGTCACCGGCAAAATGAATAGTGCCCTGCTCGGTCAAGGTCATGCTGATCCACACCTGGCTCTGGCAGCCGCTAATCAGGTTTTCTGGCTGGCGCTCGGTGTCGCTCAACGGCGGCAACATAGCGCCCAATTCGATCACGTACAGGTATTTTTCTTCCCAATTATGGCAGCGGGAAAAATTGCGAATCAATTTTTGCTTATCTGGCAACGTGGCCATGGAGAGGCTTCCTAATACGGTAAAAAATAAAGCTGACCAAGACGCTAGCCAGCTTTGATAACGGCAACGCTCTGACCAACAGGCGCTGCGGAGTTTGGCTTTACTTAGCCTAGCAAACGCTTGACCCGTTGTAACCCCGCCACCAGCCGGTTGATATCCTCTCGGCTGGTATAAACCGCCAGAGAAGCGCGGCACATGCTCGGCACGCCGTAGTGCTGCATCAATGGCATCGCACAGTGATGGCCGGTACGAATGGCAATCCCGTACTGATCGAGAAAACTTCCTACGTCAAAGGCATGATGTTGCCCCAGATTAAAGGCAATGACTCCCGCCCGTGACGCTGGACCGTACATGATTACCCCTTCAACCTGCTGCAGTGCTTCGACGGCGTAGGCCATCAGCTCATGCTCGTAGCGCTGTATGTTATCCAGCCCCAGTTCGCTCAGGTAGCTCATTGCCGCGCCTAACCCCATCATACCCGCGGTGTTCGGCGATCCGGCCTCAAAGCGCCCCGGCGCATCAGCGTAGGTGGTTCCTTCGGTCAGGCTGACGGTTTTAATCATCGCCCCACCGCCTTCCCACGGCGGCATTTGCTGCAACAGTTCGCTTTTTCCGTACAGAATACCAATACCGGTCGGTCCATACAGTTTGTGGCCGGAGAAAGCATAAAAATCACAGCCCAGTTTCTGTACGTCCACCGCCTGATGCATCACCGCCTGAGCGCCGTCCACCAGCACCAGCAAACCGGCGGCCTTGGCCGTTGCCACGATTTGCTCAATCGGGTTAACCGTACCCAATACGTTGGAAACGTGAGTCATGGCCAGCAAACGAGTCGTATCATCGATCAGGTGCGGTAGAACGCTCAGATCCAATTCGCCGCTCGCGGTAATCGGCCAGACGCGAATTTCAATGCCGCGCTCCTGAGCCAGCATCTGCCAGGGAACGATATTCGCGTGATGCTCCATTTCGGTGATGATAATACTGTCACCAGCTTTGAGGAAATGTCGCCCGTAGCTGTTCGCCACCAGATTAATAGCTTCGGTGGTACCTTTCACAAAAACGATTTCATCCGGCGAGTTGGCATGGATAAATTCTGCCGCATGGCAGCGGACTTGTTCCATCGCCTGAGTCGCCTCAGCGCTGAGGGTGTGAATTCCCCGATGCACCGCCGCATAGCCGCTGCGGTAAAACTCTAGCTCGCGCTCAATCACCGCATTGGGTTTCTGCGCGCTAGCCGCGCTGTCCAGATAGGCCAGCGGCTGGCCGTTGACTTCCCGGGCAAGCAATGGAAAATCGGCGCGAATGCGTTCCAGCGGGTAACTCATAGTTGTTCTCTCATCATTATTCTCCCGCCAGACGCTCGGCAATCCGCTCCATCACCAGTTTACGGATGGTTTCGTTGCTCATCGCTTCGGTCAATTCCGCAGCGAAAGCAAAGATAATCATTTGCTGAGCATCGGCCTGACTGATACCGCGGGACTGTAGATAGAACAGCTGTTCGGCGTCAATCCGCCCGACGGTCGCACCGTGGCTGCACTTCACGTCATCGGCGTAAATTTCCAGCTGCGGTTTGGTGTCCACCTCTGCCAGTTTGCTCAACAACAGGTTGTTATTGGTCATCTGACCGTCGGTTTTCAGCGCGTGCTGTGCCACCTTGATCATGCCGTTAAACACGGCCTTGCCCCGCTCCCGCACCACGGTTTTATGTAGCTGACGGCTTTCGCAATAGCCTTTATTGTGTTCCAGATAGGTTCGGGTATCACAAACTTCGCGGCCAATAGGTAACAGCAGGCTGTTCATCGATAAACTTGCGCCCTCGCCGTTAAGCTGGGCGCTGGTGTTATGGCGAGTCAGACCGGCACCCAGCAAGAAACTGTAGCTTCTGGCGCGAGCGTCACGTCCCATCACCACGTCATTATGAGCAAAGTGATAGCTTTGCGGCGTTTCAAAGGCCAGCTTGCAGTGGCTCAGTTGGGCATTGTCGCCGACAGAAATGGTCAGCCGCGCGCCGGTAAAGTGAGGCAAATCATTCAGGCTGACATAATGCTCGACAATATCAGCCTGAGTATTCGCTTCCAGCATCACATGGTGGCGATAGTGGCTGGTATTCACCAGCTCAGTATCTGCACCAGAGCTGATATGCAGCAGATATAGCGGTTTTTCCGCCTGTTTTCCCGCTGGCAGACGAATCACTGTGCCCTCCTGCGCCAGACTTTCCGTCAGATGCAGGAATACCTCAGATTGCACCGGGGCAGGCAATTCGGAGGCAGCAGTCAGTGGGCTAACCAGATAAACACCGAATTCGGTATCGCTCAGGCTGGCGTCGAAACGGCCGTCCACAAAGACCAGACGATAGGCGTCTAGCGGCAGCGCCAGCGCGGTTAACTGCTGTGAGCTAACCTGTGTCTGAGCAAAGCCAAAACGTTGTTCTAGCAAGTGGTTAATCGGCGTATATTTCCAGTCTTCATGCTTTGCGGTTGGGAAACCCAACCTCTGAGCCTGCTGCCAATGGCTATCGGCACGCCCACCGCGAGCGCCTTGCTGTACCAATTGACTCAGTTGCTGCAGTACCGTAGCACTGTTCTGATGCGGGTTATTACTGTTGGTCGGTAAGCCAGCCATAGCCTTGCTCCTCCAACTGTTTGACTAGCGAGAAGTCACCGGACTTGATAATTTTGCCCTGATACAGCACGTGTACGAAGTCGGGCTTCACGTAATCCAGAATACGTTGATAGTGGGTTACGATGATGAAAGCACGTTTTTCATTGCGTAGAGAGTTCACCCCGTTCGCCACGATTTTTAACGCATCGATGTCCAGACCGGAGTCGGTTTCATCCAGAATGCACAGATCTGGCTCCAACGCCGCCATTTGCAGGATGTCATTACGTTTTTTCTCACCGCCGGAGAAACCAACGTTCACCGAACGAGTCAGCAAATCTTCCGGCATCTTCAACAGTTCAATTTTTTCTTCAATGAAATCGGAAAAATCGAAGCGATCTAAAGGTTCTTCTTCACGGTATTTACGTACCGCATTCACGGCCGTTTGCAGGAAGAAATGGTTACTGACACCGGGAATTTCTACCGGATACTGGAACGCCAGGAAAACCCCTTCACCGGCGCGTTCTTCCGGATCCAGCGCCAACAGATCCTTATCTTTAAAGATCACTTCGCCTGCGGTGACTTCATATTCTTCACGGCCGGCCAGCGTGGCGGACAAGGTACTTTTACCCGAGCCGTTCGGCCCCATGATGGCATGAACTTCACCGGGTTTGATTTCCAGATTCAGGCCTTTGAGGATCTCGTTGCCTTCTACGCTGACTTTTAAATTCTTGATGCTTAACATGCTGTTTCCTTTGTGCGCCGTGGCGCAACGCTGTGCGGTGCAAATGCCACGGGATTAACCCACGCTGTGTTCCAGGCTAATGGCGAGCAATTTCTGCGCTTCGACGGCAAATTCCAGCGGTAATTCCGAGAAGACATCTTTACAGAATCCGTTGACGATCATCGAGATAGCGTCATCTTCGCTGATGCCCCGCTGCAGACAATAGAACAGTTGGTCATCGCCAATCTTGGAGGTGGTGGCTTCGTGTTCCAACTGAGCGCTGTTGTTGCGCACTTCCACATACGGGAAGGTGTGCGCGCCGGAATCCGGCCCAATCAACATCGAGTCGCACTGGGTAAAGTTACGGGCATTTTCCGCACTCGGTAGGATTTTCACCAGACCACGATAGGTATTCTGGCTATGGCCGGCGGAAATCCCCTTGGCGATAATGGTGGATTTAGTATTTTTGCCAATGTGGATCATCTTGGTGCCGGTATCGGCCTGCTGATAACCGTTGGTCAACGCCACGGAGAAGAATTCGCCGATGGAGTTATCACCCTGCAAAATCACGCTCGGGTATTTCCAAGTAATGGCCGAGCCGGTTTCCGACTGAGTCCACGACATTTTTGAACCTTCCCCTTCACACAGAGCGCGCTTGGTAACAAAGTTGAGAATGCCGCCGGTGCTGGCCGTACCGGCAAACCAGTTTTGCACCGTGGAATATTTCACTTCGGCATTTTTGTGCAGAATCACTTCCACCACCGCCGCATGCAACTGATAGGTATCACGCACCGGCGCAGAACAGCCTTCGATATAGCTTACGTAGCTGTCTTCATCGGCAATCAGAATGGTGCGTTCGAACTGGCCGGTTTTCGCCGCGTTAATCCGGAAGTAGGTAGAAAGCTCCATCGGGCAACGCACGCCTTTCGGCACGTATACGAAGGTGCCGTCCGAAGCCACGGCGGCGTTCAATGCGGCAAAGAAGTTATCTTTGGCGGGCACTACACTGCCGAGGTATTTGCGAACCAGATCCGGGAATTCCTGAATTGCTTCACCAAAAGAGCAGAAAATAATCCCGTGGCCAGCCAGTTTTTCACGATAAGTGGTGGCGACCGAAACCGAATCAAAAATCGCATCTACCGCCACTTCCGCCCCTTCACGAACCGGAACCCCTAACTGGGCAAAGGCGTTTTCCACTTCTGCGGTGAGATAATCATTGGCGGCGGTGCCGAGATCTTCGCCGTCGGTCGGCTGCTGCACTGCGCCGGGTTGGGAACCGCAGTTGTCATCGCAGCTACCGCAAGATGGTGCCGAGTAATAGCTGTAATCCTGATAATCCAGGCTTTGATAGTGGGCTTTCAGCCAATGCGGTTCTTCCATCTCCAGCCAGCTTCGATAAGCACCGAGACGGAATTCCAGCATCCACTCAGGTTCGTTACGTTTGGCCGAAATCGCTCGCACCACATCTTCGTTGATGCCTTTGGCCAACTCATCGGTGGCTAAATGGGTAAAGAAGCCTTCTTTGTAACGACCATCACTGACCCAAGCCTGCACATCATCTGGAACTTCTACATTGCTTCGTGTCATTTCGTTTACATCACTCAAACGCCAAAACTCTCGCCACAACCGCAGGCATGCTGAGCTTTAGGATTATTAAATTTAAAGATCTGATTCAGCCCTTCGCGGACATAATCTACTTCCGTGCCATCAATAAAAGGCATCGCTTTTAACGGTACAAAAATTTTGGCTTCGCCATGCTCGAAAACCAGATCGTCATTGGCAGGGTTTTTTGCCATGTCCATCACGTAGGCAAACCCGGCGCAGCCGGATTGTTTAACGCCCAGATGCAGCCCTTTCACTTCGGGATCTTGCTGCATTAAGCGGGCAATCTGCGCGGCGGCACTGTCAGTAATGGTGACGCCCTGCCAATCATTGTCGTCGAGTGAAAATGTACCAACTGTATCCTGTTGCATATGACCTACCTTATCTATCTCAACAACCTTATTAGTTGTTATTATGCTGGTTGAACCTCACTCGGCGTCAACACAGATTGTTCACAATGGTAGTGATAATAATTATCACTTCAACCGTTTGTTTTGCAGGGATATTAAGAAAAGTGCCTTTTTAACCCCGGGTGAGGCGGCAACCTATAAGGAACGCTGCGATGGCCAGAAAAAACGGAAGAGAGTCGCACAATATTATCATTATGAAATCACACAATATATTTCATAATAATAACTGAAAACCCTGCATTATTAGAGGCCAATTTCCCTTTACTTCTAATAATTTTAAACATTCATAGGAAATACCTATTTCTACGCTAACTTTAGCCGAAAATCCCCCTCGGAGGAAACCTCTACGGCAAAAAGTGACCGATTTGATCGTGAAAAAATAAGCCGTTCGCGGGTAAGGGATTGAATGAAAGGAAACTGTGTCTGACAAGGATTAAGAAATATTCAGAACCGGCGCTGTCCGGTTCTGAAAATACCGCTTCAGATTAGGCAAAATGAAGACAGACGCTAGCTGCCTAAAATTGCCGTAGTGAGACGTGATGTACAGCAAAGCCGATCCTGCTGATCGAAAATCTCGATCTGCCAAACCTGATGAGTACGGCCAGCGTGAACCGCCCGACACACGCCGCGAACCACCCCTTCCCGCACCGCTCTCAGGTGGTTGGCATTAATTTCCAACCCTACCACCTGTTGATCACATTCGGTGGATAGATAACCCGCCATTGAGCCCAGCGATTCCGCCAACACCACAGACGCCCCGCCGTGCAGTAGGCCAAAAGGCTGGCGCGTGCGGTGATCCACCGGCATTGTCCCTTCGATTTCATTGTCCCCGATGCGGGTAATTTCGATGCCCAAATGGGACACCATGCAACCTTCACCCACTTGATTCAAGTCTGCCAGCGTAGCTGCTCGTTTCCAAAGCATTAAACTATCTCCAATAGAGCCTGTAACGGATGCCTGAGGCTATTTCCTTCCATTCGTTTTACCTGGCTACGGCATGAATAACCCGTTGCCAGACAGCGTTTTTCCGGCAATTTCTGCAATGCCTGCTGCCATGATAGTTCATAAATTCCGATCGAGTTATGGAGATTCTTCGATTCGTGACCGTAGGTGCCCGCCATACCGCAACAGCCAACGCTGACGTTTTCCAGCCGCGCGCCGTAGCGTGAAAATATCCCCGCCCACTGCTGCCCGCTGGCCGGTAGCGCGGTGCTTTCAGTACAGTGGCCAAACAAATACCAAGGTTCATCGTTCAATGGCTGCGCTGGGCTATCCGGCAATGTCGTCTGTAACCATTCATGTACCAGTTGCACCTTAAAGTGACCGCGACGCTCTCCAAGCATTTCCTGATATTCATCGCGATAGCACAGTACCAAGGCCGGATCGACGCCCACCAGCGGCATGCCTAATAAGGAAATTCGATTAAGGAACTCGGCGGTTTTAGTCGCAGTTTTAGCGAATCGCTGTAAAAAACCTTTGATATGTTGGGCTTTACCATTAGGCGAAAACGGCAGCAAGACCGGATTAAAACCGAGTTTTTCTACCAATCGAACAAAATCAGCCACCACCTGTGCATCGTAATAACTGGTAAAAGGATCCTGTACAATTAGCACATGATGGCTACGTTCTTCATCACTCAGTTTTTCCAACTGTTCCAACGTCATCGTGCTGGCATAGTGGCCGGAAAGCGCCTGTTTCAGGGTCGGCGTCGAGAGCAGCGGTAAATCCACCATCCCAATACTCCGGCGACTCAGTTCGCTCACCCACGGCTGTTTCAGGAAGAAATTGAACAGGTTGGGCGCCTTGGCCATCAGCGGCGTATAGCTTTCCACGCCAGCGACCACGTAATCACGCAACGGACGGTGATAACGGGTGTGATACAGCTGCAGGAAGCGCGAACGGAACCCCGGCACGTCAATTTTAATCGGGCATTGAGTCGAACAGGCTTTGCAGGCCAGACAGCCTGACATCGCCTCCTTCACTTCGTGGGAGAAATCGTAGTCCCCTCGATTGGCGCGCCAGCTATGTCTGGTTTTTTCGATCAGTCCACGCAGGCTAGGCCGGCGATTAGCCAGGCCGTTTTCCAGTACCAGAGGATCGACGCCCTGTTCGCTCAGCAAACGCAGCCATTCCCGCACCAATGTGGCGCGACCTTTCGGGGAATGAATGCGGTTGCCGCTGATTTTCATTGAAGGACACATCGGGCTGCGAGCATCGAAATTAAAGCATAATCCGTTGCCGTTACATTCCATTGCGCCGCGGAATGACGTGCGCACCGTAAGCGGAATTTGTCGATCCTTTATGCCGCGTTTTGCCGAGGTATCGACTTTCATCATCGGCGCATCACTGTCTAACGGAGAACAGATTTTCCCCGGATTCAGGCGATTGAGCGGATCGAAAGCAGACTTAATGCGCCGCAGCTCGTGATACAGTTTTTCACCGAAGAAACCCGGGCTATATTCAGCGCGGAAACCTTTTCCGTGTTCTCCCCACAGTAAGCCCCCGTAACGCGCAGTCAGCTCGACTATCCGATCGGAAAGCTGTTTCATCAGCATTTCCTGCTGCGGATCGCACATGTCCAAAGCCGGACGCACATGCAGCACGCCGGCGTCTACGTGACCAAACATGCCATAACTCAGGTTATGGCTATCCAGCAACTGACGGAATTCGACGATATAGTCCGCCAGATTTTGCGGCGGAACGCAGGTATCTTCGGCAAAAGGAATGGGTTTAGCCTGACCCTTACTGTTTCCGAGCAATCCTACGGCTTTTTTACGCATACCGTAGATGCGCTCAATACCGGCCAGATCGTCACAAATCTGATAGCCAATCACACCGCCCTGCTGCGTAGACATCAATTCATCTAACCGCTGACACAACGAGGCCATTTGCTCGTCGATAAGTTCCCGATCATCTCCGGCGAATTCGACAATATTCAGTCCCAATAGCGTCTTATCTGGCACATCGGTGATCAATTCTTTAACTGAATGCCACACAATGTCTTCTCTGGCCAGATTCAGCACCTTAGAATCCACCGTTTCCACCGACAGCGCCTTGGCTTCCACCATGAAAGGCGCATTGCGCAAGGCCGAATCGAAGGAATCATATTTAACGTTCACCAACCGCCGCACTTTCGGCAGACGGGTAATGTCCAGCTTGGCTTCGGTAATAAAGGCCAGCGTGCCTTCCGCCCCGCATAGAATACGTGTTAAATCAAAATATTGCAGATCATCACTCAAAACATGGCGCAGATCGTAACCGGTCAGGAAACGGTTCAGTTTGGGGAATTTTTCCAGAATCAGCGCGCGGTTATCCCGACAACTCTCCAGCACGCTACGATAAATACGCCCAATTACCGACTCCTCGGCGGCGATCGCTTCGGCCTGAGCAGTTGGCAGCGCGCGAGTATCCAGCAGTTCGCCCCCCAAAAGCACCGCTCGCAGACCTAAAACATGATCGGACGTTTTGCCATACACCAACGAGCCTTGCCCGGAAGCATCGGTATTAATCATGCCGCCTAACGTGGCGCGGTTGCTGGTAGAGAGTTCGGGAGAGAAGAAATAGCCGTGCGGACGCAAATATTGATTAAGTTGATCTTTAATCACACCGGCTTCAACTCGCACCCAGCCTTGCTCAGTGTTGATTTCCAGAATGCGATTCATATGGCGGGACATATCCACCACAATACCGGTATTCAGTGCTTGACCGTTGGTGCCTGTGCCGCCGCCACGTGGGGCAAAGGTCAAAGATTGAAACGTCGATTCTCCGGCCAAACGACCAATCAGGGTGACATCGGCGGTGGATCGCGGGAATACCACCGCATCGGGCAGCAATTGGTAGATACTGTTGTCCGTTGCCATCGTCAGGCGGTCGGCGTAATCGGTGGCGGTGTCGCCGGTAAAACCGTGTTGCTTCAATGCCTTCAAAAAGTCCAGCACCAGCGGTAAGACGCCAGGGGCCTGAGAAATCCGTGGGATCATTATGGTTGACCCTATCTATGTTGTTTTCACACACGCCATCCGCCGCGCATCACCCTGTCACATCAGCGAATATACGTACTCCAGTGGCAGAAAGGTTAGCCGCTTGTTAATGCTCTTGTCGAATCATTTATGACAATTCAGAATGATGAGAAAGGCTTGGCTCATTGCAGGGAGGAATAGAATAATCATTGATTAACGATCAACATTTTATATTGCCCTGCCAACGAACAGATCAACTCGCATAGAGTGTAAAAAAGCCCACGTCAGAAACTTTCAGGCAGCAAACGTCGCGGTAAAACCGGCGTTGTAAAACACGAATACGGGGTTGGCATACGGGGTTGGCATAAGAAGATGTAAACCATTCCGCGCCGCTGGTGCCATTAGCGTCGAGTCTAGCTCTGCGGCATTCTCTCTCTATAACGCGATACCTCTGTGATATTTCTCTCAATAGAACGACATCGCTGTAACACCGGCTATTCCCCGAACCAAATGATTCGCGAATGAATCTACCTCACAAAATAAGCGTGCTTTTATTACTCAGCTCCGTCAGTAAAAATGCTATGAATCTGTTAAATTACGCAAAAATACACCATGATTAGACAGTCAGTCCGAATACGGCGACCTTGCCCTACTTATCGAAACGAGAACTCACCGATGAATTACCCGCAACAACATCGTTACGACTTACCCAAACTCATATTTGGCGTGATATTCATTTTGATAATGATCATTGCCAGCTTCTGGGTGGTTCAACCCTTTATTTTGGGGTTCGCCTGGGCGGGAATGGTGGTTATTGCTACCTGGCCTTTATTGATTCGTTTGCAGGGGTTACTTTGGGGACGGCGCTCATTAGCCGTTGTCATTATGACACTGCTGTTAATTCTGCTGTTCGTTATCCCAATTGCGCTGTTGGTCAGTAGCGTTTTGGAAAATAGCGCTCCGTTAATTAAATGGGCCAGCAGTCCGGCGAATTTACAGATACCGGAAATGGCATGGCTAAAATCTGTTCCGATGCTCGGTAACAAACTCTACAGCAGCTGGCATACCCTGATAGCCGGCGGCGGCAATGCGCTAATGGCGAAAGTTCAGCCTTACGTGGGGGAAACCGCCACCTGGTTTGTGGCTCAGGCCGCTCACGTTGGCCGCTTCCTGCTGCATCTGACTCTAATGGTGTTATTCAGTATCCTGCTGTATTTCCACGGTGAAAACGTCGCACTGGGGATTCGCCATTTTGCCGTTCGTCTGGCAGATAAACGCGGCGATGCTGCCGTCATACTGGCGGCGCAAGCCATTCGGGCCGTAGCGTTGGGCGTGGTTGTTACCGCGCTGGTGCAAGGGATTCTGGGCGGAATTGGACTGGCTATCGCCGGCATCCCCTACGCGATGTTATTGACGGTAGTGATGTTTGTTTGCTGCGTCGCGCAACTTGGCCCCTTACTCGTACTGGTTCCGGCGGTTATCTGGCTGTACTGGAGCGGGGACAATACTTTTGGCACTCTGCTATTGGTCTGGAGCTGCGTAGTCGGAACGCTAGACGGCGTGCTGCGGCCAGTGCTGATCCGTATGGGCGCAGACCTGCCTATGATCCTGATTCTGTCTGGCGTTATCGGCGGTTTGCTCTCCTTCGGCATGATTGGCCTGTTTATTGGCCCGGTGGTTCTGGCCGTCTCATATCGCCTGGTGAGCGCCTGGATTCATGAAGCGCCTGAGCCGGTAGAAGATGTCGCCGAAGTCGCTAAACACTTAGATGAACTCTAATAGCACAATGGCTCGTTGGTAATACTGGCGAGCCATTATTTTCTCATTCCCTCCTTGCCCAAATAATAGATAAAGCTTTAGGTTCAACACTCTCCATTCTTTTTTCACGTTAAGAAACTCAAGTTTATTAAAACAGCATTGTTATTCACTATAAAACCGCCCACACTCTTTCATTTAGTCACTGATAAACAACCGTTTTTATTAGGATGATTCTTAATGACTATCTAACTTATTTTATTTAAGATTATTATTAATCGACAACTCATTTGAGATGTTTAAATAAATCAGTAGATTATTGCTTCATCGCAATATCAGCACCGAATACCCTAATTGCTGTGTGTAGTCTTTGCCTATCTCCTATGATGGGCTTTTTTTTGTCTTCCGCGCCAAATAATGAATTATTGCCTATCACCCTTATATTCCCAATCAAAAACAGTTTCTAAAGGTTATAAAATTCCAGAAAAAAATCCGCAGCCTAAGCTACGGATCTTCAAAGAATGACGTACCTTAGATATTAATGGGTTACAGGTTTAACCTGCCCCAAATCCATCCAGGTTTGCACTACGGTATCCGGGTTCAGAGACAGACTATCAATGCCCTGCTCCATCAGCCACAGAGCAAAATCGGCGTGATCTGACGGGCCCTGCCCACAAATCCCGACGTATTTACCCTGCCGTTTTGCCGCCTGAATCGCCATCGACAGCAAGGCTTTCACCGCCTCGTTGCGCTCATCAAACAGCTCAGATACCACGCCGGAATCACGATCCAGCCCCAACGTCAGCTGCGTCATATCGTTCGAACCAATGGAGAATCCGTCGAAATGTTGGAGGAATTGATCGGCCAATAATGCGTTCGAGGGGATTTCACACATCATAATGACTTTCAGGCCATTCTCACCACGTTTCAGCCCTTGCTTAGCCAGTTCGGCTACCACCGCCTCCGCCTGCGCCACGGTACGCACGAATGGCACCATGATTTCAACGTTGGTTAACCCCATTTCGTTACGCACACGTTTGACAGCTTCACATTCCAAGGCGAAACAATCACGGAAGCTATCGGCCACGTAACGACCGGCACCGCGGAAGCCCAGCATCGGGTTCTCTTCATGAGGTTCGTAGGCCGCGCCGCCCACCAGATTGGCGTATTCGTTGGATTTGAAGTCAGACAGACGCACGATCACGCGTTTTGGCCAGAAAGCCGCACCCAACGTCGAAATGCCTTCGGTCAGGCGGCCGACGTAAAACTCAACCGGATCGTCGTAGCCGTGCATCAGCGCTTTAATTTCAGCCTGCAACGCCGGTTCCTGCTTATCAAATTCCAGCAGCGCCCTTGGGTGCACGCCTATCATGCGGTTGATAATAAACTCCAGACGCGCCAGACCAACCCCTTCGTTTGGCAAACGGGCGAAGTCAAAAGCACGATCAGGATTACCGACGTTCATCATGATTTTTAACGGTAACTCAGGCAGTTCGGTCACTTCGGAGCTTTGCACTGAAAAGTCCAGTAGATCCTGATAGACAAAGCCGGTATCCCCTTCGGCGCAGGATACGGTCACCTTCTGGCCTTCACGCAGACGATCGGTGGCATCCCCACAACCCACAACCGCAGGAATCCCCAGTTCACGGGCAATAATCGCTGCATGACAAGTTCGCCCCCCGCGGTTGGTGACAATGGCCGACGCCTTTTTCATGATAGGTTCCCAATCAGGATCGGTCATATCTGTCACCAGAACATCACCGGGCTGAATGCGATCCATCTCGCTAATATCATGAATGACTTTGACCGGACCTGAACCGATTCGGTGACCGATAGCTCGCCCTTCAACCAGCACTTCGCTCTGGTTGTTCAACAGGTAGCGTTCCATCACTTGTTCATTGGAACGAACGGTTTCCGGACGCGCCTGTACGATAAACAGCTTGCCGGTGTGACCGTCTTTGGCCCACTCGATATCCATCGGGCGACCATAATGCTGCTCAATCAGTAAAGCCTGATGAGCCAAGGATTCGACTTCTTTATCGGTCAAAGCGAAACGATTGCGCAGATCTTCTGGTACATCTTCAATACACACCTGTTTGCCGTGTTCTTGGCTATCGGCATACACCATACGAATTTTTTTCGAACCCATATTGCGACGAACAATGGCCGGTTTGCCATTACGCAGCGTAGGTTTGTGAACGTAGAATTCATCAGGATTAACCGCGCCCTGCACCACCATCTCACCCAAACCGTGGGCGGCGGTGATAAATACCACCTGATCAAAACCGGATTCGGTATCGATGGTGAACATCACGCCGGACGAGGCCAGATCGGAGCGCACCATCCGCTGAACGCCGGCAGACAGCGCCACGCCGCGATGATCGTAACCCTGATGCACCCGGTAGGAGATGGCGCGGTCATTAAACAGGGAGGCAAACACATGTTTAATCGCCACCATCACCGCATCGATACCCTGAACGTTGAGGAAGGTTTCTTGTTGACCCGCAAAGGACGCATCGGGCATGTCTTCCGCCGTCGCCGAGGAGCGCACGGCAAAGGAGGCTTCCGGCTCGCCGTCGGCAAGCTGTTGATAAGCTTCATGAATAGCTTGTTCAAACTCAGGATGGAACGGCGTATCAATCACCCATTGACGAATCTGGGCACCGGCGTTAGCCAACTGCGCGATATCATCAACGTCGGTGTTATCCAGCAGCTCATAAATACGTTGGTTAACGCCACTTTGCTCGAGAAAGTCGTTAAACGCCTCGGCCGTGGTGGCAAATCCGTTGGGAACAGAAACGCCCAGTTCAGAAAGATTGGTTATCATTTCACCCAGGGAGGCATTCTTACCGCCCACACGGTCAACATCGTGCATACCAAGCTGGTTGTACCAAAGCACATTACGCAGGGTTCGGCCATTGTTCGACATCTAAACAATCCTTTTACATTCAGTAGGGTACGAATAAAAGTTATCTTTGCTGTTAAACAGCAGGGATCAGACTAGCACAATGCTCCGTTAGCTATGGACAGGTGAATCGATCAACCCAACACAAAAAAATTTTTTAAGGGCAATTCTGCGGCAAAAGCTTTACCCAAAACGGGAATAAGGCACACTATCAGACAGATCACAGATGATTATTCGGGCAGTGGCTTAAAGGAGTCAGGGTGGAAAGAAGCGTTTTTTATATTTCAGACGGTACCGCCATTACGGCGGAAGTCTTGGGGCACGCCGTGCTATCGCAGTTTCCGGTTGATGCCACGACCTTTACCTTACCTTTTGTCGAAAGCGCCGCCCGTGCTGAAGCGGTTTGCCAGCAGATAAATGAGATTTATCAGTCTACCGGCGTCCGCCCGCTGGTGTTCTATTCGATTATTTCGTCGGAAGTCCGCGAGATAATCCAACGCAGTGAGGGATTCTGTCAGGACATCGTCCAGTCGCTGGTTGCGCCACTCCAGGACGAACTGGGCGTTGCGCCTCAGCCGGTGCTCAACCGCACCCACGGCCTGACCGAAAGCAATTTGGGAAAATACGACGCCCGTATCGCCGCTATCGATTATGCGCTGGCTCATGATGACGGCATTTCGTTGCGCAATCTGGATCAGGCGCAGGTGATTTTGCTGGGCGTATCTCGTTGCGGTAAAACGCCCACCAGTCTGTATCTGGCGATGCAATTTGGCATTCGTGCCGCCAACTACCCTTTTATTGCCGATGATATGGATAATCTGCAGTTACCTGCGGCGCTTAAACCCTTTCAGCACAAACTGTTCGGTTTAACCATAAACCCCGAGCGGCTGGCAGCAATTCGTGAAGAGCGGCGGGAAAACAGTCGTTATGCCTCTTTACGACAGTGTCGTATGGAAGTCGGCGAAGTCGAGGCGCTGTTTCGCAAGAATCAAATCCGCTATCTAAATTCCACCAATTATTCCGTTGAAGAGATATCGACCAAAATCCTGGATATTTTAGGAATGAGTCGCCGGATGTTTTAAGGCTGCATTCATATAAATGATTGAATATACCGAATTCGATATAAATTCTATTAATCTCCTCTGCGGCGGTTGAATTCGTCTGGTTTTGGTTTATTGTGATCGCCATCACTTCCCGGTATTCCTGCCGCAGAGAAGAACATTTTTAGAGAATATCCATGCATAAAACAGATGAACTGCGGACCGCGCGCATCGATAGCCTGATCACGCCACAACAGTTGGCGGATAAGTTGCCTATCTCTTCCGGCGTAGCCAATAACGTGACCGCGTCACGTAAGCGCATTGAAAAAATCCTGACCGGTGAAGATCCTCGTCTATTAGTGGTGGTCGGCCCCTGCTCTATTCACGATCTGGATGCTGCCATTGATTATGCTACTCGCCTGAATGTGCTGCGGGAACGCTATGCAGATCGACTGGAAATCGTGATGCGTACCTATTTCGAAAAACCTCGCACCGTGGTGGGCTGGAAAGGTTTGATCTCCGATCCGACGCTAGATGGCTCCTGTCAGGTCAATCTTGGCATAGAATTGGCACGTAAGCTGTTGCTGAGCGTGAATGAACTGGGATTACCAACGGCCACCGAGTTTCTGGATATGGTGACCGGGCAATATATTGCCGATTTAATTAGCTGGGGTGCCATCGGCGCTCGCACCACGGAAAGTCAGATCCACCGTGAAATGGCGTCGGCGTTGTCCTGTCCGGTTGGCTTTAAAAACGGCACCGATGGCAACACCCGTATCGCTATTGACGCCATTCGTGCGGCTCGGGCCGGTCATATGTTCCTGTCGCCGGATAAAACCGGCCAGATGACCATCTACCAAACCAGCGGTAACCCTTACGGCCACATTATTATGCGCGGCGGTAAACAACCTAATTATGGCGCTACGGACATTGCCGCTGCCTGTGATAGCCTGCGTGAATTCGATTTACCCGAGCATTTGGTGGTCGATTTCAGCCACGGTAATTGCCAGAAAATGCATCGTCGCCAGTTGGAAGTCGCCGAAGACATCGGTCAGCAAATTCGCGCCGGTTCTACGGCAATCGTGGGTGTGATGGCGGAGAGTTTCCTGGTCGAGGGCACGCAAAAAATCGTGGCCGGACAGCCGTTAACCTACGGCCAATCCATCACCGATCCTTGCCTGAACTGGGTCGATACCGAACATTTATTAGCAATTCTGAATGACGCCGTGAATACCCGTTTCTAACCTGCCCCAACCGACAATCCGCGTTAATCATTAATGCTTCAAATTTAGCCAGCTCAGATGTCATCAGGCATCTGAACTGGTTGATTTTTTCTGAATTCCCTCAGGCTTCAGCGCTGACTTTTACATGAAATAATAACCCCAATTGTTAAATAAATTGGGCTATTCGGCTGTCGCCTCGTCTTTTGCATCAGAAGCGTTATTTTGTATATAATTTTTTCTTTTTGTAATTAATGAGATAGACCAGAGACAGCAGGAAATCAAAAAAGTTGTCCAAGGCAATATTTTGCTTGATGTAACCTCCCATTCACATGATAATGATTATCAAATTGATAACCATTTCCGTTTGCATCTAATGAATAACCCTACTTACAGCGATTTGTACCCTGCAACGGCTAGCGGAGCAGAAGATTCTCTCCCGCTGGTGGAGCAACCTGCTTGCATCAATAGCGAGCAACTGCTTGGTAGACATGGACTCGTCATCATCAACCATCAAGGACAATTTTATCAGCTGCGGCAGACCAAATCCGGCAAGCTGATATTGACCAAATAATAACTGCTCCTTGAGATACTTTTTCGCGAGCCACCCAGATCGTTCGATCGAGGCAGCCAGCAATCTAATGATTATGTTTAACTACATATGGAGAATTGCCAGATGTCTCGTGCTTCATCTACGTTGTTCCGTGCGTCATCGCTGAGTTTGGCTATCGCCTGCGCCATTCCTTCGCTGGCCTACGCCGCGCCTACCGCACCGAGCGAATCCGCTGCCACAACAGAAACAGCCAAGAAAAAAGCGGTCCATTCCAGTGAAACCATGACCGTTGTCGCCACGGGTAACCCGCGCAGTAGCTTTGACGCACCGATGATGGTGACGGTTATCGAAGGGGATTCGCCGCTCAGCCAGACGGCCAGCACCTCAGCCGATATGCTGCGTCGCGTGCCAGGCATCCTGATTTCAGGCACGGGACGTACTAACGGTCAGGACGTCAGCCTGCGCGGCTATAACCGTAACGGCGTATTGACACTGGTCGACGGCATCCGTCAAGGCACCGACACCGGCCATATCAATAGCACCTTCCTCGATCCTATGCTGGTCAAACAGATTGAAATCGTGCGTGGCCCAGCGGCCATGCTATACGGCAGCGGCGCATTGGGTGGCGTAATCTCCTATCAAACCGTTGATGCCGCCGATCTGCTGGAGCCGGGTCACAGTAGCGGTTACCGCGTATTTGGCTTAGGTGCCACCGGTGATCACAGCTTGGGCATGGGGGCTTCTGCCTTCGGTAAAACCGATGATTTGGACGGTTTGATTTCCTTTGGCACTCGCGACGTAGGTAATCTTCGCCAAAGTAATGGTTTCAGCGCGCCCAATGACGAAGCGATTAGTAACGTTCTGGCAAAAGGCACCTGGATCATCGATGATAACCAGTCTCTGAGCACCAACCTGCGCTATTACAATAACCGCGCCCGGGAGCCAAAGAATCCCCAAACGCCCGCCGCTTCCGCCGGTAACCTGATGACCGACCGCTCGACCATTCAGCGCGATGCACAGTTGAGCTATAAGCTGCATCCGCAGGGTCAGAATTGGCTGGACGCCACGGCAACGGCCTACTACTCCGATGTCAATATTGATACCACCACCAGGGGCACCGGCTTTGAAGGCCGCGAGCAGAAAACCCACGGCGCGAAACTGGAAAATCGCACTCGCCTGTTCGCTGACAGCGCTGCATCGCACCTGTTGACCTACGGCACCGAAGCCTATCGTCAGGAACAAACGCCTAGCGGCGTCACCACCAGCTTCCCGCAGGCTAAAATCAACTTTGCTTCCGGCTGGGCGCAGGACGAAATTACTCTACGCGATCTGCCGGTGACCGTGCTGGCGGGTACGCGTTTCGACAGCTACAGTGCCAGCAGCCAAAGCAATGCCGATGTTGACGCAGATAAATGGTCGTCGCGCGGTGCTGTCACCGTAAACCCAACCGACTGGCTGATGGTTTTCGGCTCTTATGCCCAAGCCTTTCGCGCTCCTACAATGGGCGAAATATATAATGATTCCAAACACTTCTCGATGGGGCCATTTAATAACTATTGGAAACCCAATCCGAATCTGCGCCCCGAAAGCAATGCTACGCAGGAGTTCGGTTTTGGCCTGAACTTTGATGGCGTATTAGCCGAGAACGACAGCCTGAAATTCAAGGCCAGCTATTTTGATACGCAGGCCAAAGATAAAATTGAGATGAAAGTCGATAACCTCACGACCACCTCTATTAATATTCACCGCGCCAAAATATGGGGTTGGGATGCCACTATGGATTACCAAACCGATTGGTTTAACTGGAATCTGGCCTATAACCGTACCCGTGGCAAAAATATGGATACCGGCGGATTCCTCGACAGCACCAATCCAGACACCGTCACCAGCGCATTGGATATCCCGATTGCCTCGACAGGCTTCTCTGCGGGTTGGGTCGCCACTATGGTTGAACGTAACAATATCGTGACCCGCAACACCAAACAGCAAGCCGGTTACGGCGTCAATGATTTCTACATTAGCTATAAAGGCCGCGATCAGTTCAAAGGGGTGACGACCACCGCCGTGCTGGGTAACGCCTTCGATAAAGAGTATTACTCACCACAAGGTATTCCGCAGGATGGCCGCAACGCCAAACTGTTCGTTAGCTATCAATGGTAATTCATACCCAGGTATGAATTACCCCGTCTAAATTACCTGAGCCAGACTCGATTCTGGCTCAGGTATTTCTCAACAGGAGAGAATGAATGTCAGCAATACTGTTTACCCAATATGAGCAAGCTAAACTCGACAATCCAGGCAAATTTGCACGCGATCTGGCAGAGATCCTTGGTATCAGCGAAGCGGAATTGACCCACGCTCGCGTAGGCCACGGTGCAGAGCGCCTGAAGGTGGATGCTCGGACTCTGCTGACCGAACTGGAAGCGGTTGGCGTGACCAAATCTATTACTCGCAATAGCTACGCGGTACACGAGCAAATGGGTCGTTACCAGAATCAGAGCCTGAACGGCCACGCCGGTTTGATCCTGAATCCGCGTGAGCTGGATCTGCGTCTGTTCCTCGGCCAATGGGATACCGTTTTCGCTCTGCGTGAAGCGACGAAGCACGGCGAACGCTTTAGCTTCCAGTTCTTTGATCTGCAAGGTAATGCGGTTCATAAAGTGTATAACACTGATGAGACCGACATGGCTGCATGGCATGCTTTGGTCGAGAAATACGGCACCGCTAACAACCCGGAGATCGTTATTCAGCCTAAGGCTGACTCCGCTGAAGTGACACCGAATGACAATCATCAGCAAATCGATCAGGAATGGCGGGCAATGACCGACATTCACCAGTTCTTCCAGTTGCTGAAACGTAACAACCTGACGCGCCAGCAGGCTTTCCGCGCCGTCGGCGACGATTTGGCTTATCAGGTAGATAACAGTGCGCTGGAGCAAATCCTGAACGCGGCTAAAGAACAACAAAATGAAATCATGATCTTTGTCGGCAACGGCGGCTGCGTGCAGATCTTCACCGGTCAGATTGAACGTGTCATGCCACACATTGAGAAAGAAGCGCCTTTCCAAGAATGGATTAACGTTTACAACCGTCGCTTCACCCTGCATTTGATTGCCAGCACTATTGCCGAAAGCTGGGTAACGCGAAAACCGACTAAAGACGGTTTCGTTACCAGTCTTGAACTGTTCGCCGTAGATGGCACCCAAATTGCGCAATTATTTGGTCAGCGCAGCGAAGGTCAGCCAGAGCAGAACCAATGGCGCGAGCAGATTGCCGCAGTGGCAACCAAGGACATCGCCGCATGAAAAACTGGCTTCTGACATTAACATTGGCGCTGCCACTGACCAGTGTCGCGGCCGACCGCATCGTTACCATCGGTGGCGATGTCTCTGAAATTACCTACGCCTTGGGCGTAGGTTCAAAAATGGTCGCCCGCGACAGTACCAGCCTGACCCCAGTAGCCATTCGCAGCCTACCGGACGTAGGTTATATGCGCCAACTCAATGCCGAAGGGATTCTGGCGATGCAGCCAACGCTGGTGCTTGCCAGCGAACTGGCTGAACCCTCTCTGGTGCTTAAACAGTTGACCGACAGCGGCGTGAAAGTGGTCACCATTCCCGGTGATACCACGCCAGAAGCCGTACCGGAAAAAATTGCCCTGATCGCCACTGCGGTCAATCAGGCAGATAAAGGCCAGCAGCTTAGCCAAACTTATCTGCAAAAACTGGCCTCGGTTAACACTACCGCCCTGCCGGTCAAAATGCTGTTTGTGATGAGCCACGGTGGCGTTGCGCCTATGGCCGCTGGCCAGCAGACCGCTGCGGACGCGATGATTCGCGCTGCGGGTGCGCAAAATGCCATGCAGGGTTTTAACCGCTATCGCCCGCTGTCGCAGGAAGGCGTGATCGCCAGCGCACCGGATTTACTATTACTGACCACCGATGGCGTGAAATCCCTCGGCGGCCTCGATAAAGTCTGGCGGCTTCCCGGCCTGTCCTTAACGCCTGCCGGTAAACACAAGCGTGTGTTGATTCTAGATGATATGGCGCTGCTGGGCTTTGGCCTGGAAACGCCTAATGTGCTGCTCAAGATACGCGCGGCGGCGGAGCAGAGTAAATGAGACGATACTTGCCACCCGGTTATGCGCTGGGCGGCCTGCTGACGCTATTGGTTCTACTGGCTCTGGGTTCCGCCAATATGGGGGCTTTAACGCTGTCGTTTCACACGCTGTGGAACAGCTCGCTGGACGACGCCTCTTGGCAGATTTGGCTGAATATTCGCTTGCCTCGCGTACTGTTGGCTATCGTGGTGGGTTGTGCGCTGGCAACCTCAGGCGCAGTGATGCAAGGTTTGTTCCGCAACCCGCTGGCCGATCCCGGGTTACTGGGCATCAGCAGCGGCGCGGCGTTGTTCGTCGCTATGGTTATCGTTCTGCCTTTCAGTATTCCCAGCGTACTGGCTTTTTACGGGCATATTATCGCCGCGTTTATCGGCAGTGTGCTAATTTCGCTGCTGATTTTCTCCCTCAGCCGCTTTGGCCACGGCAATCTGTCCCGATTGCTGTTGGCCGGTATCGCCATTAACGCGTTGTGCATGGCGGCAATTGGGGTTCTCAGCTATCTCAGCAGCGATCAACAGTTGCGTCAATTTACCCTATGGATGATGGGCAGCCTGAGTCAGGTTCAATGGCCAACCTTGCTGATCGCCGCTTCGTTAGTGCTGCCAGCCTGCGCTGCCACGCTATTCCAGGCGCGCAAACTCAATTTGCTGCAATTAGGTGACGAAGAGGCGCATTATCTTGGCGTTAACGTTAATCGCACTAAGCTATTGCTGTTACTCCTCAGCGCATTACTGGTAGGCGCCGCCGTGGCTTTGAGCGGCGTAATTGGCTTTATCGGTCTGGTGATCCCTCATCTGATTCGGATGCGTTTAGGTGCCGATCATCGCTGGCTGCTTCCCGGTGCGGCCTTGGGCGGAGCCTGTCTGCTGCTGACCGCCGATACTATCGCCCGCACTCTGGTTGCGCCTGCGGAAATGCCGGTAGGGTTGATTACCAGCCTGATCGGCGGCCCTTACTTCTTGTGGCTGGTATTACGTCAACCGGAGCGCGCCCGTGGATAATTCAGCGTACTCATCTCATTCGAATCAACCGCTATTACTGGATGCGCAAAGTCTGTGTTTCTCTTTAGGTGGACGTCAGCTCATTCAAGACGTGTCATTACAGATTCGCAGCGGCGAAATGGTCGCCATTATCGGCCCTAACGGGGCGGGCAAGTCCACGCTGATGCGATTGCTCACCGGCTATTTACCCGCCAGCAGCGGCGATTGCCATATGTTAGGCAAATCGCTGGCCAGTTGGCCACAGCAGCAATTGGCTAAAACCCGGGCAGTGATGCGCCAATACAGCGACCTGAAATTCCCGTTTAGCGTAGAAGAAGTGGTGACGATGGGGCGGACGCCCCACGGAAAACTACAGGAGCACGAGGCAGTACAACAGGTTATGGAACAAACCGGCTGTACCAGCCTGGCTAAACGCGATTATCGCCAGCTTTCCGGCGGTGAACAGCAGCGCGTTCAGCTAGCGCGCGTGCTGGCCCAGCTCTGGCAACGCGCGCCATCACCCCGCTGTTTGTTCCTCGATGAACCTACCTCGGCGCTGGATTTACACCACCAGCAACACAGTTTGCGTTTGTTGCGGCAGCTCACGCAGGAACAACCGTTGTCGGTATGTTGTGTCCTGCATGATCTCAATTTGGCTGCGCTGTATGCCGATCGAATTTTGCTGCTGCATCAAGGCCGATTGGTCGCCGCAGGTACGCCGCAGGACGTCCTGCATACTGACATACTAACCCGTTGGTATCAGGCGGATTTAGGCGTGTACAGTCATCCTGAAAATCAGTTGCCACAGGTTTATTTGCGACAGTAATCCCCTTCCCGTTATCTAACCTGCGCATATGATTTTCAGAAACTCATACTGCGCAGGTTAGCTTAGATATTCGCAAGCCAACACCATTCCCCGTATGTGTTCAGATGATTTTTACCACACGTTCAAGGGGTAACGAATTAAAACTTAACGGTTAAAACCAAACGGGTAACGGTGTAACCGCCGCGTTGCAGATAAACAGGCATAAAAAAACGGAGGCTAAGCGCTGCCACTTTGTCCTCCGTTCGACTCTCAACCGGCCATATTTGAAATATCCATATTCGCGGTTCTTCTAGCTGGAGCAGGATATCTCCAGATGCTTTCCCCAATCTGGCGGCAAAGCGGCCAGATCGTCATATTCGGCATTATCAGCAAATGGCTGTTGCAACGCCAAATGCAGCCTGTGCAACGCGCTGATATCGTCATTTTCTGCCAGCTCAATCGCTTGCTGAGCCAGATAATTACGTAAGATCAGCTTAGGATTCACTGACTTCATCGCCTGCTGCCGTTGAGCGTCATCAATAGTTTCTTGCTGTAGCCGCGTCCGATATTGCGAATACCATTTATCAAAGGCATCCCGATCGACAAAGTCATCCCGCAGTGGCGAATGAGCGGAAGATTGCTCCGTTTCACTGAGGCGACGGAACGTACGGGTGTAATCCTGTTTTTCTTTCATCATCAGACTCAATAAACCAGTCAACAAATCGTTATCCTGTTTATCGGTAGTGAAAAAACCCAGTTTGGCGCGCATTTGCTGCCCGTAGGCCGCCATCAACGCCGGTTCGTAGGCATCCAACGCCTGCTGTAGCTCTTCCGCCATCAGTAATCCGGATAGAGACTGCCCCAAACGATGTAAATTCCAGTAGGCCACCGCCGGTTGGTTATCAAAAGCATAGCGTCCCTGATGGTCGGTATGATTACAAATATAGTCCGGCTGGTAATCATCCAGAAAACCGAACGGGCCATAATCCATGGTGATACCAAGAATTGACATATTGTCGGTATTCATTACACCGTGAGCAAAACCTACCGTTTGCCAGGACGCAATCATTCTCGCCGTGCGCTCTACCACGTCGGTGAACCAAGCCAGATAAGGCCTGGCTTCGTCAGCTAAATTCGGCCAATGGCGGGCAATGACGTAATCAGCCAATTGTTTAACCTGTACTGGCTGCTGGCGATAATAGAAATGTTCGAAATGACCGAAACGAACATGACTTTCCGCCACTCGCAACAACATCGCACCGCGCTCAGGCTGCTCACGGAATACCGGATTCTCGCTGGTCACAATGGTTAGTGCACGACTGCTGGCAATCCCTAAATGATGCAGCGCTTCAGAGGCCAGAAACTCACGCACTACCGAGCGCAACACCGCCCGCCCATCTCCCATGCGCGAATAAGGCGTCAGCCCCGCGCCTTTCAGGTGCCAATCCAGCTGACGACCATCGCTCAGTTGCTGTTCACCGAGCAAAATCCCCCGACCATCACCCAGTTGTCCCGCCCATACGCCGAACTGATGACCGCTATATACCTGAGCCAGCGGATCCATTCCCGGCAGCAATTGTTCCCCGGCCCAAACCTTGGCTTTATCACCGGAGAACCAACTGTCATCCAGCTCAAGTTCTGCTGCCAGCGATGCGCTGTGATACAGCAAACGCGCGCCTTTTAACGGCGTTGGCCGCAAACGGGTATAAAATCCGGGCAACGCCCGGCCATAGCTGTTATCAAAATCCGGCATTACATCAGTTCCTCAACCAGCCAACGGCGTAGTTCAACTAATTCAGCCTGTGAATCAGGGAAATCAGCGATCAGCGTCTGACATAGGGCGTCCACCGCTTCAGGACGATAAGCTACACCCGGTAACCGTTCGGCCAATGTTTCCAGCGGGGTTGGATTCAGGCTATCGGTAAATACTTGGCTGCGTTCGATAGAACCTCGCAATACATCTAAATGCACTTCAACACCGCCCCACTGAAAACGAGTGTCCATTTGATGATTAAAGGCTGGCGCCTGGCCAAAATTCCATTCCCAGCTACTTTGGCGGGCAAACTGCTCGCTAAAGCCGGGTAAATCCGGCAAGGCTAGTGGAGAAATAATTTCTGCCTGCGCCCGTTCGTCGTAGTAATCAAAGTAGGATTGCTCTATGGCTCTGCAAATCTGCTCATGATCGATACCCGGTATCAGCTCGACCAGATTGGCGACCCGCGACCGAACCGAGGCAATGCCTTTCGCCTGTAGTTTCTTAGGATCGGGATTAAGATAATCAACCAGACGCCCTAAATTGGCGTTTATCAATAAGGTACCATGATGGAAGCCGCGATCTTTGGTTTCCCGATAAGCAGAGCCAGAAACTTTACGCTCGCCACCTTCCGTGACAACGACCAGATCATTACGACCAGAAGCCGTGGCGTCGATCCCCAATGTCTTGAGGGCATTAAGAATAATTTGAGTGGAAACCGTTTTATCGTATTCAGGTTTGCCTGCCATAAAGGTAAAGCAGGTGTTGCCCAAATCGTGGAATACCGCCCCACCGCCGCTGCTGCGACGCGCCAGTTTAATACCGTCTTCAGCCATACGCCGCGTATTACACTCTTTCCACGGATTCTGAGCGCGACCAATGACAATGGTATTATCGTTTCGCCAGAGAAAAAGTACCCGCTGATCCGGCGACATTTGGCGGAAAATACAGTCCTCTACAGCCAGATTAAACCAAGGATCATAGGAATCAGAAATGAATAAACGAAGGGATGGCATAAAGGGCTCCGCACCAAAATAAACAGCCGTTAAGATAACACAGTTGCGGCTGTTTATCGGCGGTTAGATGCGGCGCGCCTGCCAGTAAACGCGTTTCCAGTACACGTTTTCTAACGAAGAACGGATGACGCCTTTACTGGTGGATGCGTGAATGAATTCATCATTAGTATCGTAAATACCAACGTGCAATCCATTCCCTCCACTGCCCGTTTTGAAGAACACTAAATCTCCCGGCATCAGCTCATCGCGAGAGACTTTGGTACCCAGACTGGTTTGTGCTTCAGTGGTTCGGGGCAACTGCATATCAAAACGATCGCGGAAAGTGCGATAGACAAAGCCGGAGCAATCGACGCCGCGCTGGTCCATTCCGCCATATTGGTAAGGCGTACCCTGCCATTGACGCAATTGCTCTTTTAACTGTGCGACCACCACAATCGGGTCAGATAGGTGTCCGCTGGGTGCCGGAGCTCTGCTACTACACCCGGCAAGAATAAGACAGGCCAGAAAAATCCAAAAACGCATCCGCATAGATCTCTCACCGAATAATAAGCCCGGTTGGCTTTCCTTGAGCGGAAACCATAAGAAAACCAAGCTATCATGCTGAATTCATCTGGCTAATCTATATTTCGTGCGCGCAAAAAACAAGTTATCTGAATAAGATAATAGTGCTAAAGCTATTTAATCGGCTTCGAATGTATTAACCAAACGCCAAACAGGATAATGGCGGCTCCCAGGGTCTTTAATAACGTGGCGCTTTCGTGGAACCAAGGCAAAGTCACCGCCGCCAGATAAACCAGCGCATAACTAATACTTAAGAGTGGATAAGCCTGATTTAATGGCAAATAACGCAAAGCGAAGAACCAGCACAGCATCGAAAGCGCATAGCCGAATAAACCCGCAGTGACGGCGGCAAGTGGCGACAGATGATCGGTGAAGAATTGCAGATCCATGCCAGCCCAGCTAATCAGCGGTAAGTGAATCACACCCCATTTCAGTAATAGCTGCGCCAACGTCACCAACAGCACGCTACCTATTCCCCAACCGTAACCTTTCATCGCGGCAAACTCATCAGCAAAATACCCAACATAATGGCGACAATACCTAGCCAATGGCGCAAGCCAACGGCTTCACCGAAGAAAAAGCGTGATGCCAGCGTAACCAAGACAAAATTAAAACTGAGCATAGGGTAAGCGATGCTTAAAGGCAGGTGTTGCAGCAGCCGAAGCCACAGCAACATCCCCAATCCGAGCAACAGCACCGCCGTAGCTAGCCACCTAAAGGTGTGAGTACGACGGCTCGGTTGTTCTGTAGCCCAAATCTGAGCCGCCTGCTTTTGACATAGCTGTCCGGCGCAGGTCAGCAGACTCACCATCAATAACAGCAGGTAACTCATCATGGAATTTGCTTATACCACAGCAACGCCATTCTGCTGTTTTGCGTAACCTGATCCGCCGCAGGCAGGCTTTCTGGCAAGGTTTCACCTCGGGATAACTGTAAGACCAGCGAAACATTCCCCTGTTTACGCGCCTTAGCCAGCCATTGAGGGAAATCTTCAAAACTGACGTAACGATCCGCCGCATCCGGATAGGCTAAACCATAATTCACTTCGCCTTTTTCGCTAAACATAATGATATCACTACGTTTCAACTCCCAGGCCAGACCCGAAGCCACGCCGACGCCATCCGAGAGTACGTAGCGGCTTTGTTCAAGCTCCGCGCGGTTCTGCTGGATAAAATACTGAGGCAGCTTGGAGTTAATCACCTGTTGCGGAATGACATACGCCACCAGCAACGCAAACAGCAGCGGGCAAACGGCCGCCCAGCGCCAATGGCGAGCATTTTGTCGCAGGCTGAAATAGCCAACGCATCCCCATGCAGCAAATGACAGAGTCCCGAGAATCACTTTGATTTTCTCATCGGCGGCGTACACCACCAGGTGAGAAAATACGCCCAAACCGATCAACAGTACGGCCAACGCGCAGACGGTGCCGAAAATCAGATTGATATAGCCGTTTACCTTCAGCGCGCTCATCTGCAATTTAGCCACACAATCCTGCGCGTACGCTGCCATAAGCAATGATATCGGCGCAATACACGGCAGAATATAGGTTGGCAATTTTCCTTTGGCGATGCTGAAAAATATAAACGGCATCACTGCCCAGCTCAGCAGGAAGAAGAGTTCCGGTCGAGCCACTCGCTCACGCCAGCCTTTGAGTAATGCCCCCGGCAACAGTCCTAACCAAGGTAATACGCCCAGACAAATCAGCGGTAGGTAATACCAGAATGGCGCTTTATGCTGCGCGTCTTTCTCGGCAAAGCGCTGAATATGCTCCACCCAGAAGAAATAATGCCAGAAATCAGGTTCACGCTGCGCAATCGCTAACGCCCAAGGCAGGCTCAGCAAACAGGCACTGACGATAGCTATCGGGCCAAACAACAGTAGCTCTTTGGTTCGACGTTGTTGAATTACAATGGGAATAACCGCAATCACCGGAACGGCCAATGCCAAAAAGCCCTTGGTCATAAAGCCCATGGCACAAACCAGCCCCAAAAATGCATAGGCGGTCATTTTCTGTCGGGAAGTTTTGGCTCTCAGCGTCAGATAAAAACACAGCATCGATGCTGTCAGCCACAGCGTAATCATAGGATCGAGAACGCTATAAGTCCCGATACTGAATACCAGCAGCGAAGAGATATAAATCAGGCTAGCCAGCAGCGCGGTATTACGATTACGCCACATTAATGTCGCTAGCCAAAATACCAAAATGGCGCTGAGTCCAATACTGAATACTGAACCAAAACGCACCGCAAAGTTATTATCACCGAAGATCCACTGGCTGATATTATTAAACCAATATCCGGCAATAGGCTTTTCAAAATAACGAATACCCAATAAATGCGGCACGACCCAATCACCCTGCTGTAGCATTTCTCGGCTAATTTCCGCATAACGGGTTTCATCCGGTTGCCACAGTAAACGGCCGTTCAAGGGCACGATATATAACACAGCAAAAAATACCGCCAGTAGCGCTACGCCACCCTTTTTTAACGCGTCGCTCATGAATTTGTCACCTCAGACTGACAGCCTAACCACCCCTCTCTGCCTGGGAAAGCAGAACGCACGACCTTGCCTAGCGGCAAGTTTGAACGATTTTCCGGTAACAATGAGCTTAAAGCGCAAAATTCAATTCCCTGCTTCTGCGCTTTCACTAATAGATTTTCAAACATCGCTGCCTGTGACATCCCTTCAACTTCGGCGTGAATGGTATAAACCGGCACTCCGCTATCTCGCAGAATGGCATCCAGAATAAAATCGTTAAAATCCTGCGGACGAACTTCACTGCCGACGACTTCATCGTAAGTCGGTAATGTCACGGGGATTTGTACGCTGCCTTCACTGCCATCAGGCAATATTGGCCGGAAAGGACGCGTGCCGCGGCAATCGCTGTTATAGCTGAAGTTAAACGGCTGTTTCGCTTCTAATACTCGCTCGTCGGCGCGCCACCCGGCGACCGCAGAGCAACTAACCGGCCCGTGGATACTGTCTTGCAATGCATCCACACCACGCTGAATCTGATCTTTGAGCTGTGCTTTCGACCAGGTGCCGACTTTCGCCTGCCAGCCCTGATGATCCCAAGCGTGCAAGCCAACTTCATGACCGGCAGCCTGCGTTTCTTTCATCACGTCGCCTAAATGTTTGGCAATTAACTTGCCCGGCCAGGCGGTACCGGCCAGCAGAATCTGCCAGCCGTACAGCGAAGCTGCGTTTGAGCGCAACATTTTCCATAAGAAACGGGGACGTAGCAGGCGCCATAAATGGCGCCCCATGTTGTCCGGCCCAACGCTAAAAAAGAAACTGGCCTGAATACCGTGTTTATCTAACACATTCAACAGTGAAGGCACCCCATCGCGGGTGCCACGGTAAGTATCGACGTCAATCCTCAGGCCCACTCGTTTCATTTAGCCTTCCCATCATCCTGTTCAATGGATTTATCGTCCAGCGCGCTGCGCAGGAAGAAGTCCAACGTTTCGGCGACAGTTTGCTGCATGGCGATTTCAGGCTGCCAGTTCAGCAAACGGCGGGCGTTTTCAATGCTCGGCGTACGATGTTCAACGTCCTGATACCCTTTGCCATAGTAAGCGCTGCTTTCGATGGTTTTCATGCCAGCAAACGGCGGGAATTGGTCGCGCAATTCATGTTTCTCAAAGCTGGCCAACAGCATTTCAGCCAGTTCACGAATGCTGGCTTCGTTAGTCGGGTTACCGATATTGATAATCTGACCGTCGCAACGTCCTTCGCGGTTTTCAATGATGCGGAATAAAGCTTCAATACCGTCGTTAATATCAGTAAAGGTACGTTTTTGTTCCCCACCGTCAACCAGTTTGATCGGCGAACCTTCCACCAGATTCAATATCAACTGAGTAATGGCACGGGAACTACCGATACGAGCAGCATCCAGATTATCCAAACGCGGCCCCATCCAGTTAAACGGACGGAATAAGGTAAATTTCAGACCTTCTTTTTCGCCGTATGCCCAAATAACTCGATCCAATAATTGCTTGGAGACAGAATAAATCCAGCGCTGTTTATTAATCGGCCCGACAATCAGACGAGAATGGTCTTCATCAAACTCTTTGTCATCGCACATACCGTAAACTTCAGAGGTCGACGGAAAAACAATACGTTTGTTGTACTTCACGCAGTCACGCACGATTTTGAGGTTCTCTTCAAAATCCAGTTCAAAGACTTTCAGCGGATTACGGGTATATTCAATCGGCGTGGCAATAGCGACCAGCGGTAATATCACATCGCACTTCTTAATATGATATTCAATCCATTCCGAGTGAATACTGATATCACCTTCAACAAAATGGAAGCGTGGATTATCCATAAAGCGACCCAGCGCATCGGAACCGATATCCAGTCCGTAAACTTCGTAGCCGTCATCACGTAATAAACGTTCAGTCAGATGGTTACCGATAAATCCATTGACGCCCAAAATCAGGACTCGGGTGCGTCTTTTCTTTTTATTTAGCGGTTTAACCCCTAAACGGACATCGGCTACCATCCCCATTTCCAATGCCAGACGGCTGCCCTGCACGTACAGTCCGGATTCGCCCTGACCGGCGATGATTTCAAGCGCGCCCTCACCGCAGGCTACCACCAATGGATTGGTGCCAAGTACGGTTCCTGGCAATTTTTGGTGCTCGATGTCCAGTGGCCTGGCACGCCATACAATCAACTTGCGCTGTCCCAAATGGCTGAATGCGCCTGGGTAAGGTTCTGTCACCGCGCGTACCAGATTATGTAATTCGCGAGCGGATTTAACCCAATCGATTTCGCCATCGGCGGCGGTACGGCGACCAAAATAGCTGGCGTCCGCTTCATTCTGAGGCGTTAGTGTTAACGGGCCACGCTTCATTTTTGGCAATAAATCCTGCAACAGAGCCTGCGCGGCATCGCGCATTTTTGCATGTAAGGTTAAAGCCGTATCCGTATCGCTGATAGCCACTTTACGCTGACCTGCGATGTCGCCCGCATCCGCTCGCTTCACCATTTTGTGCAAGGTTACGCCAGTTTCGGTTTCACCTTTGACCAACGCCCAGTTAATCGGCGCGCGACCGCGGTAGCGAGGTAACAATGAACCGTGCAGGTTAAATGCGCCCTGCGGAGCCAGAGATAAAATCTCATCGCTCAACAAGTTACGATAATAGAATGAAAAAATGACGTCCGGCTGCATTTCGCGGATCTGCTCAACCCATAAAGGATGGTTGACGTCTTCGGGGGCAAACACCGGCAATTGTAGATCGGCGGCAACCCGCGCAACGGAAGAGAAAAAGTGATTCTCATTCGGAGAATCAGTATGGGTAAACACTGCCTGAACGTCATAACCCGCTTCAACCAGTGCATTAACGCCCACGCAGCCAATATCGTGATAGGCAAATACAATCGCTTTCATCATTCTTCTTCCTGAGTTTTTTTGGCCTGCTGAGACTCGACCACTTTTTGCACAAAATATCGGGGACGCGCGCGTACGTCGTTGTAAATTCGTCCGATGTATTCACCGAGTAAACCCATACCAACGAATTGTGCCCCAATAAACATAAATAACACCGCGAACAGCGTGAACACGCCGCCGCCAGCCCATTCCGGGCCAAAAATCAAACGTAATGCCACCAGCAGTACCGAGAGGGTGAAACCTGACAGTGCAATGACGCTGCCAACCAGACTGAGCAAACGCAACGGCGTAGTTGTCAGGCAGGTGATCAGGTCGTACATCAGGTTAATCAGCTTCATCAGACTGTATTTGGAGTCGCCAAACTCGCGCTCGGCGTGATGAACCTTAATTTCTGTGGTTTTTCTGGCAAAGGTGTTGGCGAGTATCGGAATAAAAGTACTGCGTTCGTGACAGTGTAACATCGCGTCAACAATATGCCGACGGTAGGCACGTAGCATACAGCCGTAGTCCCCCATCGATTTCCCTGTCGCTTTTTGGATCATCATGTTGATCATCTTGGAGGCCGTTTTACGGAACATAGAATCCTGACGGTTGGCACGCACTGTACCGACCACGTCATAACCCTCTTCGGCAACGCTCACTAAACGGGGAATTTCTTCCGGCGGGTTTTGCAAATCCGCATCTAACGTAATAACCAGATCGCCACTGACCTGATTAAAACCCGCCATAATGGCAGAGTGCTGGCCATAATTACGGTTTAGCAAGACGGCAATAATGCAGCTATCCGGTTTTTCTGCCGCAGCGGTTAGCATTTCTGCCGAATTATCGCTGCTGCCGTCATCCACCAAAATAATTTCATAAGGCTGGCGTAATAACTGGCAGGCAGCCGAGGTTCTCTCCAATAATGCGGGTAAACTTTCCTGTTCGTTATAAACAGGAATAACAATCGAGACTTTATTAATTTCTTCAGGCTGTGACACGGCGAGGCCCTATAATAGTTGCTAATGCGTTGACCACCCGGTCAACATCGCTATCTTGCATATCGGGGAACAGAGGCAAAGTACAAAGCCGGGCTGAATTCCACTCGGTATTTGGCAAAGTTAAATCGGGATAACGTTCGCGATAATATTTTTGCGTATGAGCCGCACGGAAATGCAAACCAGAGCCAATGCCCAAGGCTTTTAATTCAGCCATAAGTTGATCTCGGCTTATACCGCACTGCTCGGAATCTACCCGAACCATAAATAGGTGCCAGGCGTGATGATGAGGATAATCAGGCAATGCCAAAGGTTGTAACGGTGAACCTGCCAATGCCTGAATATAACGTTCAGCCAAAGCCTGACGGCGAGCGTTTATTTCCGGTAGCCGTTTCAGTTGCACCACAGCAATAGCCGCGTGAATATCGGATAAATTATATTTATATCCCGGTTCGACCACTTCTGCCTGCGGGCTACGCCCTTTTAACTCACGGTCAAAAGCATCAACGCCTAATCCATGAAATTTTAAGCGACGTACTTTTTCAGCCAGCACGTCATCATCGGTTGCGATTAATCCGCCCTCGGCGCAGGTCATATTCTTAATCGCATGGAAAGAGAAAATCGCCGTTCCTTGCTGCCCTATCCATTCATCGCCGTAGCGTGTTCCTGCCGCATGCGCCGCATCTTCAATCAGCGGAATCTGATGCTGACGGGCAACTTGCCTAATGCTGTTTAAATCACAGGGCGCGCCAGCATAATGCACCGGAATAATCGCCTTGGTTTTAGGGGTGATAGCAGCGGCAATACTTTCAGCGCTAACCATCAGCGTGTTCCAGTCAACATCGACCATCACCGGAACGGCACCCAATAACTCAATCATATTAAGGGTAGAAACCCAGGTTTGAGAAGGCGTTATCACCTCATCGCCCGGCCCAACGCCCAGTGCCATTAAAGTAATATGCATTCCCGCCGTGGCAGAACAGACCGCTACGGCATGTTTGCAGCCAAAAGCCTGGCAAAACTCGCGTTCTAATTGTTGATTCTTCGGTCCGGTGGTAATCCACCCTGATGTCAGAACTTCTGTAACAGCAGCAATTTCTTCACTGCCAATAGCAGGAACAGAGAAAGGTAAGAAATTTTCCATGAATGTACCCAGTAGGACACAACAAATTTAACGCCACTATAAGTCGAAGTAAGTTAACGAAAACTAAACGCGGCCACGATTGATCTCACTGCACACCACTGATAAATGTAGACAATGAACCTTAATCCAACCTTAAGAACAGGAGAAAAAAACATTATTTTGTGGCGTGTGCACAAAATTTAGCCAGAGTTGGCTTAATGTAAATATTCTGATGAATCAAGAGAATAAACTTCATTTTTGCAACACAACAGCAGAAGAAGGTGAATGTTTACCGATTTACGCTCAGTTTCAGTATAGAAATAACCGAAACTCAGAAATAATCATAATCGTATAATTTATAAAAATAGTTTAGCTAAAATAATTAATTTTTGAGTGACGTGCAGGGTTAATCGAATGATCCTATCTCCGTCATTCATTGCAGTATCGCGTTATTTAGAGATAAGAAGTAAAGATGGCGTGAATTAAGGGACAGAAAATAGAGAAAAAGTCTGTTCAACATCGGATTAACGCAAAATGTATAGGAGCAGCAATGGCACTTCTCCCCCATCATCTGCCAATAACGATCCGTTTGAATGCGTTTTCACTACAAATCAAAATATCAATGAACAGCCAGAATTAACGCTGGCTGTTCCTATTTCACTTGAAATTTCATGTTACTTACTACATATGACTAATTTTACAAAGGTAGACGTGCCTCTGTATGTTAAGTGATAAGCTGACTTTTTAAACGATGCCCGTTACTGATTTTATCAAAAACGCCCCCAATCTCGTACTCGTTATGGGATAAATTCTTCGCCTGACGAATCACGTCGTTATAAGTTATCTTCGTTCCTTTGATATTAACTCCATACTCGGTTTTTTGAGCTTCAACTAAAAATCTTTTAACCTGATGTGGATGTAAATAGGCAGAGAAGCGACCAAATGTTACACACTGGCCTTTTTATCCATACCAAACACACGATTTTTTTCGCTTGCAAGACCCAATCCAATATTTAAATAATCAGTATTTCCAATTAGTTTACCCACCATACCAGCCTCCTCATAACAACATGAAAAAAAAAGACATTTACAGAGGAAAATCAAGACCTATTCGTTCAATACACGCATCTGAAATAAACCGTTCCATTATGGATAACAAACTTGGTATATCCATTCCATATAGCGGGAGACGTAGCCAACAGATCACATCATTTTTTTCATCAAAGGCAAAAACCGGCTGCCATAAATAATCTGTTGGCCTATTTTTATTCAACAGAGCAATCATTTCCTCTAACGATAAACTGTTCGCCATACCTACTGAGGTCTGAAGTATCCAATATTCTTGATCTATCGCGCATAGATTCAATTGCAAAGCATCATCGATTGTCAACGTAATGATATCTTGATTTTCAGCTATCTCGGGAGCTTCAAATCCTATAGCAACCAACAATTCATAAGTAATAAGATGAAATTGCCTTAAATGGCTCACCGGTAGCAGCCCTCTTGAGAAAATTTGACGGAGTGACCCCTTACTAAGCAATAATTGCATTAAACATAGAATCCAATCTATAAAATATCGGTACTACCATTGAGTTATTATAGTGAATTAAGTGGAAAAATTGAGTTAACCTCGCCTAATAATGGCTAGGTTAACTTCATTTATATACGATATAAAAATTAGGGAGTAATTAACAACCAGAATAGTTAATGCAATAATTATTAATTCTGACAAACAATCCAATTCTGCTGATTAAAACGGTGTAATTGAAAATTCACCTCAAAAATCGGTGATAATATCTCTGGTCGCATCACTTCCAGCGTTTCACCCTGCGCAACCAGTTTTCCCTGCGCCAGTAGCCAGATTCTGTCGGCCTGTTGCAGGCTATGATTCAGATCGTGAGCGCTGACAATAACACTGCGACCGCTGGCGCAAAACTCCCGTAACAGCGCATCTAACGCAACTTTTTGCGCCACATCAAGGCTATTGGTTGGCTCATCCAGTAGTAATAATTGGCTATGATGATTCACCGTTGGCCATACCTGTAACAAAATAGCCGCCAGCCTGACCCGCTGCCATTCTCCGCCGGAAAGTTGAGTGAGAGAACGCGGCAGCTTATCGGCTAAACGTAATTTTTCACAGAGATAACCGATGGCTATCGCCACGGATTCCGAATCCGCCCCTACGGGCTGATGCAGAGAGAGATATTGAAATACCGGCATCAGGCTAACCGACGTTTGCTGCTGACTGAGATAAGCCCGATACCGTGCTAATTCAGCGCCGGAATACTGCGTAAGAGGCGTTGCGCCCAGAGAAATATCCCCCGTAGTCGGTAATACACCCGCGGCGCAGGCTAGCAAGGTGCTCTTCCCCGCACCGTTCGGGCCAATAAGATGAATTTGCAACCCAGCATCAACCTGCGCTGAAAACGGGGCTAATCGGCCCGCGACACTGACATCGTTGAGTTGCAATAACGTCACAATAATCTCGTTAGCTAATAAGTTAAGTGAAAATCAGTGCTGAGCCAGCGCCTGAACGATCGCGGCAATGATTGCCGGATCTTCTGGCGTCATATCCGGTGAGAAACGCTGAATAACCGTACCGTCCCGGCCAATCAAAAATTTTTCGAAGTTCCACAATATATCGCCGATCTGTTTTGGTGCACGCCCCTTACTGCTCATCCGCTGGACAAACTCGCTGTCCGCAGGCGTCAAAGCCTGTGGCTTAGCGGAAATTAAGTGTTGATACAACGGATGACGGCCTGAGCCATTAACTTCGACTTTACTGAACATGGGGAATTCTACGCCAAAGGTGCCCCGGCAAAATGCCTGAATCTCTTCATCGCTGCCTGGCTCCTGACCGGCAAACTCATTGCTCGGAAATCCTAAAACTTCAAAACCTTGTTGATGATAGGTATTGTACAGTTTTTCCAGACCTGCGTATTGTTTGGTCAGTCCGCACTCGGAGGCAACGTTCACCACCAGCAGCACGGAGCCTTGATAGGCCTTCAGCGACGTCGTTTGATGATCGATAGTGTGTAGTTGAGTAGCATAAATCGGAGCGGTCATCGGATGTCATCCTTATTATAGAGAGTGAAACTTTTATTATAGAGAGCTAAACTTTTACCGAGTTAACCCTGAGCGATATTGATGCAAAGTCCTCTTAAAGCGACTATTAGCAGGTTTTCCGTTCACGACTCTACGCTTTTCACCCTAATCAGTAACCAGATAAATAGCGGAGCTCCCAGCGTTGCCGTCACCACGCCAATCGGCAATTCTGCGGAAAACAAGGCAACACGAGCAATCACATCGGCTAACAGTAGCACTCCCGCCCCGGCCAAAGCGCAGCCTGTTAACAGGAATCGCTGATCGGTCAGCCCGGTTAATCGCAAAATATGTGGGATTACCAGACCGACAAAGCCAATCACACCGGCTAATGCAACGCTGATGCCTACCAGCAGACCAATAGCCAAAACCAATAGATTACGCCACCTATGGAGTGAGACCCCAAGCTGTCGCGCCTGCTGCTCTCCCAGCGCCATATAGTTCAGGATTCTACCTTGCAGGCAAAGCCAAATCACCACTGGCAATAACAGCAACACCAGCAACCACTGCCGCCAATCTATCCCGCTAAAACCGCCCATCATCCAATACATCAGCTGACGTAGATCCAGACTGGTACTGAAATAAACCGCCCACGTCATCACAGCACTGCATACAATCCCCAAAGCTACGCCAACCAGCAGCAATCTGGCATTGCTTAAACGTCGGCGTCGGGCAAAAGCCAGCAGCAGCGAGGTCATGACCAACGCGCCGATAATTGCACTCAGACTCAGCACCCACACCGGCAGCAAGCCGTGCCCTAATAAAACCGCCAGCACCAGCGTAACGCCAGCTCCGTTCGCCACGCCTAACAATCCCGGCTCGGCCAATGGATTTTCGAACAGGCTTTGCATTATGGCTCCCGCTACCGCCAGACTGGCACCAACCATCATTACGACTAATGCTCTAGGTAAACGCAGTTGCCATACAAATAATTGTCCATCGGCGCTTAGCCACCGATTGGGCCATATCCAAACCTCCCCTGCGCAAAGAGCAAGTGACAGAGCCAGTAACATACCGCAGGCGAGGAGTCCGAGATAACGACGATCCCGCCGCAGCTGATGCTGCTGGAGTAAGATAAATGTCTGACTTATCTGCATAATATTCTGCAATCCGGCTGACAGAACATGACTGGGAAAACAGGATCATGATCCGAGATAGAAAAAGGCTTATTGCCTGGGTTTGAGGACAGATATTAGGGGGTTAGCAGGATAAGTGAAAGTTTTGCGTAGCAAGGGCAAGGATTTTATTCGTAAATACATTAATTGGCATCTTCCTATATGAGAGACACGGCAGCAAAGCGTAGAAACTCATTAGCGAGTTCGGCGAGAATAAAACGAACGCGGAAGACGGGGCGGAAGCAGAGAAAATCGCGTTTCTGGCTATGCTAGCTATAAGATTACAAAAGAAAAAGGCCGCTTGCGCGGCCTTTTTTGTCGGATGACTCACTCTTTGGGAGTGGCATTCTCTACCCGGCTTTTTAGCTTCTGCCCAGGACGGAAAGTCACCACACGGCGCGCCGTAATAGGAATGTCCTCACCGGTCTTCGGATTACGGCCCGGACGTTGGTTTTTGTCTCGCAGATCAAAATTGCCAAAGCCAGACAATTTGACCTGTTCGCCATTCTCCAGAGCACGACGTACCTCTTCAAAGAATAACTCTACCAGGTCTTTGGCATCCCGTTTGCTAAGCCCAAGCTTTTCAAACAGATGTTCTGACATTTCAGCTTTAGTAAGCGCCATAGGTTCAATCCCTCAAGGATGCTTGGAATCGCTGTTTTAACGCCTCTACACATTTTGCAACGGTAGCGGCGATCTCCTCTTCTTCCAGTGTACGGGCGGTATCCTGCAACACCAGACTGATAGCGAGGCTTTTATAACCCTCGGCTACGCCCTTGCCACGGTACACATCAAACAAGTTTACGCCAACTACCTGATTTGCGCCAACTTTCTTACACTCGGCCAAAATATCTTCTGCGGGAACGTTTTCAGCCACCACAACAGCGATATCTCGACGGTTTGCCGGGAAGCGCGAAATCTCGCTGGCCTGAGGCACGGCGCGGTCTGCGACCTTATTCCACAACAATTCGAACACCACAGTTCGGCCGTTCAGATCGAGCTTACGCTCCAGTTCAGGATGAACTACACCAATGAAACCAATGTGTTCTCCCGCTAAATAAATTGCGGCACTTTGACCCGGATGCAGTGCGGAATGCGATTCTGCACGGAACTGAACGTCAGATAATTTGCCGGTAAGTTCAAGAATTGCTTCCAAATCACCCTTCAAATCATAGAAGTCCACCGGCTGACGCGCCAAATCCCAATGCTCATCATAACGGTTACCGGCAATCACACCCGCTAGCATTACGTCCTGTCGAATACCCAAATCTGCTTTATTATCAGGAACAAAGCGTAAGCCACTCTCAAACAAACGCAGACGAGATTGCTGACGATTCTGGTTATAAACCACTGCTGCTAGCAGACCAGTCAGCAAAGACAAGCGCATTGCTGACATATCCACGGAAATGGGACTTGGCAAAATCAGAGGCTCTTGACCCGGATGCAATAAAGCCTGGATTTTTGGATCAACAAAACTGTAAGTAATTGCTTCCTGATAGCCGCGATCGACCAATAATGCCTTCACACGCTTCAATGGCAGGTCAGCTTCGCGATGTTTGGTCATCACCAAATCTGCTTTTACCGGCACATCAGGGATATTGTTGTAACCGTAAATACGGGCAACTTCTTCCACCAGGTCTTCTTCGATTTCCATATCGAAACGCCAGCTCGGCGCAACTGCCTGCCAGTTATCACACTGCACAGTCACCTGGCAACCCAAACGACGCAGGATATCGGTAACCTGTTCACTTGGCACATGGTGGCCAATCAGGCGATCCAGTTTTTCACGACGCAGAGTAATAGTGGCGCGTTTCGGCAAATCCGCTTCTGAAGTGACATCAATAATCGGGCCAGCTTCACCGCCGCAAATATCAATCAGCAAACGGGTTGCTCGTTCCATCGCCTTATGTTGCAACGCAGGGTCGACACCACGCTCATAACGATGTGAAGCATCAGTATGCAAACCTTGACGGCGCGCTCGCCCGGTGATCGACAACGGATTGAAGAAAGCACATTCCAGCAAGACGTTCTGGGTTGCTTCATTCACGCCTGAATGTTCACCACCAAAAATACCGGCCATAGCTAGCGCTTTCTGCTTATCGGCGATAACCAGCGTATCTGCGCTCAGTTTGGCTTTAGTACCGTCCAGCAGCGTCAGCTCTTCCGCTTCTGCGGCCATACGAACAATGATTTCACCGTCGATACGATCCACGTCAAACGCATGCATCGGCTGGCCCAGTTCTAACAATACGTAGTTAGTTACATCAACAACCGGATCGATAGAGCGGATACCACAACGACGCAGTTTTTCACGCATCCACAGCGGCGTAGCGGCCTTAACGTTAATCCCCTTCACTACGCGTCCCAGATAACGTGGACACGCCTGCGGCGCATCAACGCGAATTGGGAAGGTATCGCTGAGGGTTGCAGCAACCGGGCTCATATCCGGTTCGGTCAGAGCTAACTGATTCACTACCGCGACATCGCGAGCGACACCCAGAATACACAGACAGTCGGCACGATTTGGCGTCACGCTGATTTCGATAGTTTTATCATTTAGTTGCAGATATTCGCGGATGTCGGTGCCAATTGGCGCATCCAGCGGCAACTCGATAATTCCGTCGTGATCGTCAGAAATACCCAGTTCAGAGAATGAGCACAGCATCCCTTCCGAAGGTTCACCACGCAGTTTCGCAGCCTTAATCTTGAAATTACCCGGTAAAACCGCGCCCACGGTCGCTACGGCAACCTTCAGCCCTTGACGACAGTTAGGTGCACCGCAGACGATATCATGCAGACGATCGCCGCCGACATTGATTTTCGTTACTCGCAGTTTGTCTGCGTTGGGATGCTGCCCGCACTCCACAACTTCACCAACGACCACGCCGTGGAATGCACCAGCAACGTCATCAACGCCGTCAACTTCCAGTCCGGCCATGGTGATTTGGTGGGCTAATTCGTCACTGCCAATGGTTGGGTTTACCCATTCGCGTAACCAAAGTTCACTGAATTTCATGAGATATACCCGCCTTACTTAAACTGTTTGAGGAAACGCAGATCGTTTTCGAAGAATGCACGCAGGTCGGTCACGCCGTAACGCAGCATGGTTAAACGCTCCATGCCCATCCCGAATGCAAAGCCGGAGTAGATCTCTGGATCAATACCGACGTTACGCAATACGTTAGGGTGAACCATACCGCAGCCTAATACTTCCAGCCATTTACCGTTTTTACCCATCACATCCACTTCGGCAGAAGGTTCGGTGAACGGGAAATAGGAAGGACGGAAGCGGATCTGTAGATCTTCCTCAAAGAAGTTTTGCAGGAAATCATGCAAAGTACCTTTCAGATTGGTAAAGCTGATATCGCGGTCGACAATCAAACCTTCCATCTGATGGAACATGGGAGTGTGCGTTTGGTCGTAGTCATTACGATAAACCCGGCCAGGAACAATAATACGGATTGGCGGCTGCTGGCCCTGCATGGTACGAATCTGCACACCTGAAGTCTGGGTACGCAACAAACGCGTTGCATCGAACCAGAAGGTATCATGATCGGCACGCGCCGGATGATGAGCCGGAATATTCAGCGCATCAAAATTATGATAGTCATCTTCGATTTCCGGGCCTGACGCCACGGAGAAGCCCAGCTCACCAAAGAAGGTTTCGATGCGATCGATGGTACGGGTAACCGGATGCAGGCCCCCGTTTTCCATTCGGCGGCCAGGCAGCGAGACATCGATAGTTTCTTGAGCCAACCGCGCGTTCAGAACCGCTGATTCCAGCAGTTCCTTGCGCGCATTCAACGCTTCCTGAACCTCTTGTTTTGCCTGATTAATCACGGCACCTGCTGCTGGGCGATCTTCGGCTGGCAGCTCACGTAGCGACGTCATTTGGAGGGTCAAATGGCCTTTTTTGCCTAGATATTCGACGCGCACCAAATCCAACGCGGCAACATCCTGGGCCTCTTCTACGGCTGCTTTAGCTCTGGCAACCAGCTCTGCGAGATGTGGCATTGTTTTCCTCTTCCTCTGGCCGGTATGGCCCGCTTGTAGTTATTAAACTGCTATTTAAACCGCTGGATAAAACTGTTTTGTGTAAAATTCGCTCTATTGCGCCCTGTCCTACAACGGCCAAGACGTTATCGAACAACAAGATATTGATCTTCTGGCACATATTTTACTGCGTGCTGCCAGAATTGGAAACCTTGGTTCAATAGGATCAAACACATACTTGAGTTATAGAAACAAAAAAGCCTCCACGGTGGGAGGCTTCGGCGCTACTTTTCGTTTCTTTTCTTACGCGCAAGCCTCCTAAAATCAGGTGCTAAAGTAAAAAAAGAAACGGAAAATAACTGATTGCATCATTATCTAACCTTACGAATAACAAAACGCTGTTGAACGATAAATCTGTTGACTGATTAGTTATCCTGACAAAATTTGCCAAGGTTACAAAGATCAAAAGAGGGAGCAAGCTCCCTCTTTCATTCTGACTTACGCCAGAGCTGCTTTCGCTTTTTCTACCAGAGCGGCAAATGCCACTTTGTCGAATACTGCGATGTCAGCCAGGATCTTACGGTCGATTTCAACAGAAGCCTTTTTCAGACCATTGATGAAACGGCTGTAAGACAGACCGCTCTGACGAGCAGCTGCGTTAATACGTGCAATCCACAGTTGGCGGAATTGACGCTTCCGTTGACGGCGGTCACGGTAGGCGTATTGGCCTGCCTTGATCACTGCCTGGAATGCAACACGATATACGCGCGAACGGGCACCGTAGTAACCTTTCGCCTGCTTTAAAATCTTTTTGTGACGTGCACGTGCTACCACACCACGTTTTACGCGAGCCATGTACTTCTCCTATCGTCTTAATTCAAACCAAAAATACTTATGCGTACGGCAGACATGCCACGACCAGACCCAGATCGTTCTTAGATACCAGGCCTTTAGGACGTAAATGACGTTTACGCTTAGTAGCTTTTTTGGTCAAAATATGACGCAGGTTAGCATGCTTACGCTTAAAACCACCGTTGGCGGTCTTTTTGAAGCGCTTAGCGGCGCCGCGTACTGTCTTAATCTTTGGCATTGAATATATCCACTTCGCATTGTTAATTACAACGAGCTAGCTAGGCGAACAGGATCATAGCGCACAAGGTGCCATGAAACCTGTTACTTGAATGCCTTACTGTCTCTTCTTAGGTGCGAGCACCATGATCATCTGACGGCCTTCGATACGAGTCGGGAAGGACTCGACAACGGCCAGATCAGAATCTTCACACAGGTCTTTACGGACGCGGTTAAGCACTTCCATACCGATCTGCTGGTGCGCCATTTCACGCCCACGGAACCGCAGGGTGATTTTGGCTTTATCGCCATCTTCCAGAAAGCGAATCAGGTTGCGTAGTTTGACCTGATAGTCGCCATCATCGGTACCAGGACGGAATTTGATTTCCTTGACCTGAATAACTTTTTGCTTCTTCTTCTGTTCTTTCGTCGATTTGCTCTTCTCGTAGAGGAACTTGCCGTAATCCATAATACGGCAAACCGGCGGCTCGGCATTCGGACTGATTTCTACTAAATCAACACCAGCTTCCTCGGCTTTTTCAAGAGCTTCATTCAGACTGACAATGCCAATCTGCTCACCATCAACGCCTGTTAAGCGAACTTCTGTGGCGCGAATCTCTTTGTTAATGCGATTAGGACGCGCCGGTTGAACTCGTTTTCCGCCTTTAATACTTTATTCCTCCAGTTGATGAAGACTACGGCTGCGAATCTCTGTTAGCAGCTTGTCTACGACCACGTTGACATCCACGCTTCCCAAGTCTTTACCGCGACGAGTACGAACGGCAACTTTGCCTGATTCGATCTCTTTATCGCCGCAAACCAACATATAGGGAACCCGACGCAACGTATGTTCACGAATTTTAAAGCCAATCTTCTCGTTTCTCAAGTCCGCTTTCACCCTAATCCCTGCATCTTGCAGTTTTTTGGTTACTTCTTGGACATATTCAGCTTGGCTATCAGTGATATTCATCACTACAACTTGTACCGGAGCAATCCAGGTAGGGAAGAAGCCGGCATATTCTTCGGTTAAAATACCGATGAAGCGCTCCATTGACCCTAAAATTGCCCGGTGAATCATAACCGGAACCTGGCGATCGTTGTTTTCGCCGATGTAAGACGCACTTAAGCGACCCGGTAATGAGAAATCGAGCTGTACGGTACCACACTGCCACGCACGATCCAAACAATCATGCAGAGTAAACTCAATTTTTGGCCCGTAGAACGCCCCTTCACCCGGCTGATAATCAAACGGAATACCATTTTCAGTCAGCGCGGCGGCCAAATCTTCTTCAGCCCGAGTCCAGAGTTCGTCGCTACCGATACGTTTTTCTGGGCGAGTAGACAGTTTCACCACGATTTTTTCAAAGCCGAAGGTGCTGTACATATCGTACACCATCTTAATACAGCTATTTACTTCATCGCGAACCTGTTCTTCAGTACAGAAAACGTGAGCATCGTCCTGAGTAAAGCCACGCACGCGCATCAGGCCATGCAAAGCACCGGACGGTTCGTTACGGTGACAGCTACCAAATTCTGCCATACGCAGCGGCAGGTCACGGTAAGATTTCAACCCTTGGTTGAAGATCTGTACGTGCCCTGGGCAGTTCATTGGCTTAATGCAGTACTCGCGGTTTTCCGATGAAGTGGTAAACATATGCTCAGCATAGTTTTCCCAGTGACCGGTTTTTTCCCACAGTACGCGGTCCATCATGAATGGGCCTTTAACTTCCTGATATTGATACTCTTTGAGCTTCATCCGCACAAAGGTTTCCAGCTCGCGGAAGATAGTCCAACCGTCGTTATGCCAGAACACCATACCAGGCGCTTCTTCCTGCATGTGGTAGAGGTCAAGCTGTTTGCCGATTTTACGGTGGTCACGCTTGGCAGCCTCCTCCAGACGCTGCAAATAGGCGTTTAGCTGCTTTTTATCACCCCACGCGGTGCCGTAGATGCGCTGCAACATTTTATTTTTACTATCGCCGCGCCAGTAGGCACCGGAGGTTTTTTGCAATTTAAAATGATGGCAGAAGCGCATGTTCGGTACATGTGGACCACGGCACATATCGACATATTCTTCATGATGATACAGTCCAGGGCGATCGTCGCGGCTGATATTCTCATCGAGAATCGCCACTTTATATTCTTCACCACGGGCTGCAAAAATATCGCGAGCTTCCTGCCAGCTCACTTTCTTCTTGATCACATCATAATCTTTGTCAGCGAGCTCATGCATCCGCTTTTCCAGCAGATCCAGGTCTTCCTGCGTCAGGGTCTGTTCCAAATCGACGTCATAATAGAAACCGTTGTCGATAGTCGGACCAATCGCCATTTTGGTGTTTGGCCACAGCTGCTTGATAGCATGTCCCAACAAATGCGCACAGGAATGGCGGAGAATTTCCAGCCCTTCGGCGTCTTTGGTGGTAATAATGGCTAATTGCGCATCGGATTCGATCAGATCGGTGGCATCCACCAACTCACCGTTTACACGGCCAGCGATACAGGCTTTTGCTAACCCGGGGCCGATATCCATAGCGACATCAAGCACAGAAACAGCTTTGTCAAAATGACGTTGGCTGCCATCAGGAAGGGTAATTACGGGCATTCTAATTCCTTATTTACAGTGGTGACCCACACGACAGATCACATGTAATATACAATTATTGTTTGAATTCAAATAGTTGCATTCGCAATTTAACCCACGCTTGTTAAATTGGTACGCAACTTGGTACACATATCGTTTTGTGTCTTCTAACTCGCCACGAAATGAGTAACCATATTATCACTACTGGATACAATGATAAACACGCCCTTACCTGCCGAAACCAGTATGGTTTTTATAAAAGCACAAGCTCAGATTTAAGGCTGGCCAAAATCGACCAGCACAAGCCAGATCCGACCGGCGTCCCTGCCAAATATTCCAAATCACTCAGGCTTTAGTGGCCACTCAATTTCATCAGCACTTGTATCTGTTTCGTAAAGTTTAATGACATAGCTTTTCCAGTCGTTCAGCGTTGGGCCAACAGCGCCAAGGCTAATGTTAAGATCTTCTGCAAACTCCAACGGCTTCATCTTTTTAAGTGCATAAGAGATTAAATCATCC